>JAHLAX010000032.1 GCA_020625875.1 bacterium | reverse complement strand
TGAAGGTCTTTTTGATTGTGCCTTTGTAAGAGCCTTTGCCTGTGATTGTAACCGTAGCTTTTCCCGCGTTTTTGTTATTCTTGTAGCTTACGGTATAGTCGGCTTTTTTAAGACCTTCTACAGTAACAGCGGGCTTGATTTCCTTGCCTGTATAAGTATAGGAAGTCTTAGAAAGCTTTGCGCTCATCTTGCTTATATCGGTTTTTACGCCGTAGAACTCGTCGATCATTTTGCTGTAAGCTTCTACATCATACAAGCCTGAATAGTCGATACCGCTTTCATCGCTTGCCTGCTTTGTAAGGTCATAAGCGAGTTCGGCGCCGTTGTCAACGTCCTTGTTGTCTTTGGTGATGAACTTATTATAACTTGACAGCGTATAGAAAAACGTCTCGGGAGTGTACGCGATCAAAAGCGAGCAGGCGCCGCCTCCGCTTCTTTCGCCGAGGATCGGGAAGCCCGCGTCCTTCGCGAGACAAGGAAGCAGATTTCCGCAGGAATACGAGATTTTGGATGTGATAAAGGCGTACTCAAAATCATAATATACGCTCTTGTCGAGGTCGTTTATCTGACCGTCTAAATTCAAATCAACATCGCTATCGTTTCTTGTAATATTGCCTGTAAGCGTCTGAATTTTTCTGTATGAGGCAACATAGCTGTCCTTGTTTTTATTGGTGATCATAGCCATGATATACATAACGACCGCCGCGTTGCCGCCGCTGTTGCAGGACAGATCTATAACAAAACGCTTAATGCCCTTTTCCTTAGCGTAGTCAAGAGACCATTTAAAGTTATAAACCGCCTCGTTAACAAACGAATCAAATGCGAAAACAGCTGTATCTCCCGTAACATAAAGCTTTGATACCGACTTGTCATCCCACGACTTTACAAGATCATAATCTTTGTATTTACCGCTTCTGAGTTCCAACATAGCTCTGCTTTTCTGACTTGAGCCGAGAGTGTTCATCGCATAGTTTACCGCAGCTCTGTCACGGAAATCCTCTAAATCGGCTAGTTTTTCAAGCTCACTATATATAGCAGTTCCGGGAGTAATAAACGATAATACCGCAGGGTAATTAATCGCCGTATGACCTCCGTCGAAGAATACTTCTCCGAGATAAGCCGTTCCGAGAACATAATCAACCATATTTTCGGATAAAAGCAATTCTTTTGCCCGACGGGTATCGTCGTTGTACTCGTCCAGCGCTTCATCAAAGCTTTTTTCTTCAAGCAGTGACGCAATCTCAGCCCGGGCGGGTCTGCCGTAAAGCTTATCGACCGCGAAGCACAGATCGTTATAAGACAACTCGACCAGATCCTTGCTGCGTTTTAGAGTATTATAAGGCGTAGAGTTTTTGAAATAACAGTTTTCCATTACTATATCGGAACTATGGATAAAATAAACCTCGTTTTCGCAATACACCGCCGTATTATAGGTCGCGCCGAAAAGAAGTCCGATCGACGACACGGGGAAATAGGTTTTTTCGTCATATTCGAGAATATCAATTTTATAAGGCGAAAAATCAATATCGAGACCTTTTATTTCTCCCTCACTGACAGGCGCGTGCTCCTTGACGTAAGACACGTCCATTTCGGTACCTTCCGCATTTTCCTTAGCTGATACAAAGCCCTCGAAACTATCGAAATGGATAGTATCCTTTTGGGGGTCGATAACCATCGTTCCCTTCGGATTGGTTACCGTGTAAGTGCCGTCCGCGTTCTTAACCTCAGTCGGCTCGTCAACATAGATTTGCTTCAGATAATCAACGGTAGAGATAAACGCCATATCAGGCATACTGCTTTTGAAAACGCATTTCAGCGTTTCGGTTTTATCCATACTGTAAATATGAGCCGTAATGTCATTTTGGATGATTTCATCCCCGGCGGCATTAACGGTAAATCCGCATACATATACGGAAGCCGCCATAAGCAGAGCGAGAATAATGCTGATTGTTTTTTTCATAAGATTTCCTCCTTACATTCTTATATTTATTATATAAAGATTATATATTATTTGTCAATAGACTCAAAGGTTTCTATGCAGTGTTCTCTATTAGCTGACCACAGTTGAATTTAACTCCTTTCAACAAGGCTCTGTGCCTAAAAAACTCCGAATACCGCGTCCAGACCTGTATTTACCAAAACGTCCTTGAAATTCTCTCCGACGTTTTCAAGCTCCATACTGCCATTCGACACTTTCATCTGTTTGAAGGTCGCAAGCAATACGCGCAGTCCCGCCGATGATACATAATCGCAGTCAGCGAAATCGAGAGTCAGCTTCTGCACTCCGCCGAGCTCTTTGTCCAAAAGCGCGGACAGTTCAGGCGCGGTCAGTGTGTTGAGCTCACCCGAAAGATGAACTGTCAATCCGCTTCCGTTTTTTTCTGTTGTCAATTTCATTTGTATATCCTCCAATTATTTAATAGACAAAACAACCATAGTGATGTCGTCGAACTGGGGAGTTTCACCCGCAAAATCGTTGACATCCTTGAAAATACAATCCAGCACCTGTTCCCCTGTGGAATCCTGTGTGCTTTCCAGTATCTTCTTCAAGCGCTCCTCACCGTAAAGGTTCTTCGTACGGTTATGAGCTTCTGTAACGCCGTCGGTATAAAGTAACAGACGATCTCCCGATTCAAGCTGAAGCTCGGTATGTTTGTACTGTGTAAATTCCATACCCGCGAGGAACAGTCCGTGAACTGTTTTCATTTCCTCGCAAGGCTTACCTTGGCGCAAAAACATTGGATAATTATGTCCCGCGTTGGTGTACTGGAGCGTCATAGTCCGGGTATCCACAATACCGATCCAAGCCGTCGCGAACATACCCTCCTCGTTGTTTTCACACAGACGGACGTTAACGGCGTTAAAAATCTCCGAGGTACTGTCTTTTGTGAGAGCGTAGTCCTTAATCATAGTTTTAGCCGTCATCATAAACAGAGCGGCGGGAGTTCCTTTGCCCGATACATCGGCAATTAGGAAGCAGACGCGGTTTTCGTCAAGCACAAAATAGTCGTAGAAGTCGCCGCCGACTTCTTTCGCGGTGTGCATACAACAGCGCAGATTTACGTTAGGATGATTGGGAAACTCGGGCGCGACAGGCGGCAGGGCGTTTGTCTGGATTTTTGACGCGATTTGCAGGTCTGTCTGTGTAGCGGCGAGCTTTCTGCTCTTTACATTGGAAATGACGCAGTACATAATGATAAGCGACATCAAAATGATACCGTACTGACTGGCTTCTCCGAAGCTGCCTCCAAGAATAAAATATTCGATAAGCGGCAGGAAAATAAACGTTAAAGCCGCCGCTTTCTGGCTGAAGGGATTGTGGGACATAAATACCATTATTGTCGTAAGAATGGACGTTACAGCAAGGAAAACTTCCTCAATTATGTAAATCTCCGTATCAAGATACATTCCATCGGCAGTAACCGTAAAAGTAACGGGTGTGATGAGATTGGACAGCATAACGAGCGTTTGGATTATTAAAAGTATGGGGATGAGTTTTTTCGCGACACTTGCAAGCTTACCCTCAAATCCGAGCGTTTCTCTTACGTACAAGTAGAAAAGATAAATCAACGCAAGATCAATCAGCTTGCTCAAAAAGCAGGAAATGAAACAAATCACACGATAATCCGAGACAAGCACCGTAAAGCATATCACTTCGTTTACTAAAAAACAGGCGCATACCAAAACTATCAGAATCCTGAATAGCTTTATTCCGCTTCCTTCCTGCTTCATACATCCGTAAAACAGCGCCGCGCATATAAGCGCTCCTATTGAATCTATGCCTGAATTATACAGATATGGCTCCAGTCTTTTTTCGGTAAAGAAGGGAAAACTGAGCGATATAATAAATAATGCTGACGCGATGGTAAAAACCAACCCGAATATTTCAGGTCTGAATTTTAGTTTCTTAATCATTTCTATCCTCCCTATTTATTAGTTTTAATAACAAACGCGCTTCGGTTTAAGCTCATGGTGGTCAGATAGTGTCGGTTTTCCCCGAGCTTTTCCATATAAGCGGAAACAGCAAAGGACGCGATAGAGGTTACATTTACATCATCCTCGGAAATGTCAAAAAGGATTCCGTCATCCTTAGTTATAATTCTTATTTCTTTGGGGTGCAGAAAAACGGTAAGCTCGCTGAGAACCTTCTTGTCCCCGTTTTTCTCGCGAATGAGCATATACAGTTCCTCGACAAGCAGCTTAACTTTTCCGACTGTACGACGGTCTGTATTATTATCAAGCAGCAAAGCCTCTACATCTTTCTGAACACCGATAATCTGTTCGGGTTCTACTGAAAGATGGAAAAGATAGGAGTTTTCGTCCCCGAACACCTTGGATAGAAGCATAGGACAGTCTTTTTTGCCGTAACGCGCCACAATATAAATCAGCAATAAGGCATAAGCGACAGCGGGCGCCGCGGCGATTCCGATAAACATACCTGTTATTCCGAAAGCCATACCCAAAGCTACGCCAAAACCTACGCTGAAAATCAGGTCACGCAGCGCGCAGGCAACCAGCCCTAAAGTGATTCTCTCGATAACAAGATAGTATGAAGTCAGCAGATACAGAATACTTATAAAAGTCGAGCTGAACGCGGTTATACGAACGCCGACCACTACCCAGCCCGCAAGCGCAGGATCCGTTACATTCAGGAATTGAGGAGCGAAAGGCGCGATAATCACCAGAACAATTGTGACGATAATTCCTTCTATGATTGCTGTTTTATTAGCTAAAGAAAAGCTGGAGCGCAAGCCTTTATGATTCTGTTCTCCGACATAGACGCCGAAAATAGGTCCGACAGCTTGCCCGATACCGTCAAACAGCAATTGAAACTCTCGGCAAAGGGTTATCGCGGAAGCGAGTATAAGGAACTCCGCCCCGAACTGAGCGCTGATAAAAGCGTTGAGCGCGGCGGTAAATATTGCGAGAAACAGATAGGAGCTTGAGTCGATGATACTGTAGCGTATAACATCCTTCATAATCCCGAAGGAAAAGTACAGATTCCAGCGAAGTGAATTGCTCTTTTTCAAAAAATGAATCAACAGAATCAGGATAGATACTATGTTGAAAATGAAAGAAGCAAAACCGATACCGCTGATTCCCATAATTCCGCTCAGAACTATAGAGAGCGCGATGTTTCCTATTCCCTGTACCGCAGTAGCAATTGTGGAAACGGTTTCGTCTCCGTCACCGTAGACCATATTCGCGATAAGCATTTGTATGGGAAGAAACAGTATTGTAAAGTTCATCCAGAACAGATAATCCTGAGCCTGACGCAAAACCTCTTTTTCGGGAGAATAACTGACCAGATAAAAATTCCCAAGCAACCAGATTATCACAAACAGGAGAATGCCGACGATAATGGACATCAACACACCTAAACCAAAGGATTGATCCGCTCTCTTCTTGTTGAATTTTCCCATCTCTTTTGAGTACAAGAGAGGAATACCTATAGAGATAACAGAGCCGAAAAATACCGCAAGCGAGTAGAGAGGCGTTACCAATGTGATTGCCGCCACAGCGTCGGAACCGATAAAAGCTCCCGCGATAAACGAATCGGACATCAGCATAATGGACGCCACCATCATAGTCAGCGTTCCGCCCGCAAGCATGGAAAAATATTTTTTTGACATCAACGCGGCTTTACTTTTAGCGTGTAATTTCATACAATGTTCTATCCTTTTTCAGACTACATAATTGTATCTACAACAACCATCACACTGCCCGCGATAATTCCAAGCAGGAAAATGTACTGAGACTTGCTGACCTTTTCTTTCATAAATACGCGTCCTCCTATCATTACAAAGACAGGATACACAGCAAGAAGCGGATCTGTGGATACCGAATTCATCGCCATCGCGTAGCTGTAAAAAACAATTCCGACATTATCCGCAAGCGCGCCGAGTAACCTCGGAGCGCTTTTCTTAGTAAACGGATTGTAAGCTTTCTTTTCCTTAAACAAGATATAAATCCAGAACGCGAGAGCGAATAGCGCGTATTCAATTCCGACAATTATAATACTGTCGCCCTCGGGCATACCAAAGCCGTATTCAGTATCTAAACAGACGCCTGTAACTATTGTTTCCAAGCCGTCAATCACGGCAAATATAACCGGGAAAATCAAGGTTCCCAGTCCCCGAAGCAAAAAGCGAGATTTTTTATGCACAGTATCTTTTCGGTTTATTCTGTTGCGGACAATCGAAAGCAGTATAATGCTTATCAGAATTAAGAATATTCCCGCTGTTCTTAAAGGCGTTAAAAGTCCTGCGATTGAATCCACTCTGCCAAGCGCAAGATAAGCTATGATAAGCAATATTGTTGACGTACCGCCGCTGATTGACTCTACGGGAGACTCTACCGTCGCCTCGTTATAGACATAGCCTTTAAAAGAAATCGTGTTGACGACAGCGTATACAATGCCGAATATGGTCATCGGCCAGTATCTTACGGCGCTTTCAAAAATAGAAAACGATTCTTCGCGTATAATCAAATAAACAAGAGCAATTACAAAAAATACTATTCCGATACAAACAGAGTATTTCAAGCAGATATGTTCCTCTTTGCCGTCATGGATGCCTGCTTTATAAAGCAAGCTTGTTGACGACCACATAAGTATCGCTAAGATAATTAAAACAAGCCAAAAAACACTATTCATATAATCTCCTTGAAAAATCCACCAAAAATGCGGATAACACCGCACATCCATTTTAACATATTTGGGGATAAAAGTTGTTAGTTTTATTTCACAAAAATCAGACTGATAATTTATGCAAATCGCACAGAGTAAAAGGCGCGTAGAAAAATTACGGGAATAAAAAACAACGGAGACAGTCGCCGCCTCCGCTGTTGTGTATATAAAAAATCTACTGTTAATGTCTATGACTTTTTAAGCTGCTTTTTACATTTATACATCATTTTATCCGCTCGTTCAAAAACAGAAATATAATTCTCGTCTGTGCCCGCTTTGTATGAGGCGATTCCTGACGAAACAACAACCTTACCTGTCGCTTTGTTTTCGAGCACTTGGTTTTTGAATTGCTCCATTAAAGCATCGCGGTTTTCGTAATCCTCGCCCTGTACAATGACCGCGAACTCATCGCCGCCTATTCGGTACACGGGACTGTGGCTGAAAAATTCGCCGATGAGCATACTCGCGTTATAAATATAAATATCGCCTATATCGTGACCTTTTGTATCGTTGATGACTTTTAAGTCGTTCAAATCAAATACAGCTACCGCGAATTCACAGGGATGTCCTGTTTTTATATTTTCATTGAGCATTTGGGCGTCGTCCATATACGCCTGCTTGCTGCCCGTGCCCGTGAGCGGGTCTGTGTATATCTTTTTCTGAGCTGTGCCGAGCTGCTCCTTGTGGAGCTTTTCTCTCTTAAGCATATCCTCAAGAGTTTTTCGGTACTCCTCTTTTTCGTCCTCTACCACGAAGGTGTGCGCCAGACAGCTTCCGAGCAGATACCCGATTGAATAAAGCGGAAGCATGGGATAGAACCACTGCAGCGCGATAAGCGACGCCATAGCCAAACCGAAGTAGCCGACGGTACGGCGCAGACGTTTTGTCGCTTCGGGAGTTTTCGCTTTTGTTACAAAGGTGAATATGGAAGTGAGCAAGAACAGAATAAGCTGCAGAAGGAGCGTAAAATACCGAGCGCCGCCCGCGTGATATACTCCGTTTTCGTCAAACCAGAACTGAATCGGTACAAAGAAGTTAATGATGAGAACAACAATTTCCGCTCCGAACAAAATCACCCCCGCTATCGAAAGGACTTTTGTAAATACGGAATCGCTTTTCATATAAGCGACAACATATCTCGTCCACAGCAGGAAGCCCCCCATCATAGCCACAAAGTAGAATACGGTAACTATGTAAAGAGCGTTTATAATATGGTACTCGTCGAAGAAGCCCCACAAAACATCGGTGACGCAAAACAGTATTATTCCGAAAATAAAGCCTCTGTATTGCCTGAACGCGGGCACCAGGTCGTAAGTCTCTTTATGCCACAAGACGTCTCGGTTTATAATGAGGTGAATAATAATCGCCAGAATTCCTATGATTGAATACGACATTAATCATCACCCCCGATTTTCAGCCCGCCGAAGAAGCCTTTTTCGGGAAAGCTCAAGCCTATGATAAGCTGAGGACCGTCTTTTTCTTCGATTAACGCCGCTTTCATCACTACCCTCGCGGGTTTGTTGTTAATCATCAATCGGTATTTAAGCGAAAAAATACCATGTTTTTCGATTTCTTTGAGAATACGCTCCTTTGTACAATTGGAACGGAATTTTTCTATATCGCCTTTGTGCAGGTAGTTTTCGCTCAATTCATACGACTCGCCAAAGAAATCGTCGCCTTTTTTAGGGAATTTCAGATGGCTGTATTTTTCGTTGACGCTGTACTTAACATAGTTGTCGGTGACAGGGTCTACAGTGTAAATACATATAAAATCGCCCGATAAAGCCGCGATGCGCGAATAGGTGGTCTGCTCCTCCTTCATACGTTCAAGCGCTTCTTTTCGGCGCATATGAGCGTCTATGTTATTGACGCCTATAATCATATGGTCGACATCCTGCTTTGTGCGCACCGCCTTGAGGCTGACATAGGTTGGTTTATCGTCAACAATAAGTCTGTATGTGAGCGTAAACGCTCCGCGCAGCTCGATAGAGCGCAGGATATTCTCTTTGCTGAAAGAAGACAAAACCATATACCTGTCTTTTTCGTCTATAAGCGACTTCGCGTTGAGTCGGCTTTGTTCAAAGAAGTCCTTGCCGCGCTGTTCAACAGCCAGCTCGCCCACAACAGGATTGGATTTATACTCGATAAAATTGTCGTTGTTAAGATTCACATAATACAGACTGATATAGTCTGAGGAAAGCGCTTTCGCTACCTGGGTAAAGGTAATCGGCGAGTTGCTGCCGTCCATTACGTCTAAGACAGCGACCGCTACGGCTTTGGTACCGCAGTGAGGATTTTGAGCGATTCTTTTAAGAAAAGCGTGGGCGGTTGAGCCGTTAGCCAATTCTTCGTTTACAAACAGCTTGTTGCCGTTTTTGCCGCATTCGCGAATAGCGTTGATAAGTTCAAAACCTTTTTTACCTTTGGCGAAAGAGTAGTCTATTTTTTCGCCTACAGCTATAGAGCCGTAGTTCTTTTCCATCAGCTTGCTGTAGGAATTGTTGCAGCGTATCAGCGCGAAGCTTTTGTCGTCGCACTGGAAAACAGCCATAGGAAGTGTGTTGAAATAATGCTCAAAGGCTTCTTCGTCCTCGTTTGAGAAGATTGCCAAATCGTAGAGATTAACTCTGCCTATAGCGGCGTAGTAATCGGACTCAACAGGGTTTTCAAAGCCTATTTGTGTACCTGTCTTGTAGCGCTCAAGGATTTCGTCAAGCGGAATAGGACGGCAGAAGTAATAGCCCTGAAGCATTGTACAGCCGACTTCGCGCAGGAATTTTACCTGTTCTTTTGTTTCGACGCCCTCACATATTGTGTCTATGCCGAGCGCTATTGCCATTCTGATAAGCTCGGTTAGAATAATTTTACTCTTGTCGCCGTTTTCGAACTCGTGCATAAAGCGAATATCAAATTTTATCAGGTCAAACGGCAGGCTTTGAAGAACGTCGAGCGAGGAATATCCGCTTCCGAAATCGTCCATCCACACGTTGAACCCGAGCTTTTTAAAGCGCAGAATCTGAGATTTTAAAAACTCCATATCGTTTCCGATAGTGCTCTCTGTAATCTCAATATTGATTCTGCCGCGCGGAATATCCGCCTCGTCAACTCTTTTGCGTATTTCCTCAACAATATCGCAGGTGTCAAAATCCACTCGCGAAATATTTATTGACTCGGGCACCACATAGAGCCCCGCTTCGGACTGTATCCTCATTTTTTCGAGGACCTGCTCGAGCACATAGAGGTCGAGCTTATAAATCAGATTCGCTTCCTCGAGAATCGGTATAAATTCTTCGGGGCTTATCATTCCCTCAACAGGGTCAATCCAGCGCGCCAAAGCCTCCTCGTCACAAACTCTGCCGTTCGCGGCGCGTATAATCGGCTGGTGATATACCTGTATCCATTTTTCGGATATAGCGCGGTCGATGTTGTCTATTATAAATTGATGTTTCTCGGCTTTTTTCAGCATCTTTTCGCTAAAGTAGCAGAAACGCGAGAGAAAGATGTTGCGCAGTGAATCGCAGGCGTATTTTGCTCTGTCGCACTCGGTACTGATGTCGAGCGTTCCGCTTGTGTCGAGGGCGATTCCCGCGCGCACAGGCAGGGGCTTTACGTCTTTTATCGCCGCCAGCTCGGCAAAGACGTCAATCAGTTTTTCTTCAAGTCCGTCGCTTGACGTAAACACACAGAAGTGGTCCGAGCCGAAGCGGCTGCAGTTTTCGTTGCTGAAATGATTTTTCAGAATTACGGCAAAGTTCCGAAGCAGCTTGTCGCCCTCGGAAAAACCGTTTTTGCGGTTAAAGTATTTCATACCGCACAAATCCATATATACAATCGCCGAGGTCTCACCGTTTTTGAGCGCGGCTTTTCTGCCCGCGTCAGCCAGCTCAAAGAAGTAGGACATACTCGGAAGCCCCGTAAGATAATCATAGTAGCTCGCTTTTATGATGCTTTCCTCGCGGAAGGATTTTCTGAACGCGGAATTAAGAGAGCCCGCCTTGGGTTTATCGGTTCCATACGAGCCCTCGTCGGTGTACCATACATAAGCGAGCCTGACGCCGTCGCGCGTAACGTGCTCGCCTATGGCGTGGATTATTTTGTATTCTGAGCGGTTCTTTGTAAGCGTGCGATAAACGACCTCGTACTCACCGCCCTGAGTGGCGAACCTGAACGCTTCGTCAGAGATTCGGGCAACGTCGTCTGGATGGGTATCCTTATACATATTGTTGTCCATATCGAGGTAAGCTTCAGCTTTATCGTCATAACCAAATAGCTCACAAAAGCCATCTGAGAGAAGAATAGTAACAACTCTTTTGTCAATAAATTGATATATAGCAAGGGGAGCTCTGAGTTTTTCAAGCTCTGAAAAAGTTTTTTCGTCGAATTGATATTTTTTCATCTTCTTCATCTCAATTCTTCCTAAAAATTATATTATTATCATACTTTTATTTAAGCTATATGTCAATATACTGACGATACAACAAGTTTATTTTGTTATAAAAAAAGAGAAAACACTCAGGATAACCAGTCGGGGCTGTTCGCACACTTAGTGCGACAGCCCCTTGTTTTATAATTAATTATTTTATGCCATTATATTACGCATATCGTACGAAGCGGCGTCGCTGACTGTGATTCCTTCGTCTGTGACAACGAAGGTGTAGAAGTAAAGCTTCGCGTCTTGCGCCTTATCTCTCGCGAAGTACGGAGCGTAGCGGAACTGGTATTGTCCCGACTTGTTGTACATATTAACGCTTGAATTATGGACTGCGATTCCTTTGTTCTTGTCGACAGCTGTTCCTGTCGTTACATTCTGAACCGCCGCTTTAATATCTTTCTCTTCCCTATCGCTGAGAGCGAACGCCACGCCCATTCTCTGGTATGTACTTGTGCCGACATTCGCCGTAGCGAGCATATCAAGCTCAACCTTTTCATCGGTTACGGAAACATTGTTAAGGTCTATAAAGGCGTATTCAGCCTTGTCAGTCGGATTGCCTGTTGTGATGTCGGTGTCCCCGCACACATAAAAGCTGTAGAACGCGCCGACATAAACTACCTTGCCGTCAACAATAAATGATTTCTGCTCACCTGTGCCAACTTCAGCCGAATCCATATACTTATACTCGCCCTTCTCAACTCCGTTAAGGGCTACCGAGTACTTTTTATCGGTGTTCGGGATAGTTGCGGTAATTGCGCTGCCGCTTCTTGTGAAAGTCGCTTCACCATACTCATAGTAGGGGCTCTTTATATAGGGTTTGTTGAGTTCTACAAGCTGTGCGTAGGTGTAATCACCTACACCGACTGTTTTGGAAACGCTCTTGCCGACTGGCTGTTTTGTAGCCTCGTCATAAACGTTGTAGTTATATGTAATTGATACCTCTTGAGGAACCGCCTCGAGGACAAAGAGACTTTGATACCATGAGTTGTCGCCGTCGCCCTCAGGTCGGAAATAAATATCGTAAGTACCTGCCTGATTAACCTTATAATTCCCTCCGTTGCCGCTTGGGAACCATGTATCAGCGTTGCTGTGAATCTTGAGCTCCGCGTTGGCGGAAAGCTGTACGCCTGACAGCTTATACTCAAGCTTACCCGAAGCGGAAGGATTTATTGAGAACTTATACTCGTCCTCGTTAGTCCAGTTGTTCATATTGCCGACCATATAGTAATCAGGCGCTGAGCTTATATTATATTTCCCGTCGGTCGTAGTACTTTCAATCGTCCAGACGGCTCCGTTTTTGAAGCCAGAGGTAATATCTACTGTCTGCTGACTGCTGCCGCTGTTAAGGACAACTCCCGTTGCGTCCTTCGGGAGTTCATACGAATAAACCTTTTTGCCCGAAACTGAGGTCATTTCAACACCAGGCCAAGAAACAGTAGTGCTGCTGCCCCACCAATAAATATTAACATTATTCCAGGAGGCGTTATTGACAGCGTAGACGGTATAAGTGTTCTTCGTCGGAGTTGTCGGATCGGGCGATTCAATTTCCGCTGACGGGTCTCCCTCGCCGTAAACTACCGCGACGCCTGTAGAACCTACTGTACCCGTGATTGTTCCGTTCGCTACCTTAAACGTGTTGCCCGTAAGCTGGTCTTTATAGCAGCCGTCCGCCATCTGATAAGTGGTCAGGCTGACAGTGCCGCTGTTCTCCCTGGAGATAACAACGCCTGCTGTTCCTCGCTCAATATAGGCGGCATTATAACCATCAGAGTACGCAAGGTGCTCGTTTGTACCCGCAAAGTGGTTCTTAAACTTATTAACCTCGGTAACAACGTTCGATTTCCAGTTTGTATCAGTACTCGCCGCGCCCATAGTGTTGCTCGGACGGGCAAAGAACAGCGAGGTTGAGTCCGCGCGCGCTCCGACAATTGCCCACGCTCTGTTAATAGTTCCCTTGGTAACTGATTTTGTGTTGCTAAGTGAAGCCGCCGAACCCGAGTTGCCCATATAGGTATCGTGGGATTCAACCCACAGAATACTGTCTTCAGCTGAAGCTCCCTTAACATAGTTATCATTCGCGAGCGTTTCAGCGTCATTCAGGTAAGCGCCTTCAAGAGCGCGGTCGCCTGTTTCGTTGTCCGTCACAGCCATATATTGTGTGTAATTTGAAATCGGGAAGTTATTAGGACCCGCGCTTTTGAGGATTTCACCGTAGTAGAATGGCTTTTCGACGCCTTTTCCCTCCGCGTAATCGGTTGCGCCGTCTAAAACATTCGGCCAGAAATTGCTGGCGAAGTTTGAGCTGTCCGCGGGAACCTCAATATGCTTTGCCGCGTCGAAACGGAATCCGTCAACGCCGCAGTCTATACATTCTTTAAGCAGTCCGAGAACTCTCTGCTGTACGTGAGAGTTAGCCGTATTTAAGTCAGGCATTCCGAGGTGGTATTGCGTGATATTGTAGCGGTTGCTCTCATTTGTTTTGATATTGTTTGTATGATAATAATTTGCGTTCTTTAAATCAGATTCGACGTCCTTGTGCAGATAACTGTATGTTCCGCCGTCAGTGCCGTTGTTGGCAAGGTGGTTGGCGACAACATCAACAATAACTTTTATTCCGTATTTATCAGCCTCATTACACAAAGAAGTGAGCTCCGCTTTTGTGCCATACCATGTTGTGCCGTCCGCCGCGATACTGAAGCCCAGCGGCTGATAGAGCTTATACCAGTTACCTGACTCCGTATACGAGGCATTGTATTCCTTAGGTCTCTGCACAGGCGAGGTCTGCACAGCTGTATAACCCGCCTTGGCAATATCGGGCAAAGCCGCTTTGATGTTGTTGTATGACCAGTTAAAGCAGTGCAAAACCGCTCCGCCCTGAACATTGTCCATTGCGTAGGTTTCGTATGTTGTATCCGCCGACGCACTCGAGGCTGGCATAAGTGTCAGCATACCGAACACCAGAATCAGCGACAACAATATGCTCAAGTGTCTGCTAATTGTTCTCATAATTTCCTCCATTAATCTTGAAATGAATTTGATACAATTAAATTATATTTTATTAGTTATTTTCAGTCAATAAAATCACCGCAACTATTATGAGACAATTTCGCTACAAAGTATAATTATAATTGCAATAAAGAAATAAGACTCAGCGTAAAACAAGAAACCGACCGCATAAACACGGTCGGTTTGTAATGATGAGCTTAATCTATTAATCTTACGCCGTAAGATTACTCATATTGTACTGAGCGGCGCCGCTGACAACCATAATCAACGAAAGCAGTATGCTCACGGGTTTTCTGAAAAATCTCATAAAATTACCTCCTTAAAACAGCTGTTGAAGTTTAATTACAAATTATCAGTTTTATTTTAACACAAAAACAACAACAAAAGAACAGCAAAACCAAAATCACACCATATAAGATTACCTTAAATCCAAAAGGAATTTTGGGTAATATGTCCGAATTGTGACAATATATTATTCCAAAATAATAAAAGCGCCCGAAGGCGCTTTTAGGTGATGATTATTATTCTTTGGTCACGGGAGCAAAAATCATGGTGAAGCCTGTCGCGACAAAGCTGAAGCCGATGAGGAATCCGATTGTACCCGCGATTGAAGCGGCGAACAAAGTAGGATGAACAAAAGCGTAGCAGCCGAACAACACTACAAGTATGCCGATAATCAATTCTAATATCCAAAAACCAGAGCCTGTAACTCTGCCTGCGACTACCGAGGAATAAATAGTAACGAATCCCAGCAGCACAAACCAAGCCGCGAGCATATAAATCAATATGCCGCTTGTAAGCACAAAGAACTGCGGGAAGAAGAAAACCGCTAAACCGAAAAGAATACTGATAATGCTGAAGAAGAAAGCAACGCCAAATCTTTTCGCGACGATTCCTTTTATAACGCCGATAACACCGAAAACAGCGACAAGAATAACAACTAAATACTCAGCGCTGATAAAGGTGGTAATCGGTGTGAACATACAAGAGAGTCCGCCTAAAACCATCAGAACTCCAAGAATAATACTAATTACTGTCATAACTAACCTTCCTTTTTTAAAATTAATTATTTGATGGAATAAAACCCGAGATAATCTCAGCTGTCTTGGAGATAGGCATAGTCTGAATTACGACCTTGCCCGGTCCTGTTACAACCGTGTTGAACAGACCTTCACCGCCCAACAGCTTGTTTTTCATTCCTTTTACACTTACAACATCCAGAGAACAGGTTTCGTCCATCATAACTAGGTGGCCTGTATCCATAATCTTTCTCTCGCCGGGAGCAAGTGTGTACTCCTTAATAGAGCCGTCAATCTCAAGGAAAACGAGTCCGTTTCCAGCGAATTTCTCCATAATAAAGCCTTCGCCGCCGAAGAAGCCTGTCATACCCTTTTTCTGGAAGAACACCGACATCTCAACGCCGCCCTCGCTCGCGAGGAATGATCTTTTCTGAGCGATAATGCTTTTTCCCGCTCCTACCTCAACAGCGATAATCTCACCAGGGAAGGATGAAGCGAAAGCAATTTCGGCGTCCCTGTTAGCAGTGTATGTGTTACTGAATAACGATTCACCCGAAAACGCTTTGCCGAACATTTTTTTAAATCCGCCGCCGCTTGTTTCCATTGTAAAAGCGTCATCCATCCATGACATGGAACCGCCCTCGCAGATAATCTTTTCGCCCTTTGTGAGCTTGCAGATTACCGCGGGAAGATTGCCGCCCATGATTTCATATTGCATTGTTTTACCTCCTTTTCTTGGTAATTTTATTGTAATTGTTTTTTATAGCTAAGTCAAGAAACGGTTTTGATACAATTTCAGTTAGAAAAGACGGGACTGCCTCAAAAACCAGCCCCGCTGTCATTCTGAGCGTTAGCGAAGAATCTTAAAGCCTGATATATAAGATTCTTCGTCGCTTTGCTCCTCAGAATGACAGAGAAAAAAGCTCCTCAGCGTGATAATAGGGACTGCCTCAAAAACCTTTTGAGGCAGCCCCTTTATTCTATTCACTTATGAAGTTTTGCTCTCGGTTGAACTGTTTGATTTTTCGCCTTTGCCCATACCGCGCGCGCCTTTTCCGCCGTGCTCCTTCTTCGAAGCCTCGTGCTCCTCGGCGGTCTGCACCTTCTTTTCGGCGACCTTGCCTGTTGTGGCGTTAATCTTATAGGCGTAATACTTTTCGCCGTACTTGAAGCTCACTCTGTAAACCACCGTACCGTCGTCGAGCTTGGTGACAAAGGAGCGTACCTTATCGACCTTGCTCTCGCTTACACCTGCCGCTTTGAGAGCCGCGGCTTTAGCCTTATCCTTGCCTATGGCGTTATCAGGCTCAGCTACCTTTTCGAATTTGCCGTGACCGTGACGTTCTGTTTTTTGAGCGGATGAGGATTGTGATGACGCCGCGGTCTTGCTGCTGTTGTCTGTTGTTGTCGCGAGGGCGGTTGTCCCCAAAGAGGACGCGGTCATAACTGCCGCCATCGCCGTCGCGAGTACTGCTTTACGTTTCATTGTTTATCTCCTTTTATGTTGTTTAATAATGTTGTTTAAAAAAGTGCTGTTTGTTGGAAAGTCTGTATTAAAACCACGTTTTACATTTTAAACACCTCCTTAGCTGAATTGTGAAGCTTTCTATTGCATTCCGCCGCGCATACCATTGGGACCGCCTCCCTGACCGCCGCCCATCATCTGATTTGTGATGGTATCGGTTTCTTCGCCGTTGACTATGATTGTGCCGCCGTTTTTCTCGCAATTGCCGTCATAATCGAAGGGTGACTGAGCGTTAACGGTAATCTTGCCGCCGTTGATGCTGAGGTCGCCGTTGGAATCGATTCCGTCTGTGTCGCCCTGTCCCATATCAATGGTGATATTGCCGTCGTTGATTTCAACCTTTGTACTGACCGAGTCGGATTTACTCGAGCCGTTGATGCCGTCATCACTCGCGGAAATCTTTATAGTACCGCCGTTAATCTTTACATAGGTGCTCTCGATACCCTCTGCAGCGGTGATATTGAGCGTACCGCCGTCAATCTGAGTTGTGGTTGTACCCTGAACTCCGTCCGCGGAGGCGTTGATGTTGAGAGTACCGCCGCAGATATAGATATAGCCGAGCGAGTTGTCGTCTTCGTTTTCAGAATGCAATCCGTCCTTTTGTGAGTTTATAGTAATCTTACCGTCAGCGATCGCTATTGAATCATTCGCTTCAACAGCGTCAGCGGTTGAGGTTATGTTAATCGTACCGCCCGTGACTTTAAGGTCGTCCTTGCTTGTTATACCGTTGGCGGTAGAGGATATTTTAAGCGTTCCCTTGCCGTTGAGCACAAGGTCATCCTTTGAGAAGATTACCGCGTCTGTGTTTGTGTCGCCGTCAGAGGTAAAGCTGCCCGTAACCGAAAGGCTGCTTACTTTTCCTGAAGCTGTTGTTACAAAAACCTTGTCGGCGCTTTTGACATAAATCGCGGGAGCGTCTGAGTTATTGATACTCACGCCGTCGAGCACAAGCTGAACCTTGGCTTCGTCCTCCGCGTCCACGGTTATAGTGACATTCTCCGCCTCGCCGCTGAGAACATAAACGCCCTCGGCGGTTATACTAATGTCTTCGCCGTCTTTTACGGTGTATTTTTTCGCGTTTGTCAAATCGGCTGTCTGCTCGAGGTCACGCTCAGTGAACACGATGTCTTTCGTCAGCGTTCCGCTGAGGCTGTTCGCTTTTAAATCGTCCTTGGTTGAGCTGTCAGCGCTCTCGGTTGTTTTGGCTGTCGTCTTGACCGCCGTAGTCTGCACGGCGGATGTGGTTGTCTCCTCGGTTGATTCTGTATTTTGTGTTGAACACGAAGCGGCTGTTACAGCTATCAGCGCCGCCGCGATTATCGCCAAAAATCTCTTTTTCATTTTGATTACCTCCTATAACTGGTTTTCTGTTTCAACGAACGGCAGGATTGCTATCTCCAGATTGCCGTTCTTGGTTCTGAGCTCGTCTACGAATTCTTTTTGGAGCGATTGGTCCTTCATTCTGATTTTGTATGAGAGTCTGAACATTGAGCCCATAGCCGTTGTCTTTATTCCGACGTTTTCACAGGTTGAAAGATACTTGTTGAAAACATCGTCGAACACGTCCTGATATTCCAGTGACTCTGGGATTGTCACCCTGAGCAGGTTTTCCTGAGTAAACCGCTTGTGCTCAAAAATCGGTAACGCCGAAAAAGCTATGAACAGCAGCGACAGGCACACGAGAATCAATACGCCGTAGGCTATATATCCCATACCAAAGGCTATGCCCGAGCCCATCGCTATGAAAATTGAGGCGATTTCATCCGCGCTGCCCTGAGCCGAGCGAAAGCGAATCAAACTGAATGCTCCGCCGATCGCGACACCCGCTCCGATGTTGCCGTTTACGAATGTGATTACCGCCGCGACAACAAAAGGTATGAGCGCCGTCACCGTAAAGAATCGCTTTGTCGAGCGGATTCTGAATGAAATCACAAACGCGTAAAGTATTCCGAACAGAAGCGAAAATCCCGCCATTGTGAAGAACTGCTCCGCTGTCACGGATGAAGTGTATATAGTGTTGAAAATCGTGTTAATATCCATTGTTCTACCTCCTGTTTACCAACAATCTTTTGTATGCTTCTCCGTATTTTGAAAAGCTGGTTTTATATATTCTCCCCTCATCAAGGATTCTCGCCAGCCACAAGGGCATCGCGCCCTGAACCTTTACTTCGAGTATTGAGTAACCCTCGGGCAAAAGCGGTTCGCCGTCCATTGAAACTCTCAAATCGAGGTCGTCCATACGAAATCGAGGGTTGTTGTCAATTGTGAGCCTCAGGTCACCGTTCGGCTCGTAGTAGGCTGTTCGGTCATAGATTATCAGACAAGCGGGAACCAGCTCGTTCTGAGATATAAAATAACTCAACTCCATATTTATCTGACCTTCGCCTAGGCTGTCTGTTTCGCCTTCCAGATAGTCTTCAATCTCGGGGATTGTGCTCTTGATTCGTCTTTTGTAGACCACCCCGTACGCCTTGCGCTTTAGCTCGAGGAACACCGGCGATTGGTCGTTCGCCAAACCATAGGAGCGAAGCCTGAGCTTTTCCTTGAACATCGGCTTATCGTTGGACAGTCTTATAAACCTATAGTCGGGTGTATCGTAGTAGAGCGAGGCGATTGAGGTCTTGCCGAATTCGTCAACATACAAATGACCTTTTAACTTCTCTTTGAGGAAGTCCTCCTGTTCTTTTGCGATTATATATTTTATCTCGTAGCGTTTCATTACCGCAATCGGGTTAATTACTACTGTCGTGTTATTCATTTAAAGCACCTCCGTGTTCTTATGTTGTCTGTATAATAATGCAGAAGTATTGAAGAAACATTGAAAAATCCTAAAGAATCAGAAGTTTCAATAACCCATCACAAAAGCTTCACAAACGCAAAAAAGCGCCCGTAAAACGAGCGCCATTTTGATGATATTATCAGGTTTTCTTTTTTCCGTTTTTCAGCTCATATTTAACGTCGCTTGCCGCGGCTACATCAGGTGAGTGCGTCACTATAATAACGCATTTGCCCTCATCCGCGAGCATTCTGAAAATGCTTATAATCTCGTTCTGTGTTTCGCCGTCAAGGTTGCCTGTCGGCTCATCCGCGAGGATTATATCGGGGTCATATGACAGAGCTCTGGCGATTGCCACTCTCTGCTGCTGACCGCCCGAAAGCTTTAACACTCTGCGCTTTGCCTCGTCGGCGTTAAGTCCAACCTTGCCGAGTAATTCAAGCGCGATCTCCTTTTTAGGTCTGTCGAACTTTTTGCCCGAAATATCCATAGAGAGCTCCACGTTTTCGAGCGCTGTCAGGTGCGTCAGAAGATTAAAATTCTGAAAGATTACCCCGACATATTTGCTTCTGAACTTATAGCGGTCAATTTTTGAAACATCCTTGTCGTCAAGCAGGATTTCGCCGCCTGTAGGTCTGGCAAGACTTGAAAGAACAGAAAGAAGCGTAGTCTTGCCAGCGCCTGATTTTCCGACAATTGTGTATATCTTGCCCGCCTCAAAGTCCATACATATATTATCAAGAACGTTTGTCGAGCTTTTTTCATATCTGTAAGAAACGTTGTTTAATTTTAGCTTACTCATAACAGCACCTCCTTTACGACCTGTTCGAAAGAATCTTAAGCGGTTCATACCTCATTATGCTAACAAGCGCCGCGAGGCTCGCCACTATCGTCAGGAACAGACCTACCAATACAAGCTCTAAAATAACAAATAGATTTGTCGCGCTTGATACGCTGTCAACATACTTAGCCGCTTTTGAGCTCTTGCTAAAGTCTTTAAAGCCCTTCATCTGAGGAGCGCCGCCGTTATCGCTCGAAGGTCCGCCGTTGTCGGGGTTAAAGCCGAAGTTCTCTTTTATTTTGCTGTCGCTCGACTGACTGCTGCTGATTTGATTGGCGAGCAGGGTATTGGTGACGGGCACAGATACCGCAGAGCCTATGCTCGTACCGATAATCAGCGCTATAAATGTAACTATAAAAATCTCCGTTACAAACTGCAGGGCAACCTTAGCCTTCTTCATTCCGATTGCCGTCAGTACACCGACCTCGTATTTGCGTTCTCTGAGGTTGAATATATTGAGCGTAACTAATATTATTCCGCCTACACCGAGCACAATAAAGAAGAACCACATCGCCGTACTGCTGAGAGTGTTGAGCGGAGTGAGGCTGTTTTCGTACGCCTGCAAATCGCTTGAGCTGACCTTGTAATCATCGCTGAGCCCAAGGTCATAAACCTTCTCGGAGAATTTCTCGTAATTGTCGGTGTTCGCGAATGTGTATGTGAACGCGAGGTTTTCCTTGAGTGCCGCCGAGGTCTTGTTGCCGTCGTTGTCGGTAGTTGTGTTGTCCGCCTTTTCAGAAGCTTTTATGAGCTTTGAAAAAGCGTTGTAGTTCATATAGATATTATTAGCGGGGTCGTTCATCCTGAAGCGGTTGTTTTCTTCGGATGATGAATCCGAATCCGTGTATATGCCCACAATCTTCAGTTTGTAGGTTTCGCTTTCGCATTTGGGGTTAGCGAGCTTTATCGTGTCGCCCACCTTGAGATTGTTATAAGTCGCGAGCTCGTTTGATATAACGCACTCATAATCATCGGACGAAAAATCAAACATACTGCCGTCGGTTATCTTATAACTGCCGTCCTCACCGAACATAGAGAGCATAGCGTCGCTCGAGGAATAGCCAGTGATTGAAAAATCACCCTGGTTAACCTGGAAAGGCATTCCGCCAAAGCCTCCGCCGCTGCTGTTATCGCCGCCCCTCTGAGGCGGCTGAGCGGGCATATTGCCGCTCGGGGAATTGTCGGCTGTTTTTTCGCTGGAGGAATCGCTTTCATCGTCCTCGCTTGTACCGTAGGGCAACAAATCACCCGTGGCGTCGAGCGAAACCGCGCCCGAATAATAGTAACCGTCGTCCTTTGTGAGCGCTTTGGTATATTTCATATAATCATCAAGAGTAAGCGACGAGCCCTGAAGCACATTAAAATCGAATTTTCCGCGGTCAAAGCTCCTTTGGGAGCTGTCGTCATCGTCAGAATCCGAGTCTTTGTTATTCATCATTTCATTCATCGCTTTTTTTCTGTCAAACGAAATCTGAGCGGTAACCTTAAGGTTGCTCAGAGTGTCCTCCTTAGCCACCTCGGCAGCCTGTTGGATTGAAAGAGCTACACAAGCCGATACCGAAATTATCAGAACAATAATCCCGATAAGTATATTTCTGAGCTTGTTGCGCGTTATGCTTTTAAACGCGTTTTTAACTAAATACATTGTTCACACGCCTCCTTATTTAATTACGGAAGTATTCTACAAAAGTTTTATTGAAGTTTTATTGAATTTTTTTAATTTTCCACGTCAAACGCGTGCGTTCCTCTCGAAAAACCCCTATCCCCCGTATATGTTCGTCCTAACAAACTATAAACAAACAAGTAAAAATCATATATACAAAAATCGGCACCCGATGTGCGCGGATGCCGATTGTTGGAGTGTGTATGCAAATGTCAGTTAGACAATTACTTAACCTTTATCTTTACTGTTACTGTTTTTGATTTGGACTTGTAGGCCTTAGTTCCTTTGGCGGTTACTCTAATCTTTACTGAGTAGGTTTTGCCCTTTTTAAGCCCTTTCTTAACAGTCAGTTTGCCTGTCTTTGCGTTTATACTTATCTTTGAATTACCCGACAGTTTCTTATAAACCACCGTGCCCTGAGCCTTTTTTACCGTGAGAATCTTCGAGGCGTTAAACGCGGTTTTCTGCTTTGCTTTGGCTGTTATGGTTCTGCCTTTTACAGTTATCGTGTTAGCTTTCTTTACAACCTTTATCTTAACAGAAGCGGTCTTGCCGTTGTTTGTTGCCTTTATAGTGACAGTGCCCGCTTTCTTGGCTGTTACCTTACCTTTTGAATTCACCGCGGCGACGCTATTGTCGCTCGAAGTAAAAGTCGTAGCGCCTTTCTTATTTGTAACAGTCGCCTTAACTGTTGTGGAAGCGTTAACATAAATAGTTTTCTTTGCCGCCGAGAGTTTTATTGTTGTCTGATTGCCTTCGGTTTGTTCTGTTGTCTGAGTCGTTTCACTTGAAGCCGCGCTTTCGGATGTGGCGGCGTTTGTCTCGCTTGTCGCCTCGCTTTCAGATGTTGCGGAGGTTGTCTCGCTTGTCGCCGCTTCCTCCTCAACATACTCTGTTATGGTTGCTGAGTTCGCGACTGACTTGCGCTCTGTCTTGTTGCAGTCAGAACAGGTATAGGTAATCACGCCGTTTTCGGTTGTGCCGTTATCCCAATTGTGGGCAAAGGCGTTTGACTTGCAGCTGTTTACGCTCGATGATGTTGAAACCGAGCAGTTGCCGAGGTTCGGCTCTGAGTAAAGCAGATAATTGATATTTCTGACGAGCTTTTCGCTTCTGAGAACTGTACCCGAGCTTGTGGCATTAACCACTGTATTAGCGTTGTAGGAGCTTGAACTTGTATAAGCGCTCTGGCTTGAAGCCGAAAGATTAACACCCATTCCTCGGGAGCCCGCGGCGAATACCGTCGCGCCGTTTATTGTAACTGTTCCGTCTGCGTCAAGAGGCGAGTTATCGCCGCCGCTCTGCATTGAGAGTACGGTTATATCTCCGCCTAGCAGGTTTAAATCGCCGTTTGAGTCGAGTCCATCGCCTAAACAATTGACATAAATGCTGCCGCCGTAGACGTTAATTGAATAGTTGCTGTTACCCGAGCTTTGCTGTCCACCGGGATTAAAGCCGCCCTGACCCGGACCGCCTTGACCAGGTCCGCCTTGTCCAGGACCTCCCTGACCGCCCTGAGGAGGTGTAAAGCTGTCGTTGCCGCCTTGAGCGGGATCTGAGCCATTTGAGCTTCCGCCCGCGGCGTTGATTCCGTCATCGGAAGCAATCACATAATACTTGCCCGAATAGATATTAACAACAGCTCCCTCCAAGCCCTCGTAGCTTGAGTTGATTGTAATTTCGGGATCGCGCTCGTAGCCGTTCTCTGTGCCGAGAGTGAGCGTCACATCGGCGTGTACGCCGTCATCGCCTGTGTATATATTGAAAGTGCCGCCTGTTATTGTTACATAACCGTCTGAATGAATCGCGTCATCAGCTGTGTTGAGGTTGAAACTACCGCCTGTAATCTCAATTGACGTTGTAGGATTATCGGCGTCGGCGACATTGTTGCTCGAAGCCTTTAAGCCCTTGCAGCTCATAGTGTCTTTATTGAAGGATGAGCTGTTATATCCGTTAAGCGTCTTAATAGTAAATTCGCCGTTGTTAATCGTGAGCTTTTCAGCCGCGACAATACCGTCACCCTGAGAGTTTATGTTAAAAGTGCCTCCGTTGATTGTGACTGTGCCCGCTGAGGCTGTGTCGCCCTCGTCTGGCTCGGATTTGATACCATCGTTGCCCGCGGTCACATCAAAAGAGCCCGCGTTTATAACAATACTTCCGTCAAAGCCGATACCGTTGTTTATGGCTGTCGCCTTAATCGTTCCGCCGTCAACCTTCAGCGAGCTTTCCGCTCCGCCCTTAATAGCGTTCTTTGCGTTGCCGACAGCGTTCAGAGTTCCGTCGCCGAATATAGTGAGCGCCGAGCCCGACTTGACCTTTATCGCCGCGCCCTCAAAATTATCGGGGTCTGTAGTTTCTTTTGAGGCTTCCTCGTTGTTGGTGATTGTACTTGTGCCAACAAGCTTCATCAGTACGGATGAGCTTTTCTTGACAATTATCGGGGCTGTGTCTGAGTTCGAAAGTGTGAGATTGTCAAGAATAAGAGTAACATTTGACAGGCTCTTAGCGACCTCTAATTTACCCTCGGTACAGGAGCCCGTTATTCTGTACGTTCCGTCCGAGGTGATTGTCAGCGACGTTCCGTCTATAGTATATCCAGAGCCCGAAACGGTCTCGGTAATACCGTCGCTTGTGAATGTGAGCGTCGCCTGCTCCTTTGAGTAAGCGCCCGCGCTTAGCGGAAATACCGATATAAGCATTAACGCCGCGAGTATTACGCTGAATAGTCTGGTAGTTTTCATTGAGTAGACCTCCAATCTTTATCTGTTAAACAAGTAATCTCCTGTATTACAACCATATAATACAGGAGATTTATTGATTATTTATTGAAATTTTTTAATTTTCCACGTCAGTCCGTGAATTTCCTATTTAAACAATGCTATCCCCCTGACCATAATACTTATGTCAAGTTTTGGATAGTAAATATAGGTGCTACGCTCGACTATTCTGATTTAAACTGTTTTTAAACTAACCTCAAAAATAACCTTGCCGTCCTTACAGTCAACAGTCATCTCGCCCTTGTGAGCGTCAACAATGGATTTCGCGATAGAAAGCCCCAAGCCGTAGTGGTTGCCGCCGTCGTCGTTTCTCGCCTCGTTGACGCGGTAGAAGCGGTCAAAGAGCAGCGCTCTCTTGTCCTCGGGAATCTCATCACCGTTATTTATAACACTCAGAACAGCCTTGTTATGATTTTTGCCGAGGCTGACCTCTATATTGCCGCCTGTGCTGTGTTCAATGGCGTTGTCAATCAGGATTGACACAAGCTGGCTGAGCTGAGAGGAATTGCCGTTTACGGTTATACCATCCTCAATTTTTTCGTAATCTATCTCAATCCCCTTTTCAAAAGCTATGCTCTCAAACGGAAGAATCTCACCGATTACAATATGGCTAAAGTCGACCTTTTCGAGCTTAATCTCGTTTTTGTCGGTCTTTGTGAGCGCCATAAGCTGTTTTATAAGAATCGACATCCGCTCGTTTTCGTAGACGATATTATTAAGCCAGCGATTCTCGCCGATTTCGCCCTCGAGCACCTCGGCGTTGGTGGATATAACGGTTACGGGCGTTTTAAGCTCATGTCCCGCGTCAGATATAAAACGCTTTTGAGCTTCGTGGTTCTTTTCGAGCGGGCGGATAATCAGATTAGCGAGCAAAATTGACAACGCGAAAACAATAATCAGAGAACCCGCTCCGAATATCAGCGTGTACTTTAACAAAGTCTCGGCGTTTTTATCGAAGCTTGAGCTGTCCATAAATACAACCAGCGTGTAATCATCCGTTTTTTTGACAAGATAATTATACCCCTCAAGCTTTCCCTTAGCGTCGGATGAATTCAGCGCGGTTTTCGCCAAAGCGGTCAAATCCTCGTTTGACATTGTCTGACTGCTGTTGTCAATTTTCTCAACCTCATTATCTTCGTCAAATGAAACTGAGTACATTGCCGCGACGTCAAAAGCCCGCTCATCCTCAGGCTTTTGAGGACGGTTATCGTCACGCATATTATTCTTGTCGGGCTTTGAGAATCCGTCCTCGTCATTATACATTTCACAGTAACGCTCCAGCATATGCTGGTCCTTTTGGGACATCTCACGGTAGCTGGAAAAATAAATAACTCCAAAGGTACCCGCGATGAGCAGCGTCATAATCGTCATTATTGAGGCGACAATTTTTATTTTTGATTTTCGAAACATAGTCAGCCTCCGTATCTCAACTCATAACCTATTCCGCGCACGGATTTAATCTCGGTTTTCGCGCCTATGAATTTGAGCTTTTTTCTTGTGAACGAAATATACACCTCAACATTGTTGTATTCAGCCTCGCTGTCGTAGTTCCAGATTTTCATCGCGAGACTTTCACGCTCCATAACACGGTTTTTGTTGATAAGCAGGTGGCGCATTATGTTGAATTCCTTTTCCTTAAGACGAACTGACTGCCCGTTAGTCTTACAAATCAGCATACAGCTCTCGGTATTGAGCTCAACATCGCCGAACTCAAGAGTATTTTCGTTATTAACGCCCGAGTATCTGCGCTCTAACGCCCGAAGCCTCGCGAGAAGCTCCTTTGTCATAAACGGTTTTGTGAGATAATCGTCGGCGCCGCTGTCGAGCCCTTCAACCTTATCGTCAAGCTCGCCCTTCGCCGTCAACATAAGAATCGGCGTTTTTATGCCGTCGCGTCTTATCTGTTTAGCGATTTCAAAACCAGACATACCGGGCAGCATTACGTCAAGAATCATAATATCATAGGCGTCGCTCTGAGCGGCATAAAGCCCGTCGTCGCCGTCGTTCATAATATCGACTTCGTAGTTTTCTTTTCTGAGAATCGCGGCGAGAGCCTCAGCCATTCGCTTTTCGTCCTCAACCAAAAGCAAGCGCATAAAATCACCTCATTTTCTTTTTAACTATTATAGCACAGTTTTATCGAATTTGTATTATTTTTTTAAACATAATTATTTATTCGGTTTCGCGGGAGGCATACCTCCGTCGGGAGCATCGCCGCCGTTTGAGCTGCCTGTCGATACAACCTCAATCGCTTCGCCCTTTGAGCTTGTACCCGCTTTATATTCCTTGCCGTTGACGTAGAGCTTGTGACCGTTGAGGTCAATGCTGTCCGCGTCGCAGGTCAATGATGTGATATAGCTGTCGCCAGTGAGCACCCATTTTGAGTTGCTGTCGAGTTCAACATAAACCTCGCCCGCCTGACCGTCGCTGTTTATCGCGCCTTTAAAGGTTGACTTCTTGCTGAGATAGAGGTTGAGGTTGGACACATCGTCAACCAACATATCGCCGTTAATGGTCTGATTACTCGCGTAAAGGCTGACCTGACCGCCGTTTGAGCCCTCGTTGCCCCAGCCGGCAGCTGCCGCGCGAAGAAAGTATCCGTCGCTGTCCTTGTTAGTGATTGCGGCGTTTTTCAGGGTAATCTTTGTGGCTGTATTGTTGACGAAGAAAACGTCGCCGTTCTGATTTGTGAGAGTGCCGCCGTTCATAGTGAATGACGAAAGTCCCTCAGCCGCGTCGCCCGACATAGACTGATAAATCATTACCGCCTGATACCAATCGGACTTATCGCTGTTTTTGGTGTTGTTATCGGCGTTGAGATTAACGTTGTTGAGTGTCACGCTGTTCTTGCCTTCGACTACTACGCCCTGAGAAGCCGTGGATTTCATCTCGGCGTTGCTGACAGTAATGTCGGCTGTCGAGTAAACAACAGGCGAGCCTGTGCCCGAGGTCGTATAGCTGCCGCCGTCAACGTTGACGGTACCGCCTCCTCGGTCAGAGCGTATCGCCGCCGAGGACCTGCCCGATGTCTTTATCGTGAGATTCTCGGCGTTCATCGTACCGCCACCCGTGGTCATCAAGCCGCCCGAGCAGTTGCCGCTCGTCTCGATGTAGGAATTTGAAACATTAACTGTCGTACCCTCGCCGTAGCTGAACACCGCGTTGGCGTGTGTACCGTCGGTTTTTATAACCATATCGGATATATCAAGGGTAGCTTTATTGGTGGCGAAGATTGCCGAATTATCGCCGTAGAAATCAGCTTCATCGTTCTGTGAGCTGTCGCCTGTTTTGACGACCTTTGTGTTCTTATAGCTTTTCGACTCGCCGTCAGCTGTTATCGCGTGTTCGCCGTCGTTATTGTTCTTGATTGTTTTTGAAGTTTTTATGTCGCTTTCGCTTATCGCTGAAGTTTTTTCGACTGTTGTCGCCGCTGTCGTCGTCGCCGTTGTAGCTTTGGTTGTTGACGTTGTTGATGTTGATCCGCTGTCCCCACTGCCCGCGCAGGACGCGAGCGACGCGGTAAGCAAAGCCGCCGTTATTAATGCCAGAATAGATTTATTTAAACGTTTCATTGCACTTACCTCCTGTATATTATGTTGATCATATAGTACAGAGGTTTTATTGAAGTATTATTGAAATTTTTTATAATAATTATCGTCCCTATCTGTCATATACGCTTCGAACTAAAAAGCGGAACCCAAATCGGATTCCGCTAATTCATTTTGATTTTTGCATTCTCTCCTCGGCGAAGGTCTCCTTTGTACCCATATGAGGAAAAATAAGCTTCATATAATCGTCCGTGAATACCGCGTCACAAAACTGACCTATCACGGTCTTGGGCGGAATATTCTCGGCGCGTTTATTCTTTCTGTCTATCGCGACATTTGTAAGGACGCCGCCGATTATCATAATAATACAGAGAACGATTGTGAGAATTTTGCCTGGCTTTTTAGGAATCTTCTCAATCTGACGGCTAAGGAAGGGATAAATATACCTCAGCCACAAAAGCCCCAGAATACCCCAGACAACAGCATACGCGAGGTTGGTTCTGCCGTCAATATTGAACGGGGTATCGCTGTAGTCCCAGCTAATTGTTCCCAGAATCATCTCTTGAAAATACGAGCAAAAGAACTCGAAGGCGGCTCCGATAATCGCGGACGCGATAAACACAATTATGTTGTTCATCCTGTGCAGTTTATACAGACATAGCGTGATAGCCACAGCTCCGCCGCCGTAAACAGGAATAAAAGGTCCGAAAACCATACCTACTCTGATTTCAAAGTGCCCGTCAATTATAATGGTGTAGAACGTTTCGAGAACCGTTCCGAAGAAGCTGCCGATAAAAAACAGCCAGAACAGCTTAGACAGACAAAGTCCGTGAGCGAACGGCGCGTCCTCTTTATTATCATATTTTTTTTCATAAACCTCGTTATTTCTCTCCATAAGAAGTTTATGGCGCTCCTTTAGAGCGGCGAATCGTTTTTTAAACTCAATTGATTTCATAATAACCCGTCTTTATATTTTATCGAATAATTATTTTTATTCTCAACTATCTCATCTTAACACAAGAAGAAAAGAAACTCAACAAGGTATTATGTTTTTCTCGTCATTCTATTGCCTATACGTCTTGTTTTGAGAAAAAATGTGTGATAAAATATATGTATATTTTTTAACAGGAGGCGATGATATGTCCGCCGCGGAAAGCAAGGAACATCTTACCTATCAAAAAATAAAAAAAGGGTATGAGGAAGCTAAAGAAAAACGCCTGAAATACAGACGCTACGGCGCTATGTTCATCATCATTTCGGGAATAATATTTCTTACTCTGATGTTTAGCCTTGAAAACAAAATAGCTTTTTTGATTCTCTGGGTTATTACGGACTTTTACTGCGCCGCGCTGATGATACGCGCAGATTATAAGTACCATAAGTTCGCCTATTACCTCGGGGTTGAGGACGAATACAGCAATCATACGGAAGATGAGGAAACAGAAGAATGAAAAATATATTCGGAATTTTTAAATTTGATTTAAAAAACGTAGCGAAAAACATTATTGTTTTCGTTGTAATCATCGGTATCGGAATCTTGCCCGCGCTTTATTCATGGTTCAATATCGCCGCCAACTGGGATCCGTACTCAAACACAGCCGCGCTCGATTTCGCGGTATGCACGCTTGACAAGGGTTATAACTATAAGGCGTTAAAAATCAACGCAGGCGATGAAATAGTCAAGAACCTCAAAGCCAATCCTAAAATGGGCTGGGATTTTGTCAGCAAGAAAAAAGCTCTGGACGGCGTAAAAAACGGCACTTATTACGCTGCCGTCATTATTCCAAAGGACTTCAGCGAAAATCTGTTATCTGTTACGACAGGAGCTTTCAAAAAAGCAAAAGTTAAATATTATGTAAACGAAAAGAAAAACGCTATCGCTCCCAAAATAACGGATAAGGGCGCGGAGGCTATCGAAAGCTCGGTAAACACCACCTACGTCAACAAGGTAACGGACGTTATCGCCACCGCGTTGAACCTTACGGGCGACGAGCTTTCTTCGTCGAAGGAGGAGCTTTTAAACAAAGCAATCACTACCCTGAAAAACACTAAAACCGACATAAACTCGTTAAAGAAAACAAACGGATTGTTTATTACAACGCTTGACTCAATCAACAACCTGTTAAAAGCAAACGAGGATATGGGCCCCGCTATTAAATCCGCGCTTGCCAAAGCGGGCGTTATGGGCGACGACATTAAAAACACCCTGAAGTCTTTAGGCTCCACATCACCTCAGATTACATCATCGCTCTCTGATTTTATCGATCAGACTATAGATTATGCTGATAATGTTGACACTGAGCTCACTTCTTCGTTCAACGAAATAAGCAAGGACGCTGACAGCGCTGCCGACAGGCTCTCGCGCGTTACAAAGATAAACAACAAGATTATCGGTATTAACGACAAGGTTTTGTCTGTATTACAGAAGATTAATCAGACCTTCCCGAAACTTGAATTCAAGGCGCTGACAAAAAAGCTTAATGATTCGAACACAAAGCAGAACCTCATTATAAGCAAGATTAACAACGCCTGCTCCACTATCCGCAAGACAGGAAGTCTTCCCAAGAATGTTCAAAACGATATAAAGAACGCTGTTTCGTCGGCAAAAACCGAATTAAGCGGTGTTAAAACAGATTTTTCGGGAGCAAAAAGCAAAATTGACGACGCCGCGAGCAAAGCATACAAGGCTCTCGACAATGTTTCGGACTTTGTATCGTCAATCGGTTCAGGTTCGCTCGGCATTGGTAAAGTTATCAGCACAGGCAAAGATACTGTCGATAACCTCAAATTAACCTTTAAAAACCTTAACGGACTTCTTGACAATACGAACACAAAAATTGATTCACTGATCAAGAAGATTAACGATGTTAAAAACAGTAAAAAGGTCGAGGACTTTATCTCGCCAATCATAGAAAGCCCCGAGAAGCTCGCTGACTTCGTTTCGAGCCCTGTCAGCACCGACAAGGAACGTCTGTATCCGATTGAGAACTACGGCTCGGCGATGACGCCGTTCTACACCTCGCTCGGCTTATGGGTAGGCGGAGTTGTGCTCGTAGCGGTAATAAGCGTTGAACTGACCAAACGCCAGCAAAAAGCCCTGAACGAGCCAAAACCGTATCAGGTTTATTTCGGCCGCTATCTCATATTCTTCTTTATCGGTCAGATTCAGGCATTGGTAATTTCGCTCGGAGATTTGTTCTTCCTCAAAACCCAGTGTCTGGACCCTGTTCTCTTTGTAGTAGCGAGTCTGGTTTCGAGTTTCGTATACACGCTGATTATCTATTCTCTGACCATAACTTTCAGTGTAATAGGAAAAGCTCTCGCCGTTATCATCCTCGTTCTTCAGGTAGCGGGCTCGGGCGGAACATTCCCCATAGAGGTTCTTCCCGCTCCGTTCCAGGCTATGGCACCGTTCCTGCCGTTTAAGTACGGCGTCAACGCTTTGAGAGAAGCTGTGGCGGGCGTTGACTACGGCGCGTACTGGTCGGATTTGGGATACCTGATGCTGTTTGCTGTGGGCGCGCTGTTTATAGGACTGGTTCTCAGAAAGCCGTGTCTTAAGGTTATAAACTTCTTTAACGAACGCGTTGAGGACAGCGAAATAGTAATTTAAGTCATCTAAACAAAAGCCGTGAGGATTCAACTAAAATCCTCACGGTTTTATTTTATAGATTATTCACCTTTTTTCAAAAAATTCTTAACCCGCTTAGAGAGATTCTCGAGGTCTTCTTTAGACAGTTCGTGCAGATGTTCAAGGTCGTCCGTGAACTGCTGAGCGCTTTCGTTCGCTTTTGCTTTAGCTATATCCATAAAGAAGCCTACAATTACGGCTGTAAAAATCGCGATAACAGCTATTGAATAGACAGAGAGTATAACGGTTATTATCCTGCCCATTACAGTTGTCGCGCTGATGTCTCCGTAACCTATCGAGGTAGCGGAGGCGAAACAAAACCACAGGCTGTCGGCATAAGTTTTGATATGCGGCTCCAACAGCCAAATAGGAACAGCGGCAGCGAAAAACCAGATGATATACACAAGCATTACCTTATCCGCGCCTAAAGTCCTGAACGATTTTAGCAGCAGGCGCCGTCTTTGTCTTCTTCGCATAATTACTCCGCTCCTTTTCTGTGTATGTTAATTATATCTTACTATACTCACGTTTTTAATCAGCCACATCAAAATCGGGTACAATCGAAACGGTATAATCGGGATACAACGCCATAACCTCGCCCGTCATAATCTCAACCGCTTCTCTCCTGTCAATATCAAAGCTAATAACTACGTCAAAGCGTATTGTTTTATTCTGTGTATCAGCGTAAAAGCCGTGAAGCTGAAGCGCCCATTCGTGAGACATAACGGTTTTTTGTATCGCGTTTCGAATCTGAGCCGCCTCATCGTCTGATGTGTTATAGGAATATACGCCGATACCTGTCAGTATTACCCCTGTCTTTTGATAAACATTAAGCTGTATTCTTCTTGTAATAATATCAACATCATTGACAGTCAGAGTATCGGGAAGTTCAATATGAACCGAAGCGTAGTTTTTGCTGGGACCGTAATTAAACAGAGTAATATCATACGCGCCGAGCACCGCTTCTTCCTCACAGATAGTCTGTTTAAGCTCCTTGATACTTTCAGCGTCCTCACGCTTGCCGATAATATCGTTGAGCGTTTCTATCATCATTTCGATACCTGCTTTTATGATGAAGCCCGCGATAACAACGCCGACATACGCCTCGAGCGAAATACCCCAAATCAAAAATACTATCGCCGAAGCTAAAACGGAAGCGGACAGAATCGCGTCAAACAAGGCGTCGGAACCAGAGGCGATTAACGCGCCCGAGTTCACCTTTCTGCCCTTGCTTCTGACATAAACGCCGAGTATCAGCTTTACCCCTATCGCCACAGCGATAATGATGAGCGAAACCATACTGTAATCGGCTGTTTCAGGGCTGATAATCTTCTTTATTGATTCCACAAGCGAAGTGATACCCGCGTAGAGCACAATCGCCGCGACAATCATCGAGCTGAGATATTCTATTCTGCCATAGCCGAGCGGATGCTTTTTATCGGGCTGTTTAGCGCCGAGCTTCGCGCCGATAATCGTTATTACTGACGACAGCGCGTCGGAAAGGTTGTTGACCGCGTCCAGTGTAACAGCGATTGAGTTCGACACCAAACCGACAAACGCCTTAAAAGCGGCAAGCAGCACATTGGCAAGTATGCCGATGACGCTGGTTTTAACGATTGTTTTTTCTCTTTCGGCGGCAAGCACCGCTATGTCTTTTTGTTCTGTCATTTTTATAACTCCTCCTTGTCGAGAAAAGCTTTTAGGCTAGAAAGCGCTTCTTCCGCCGCCCTTCTGCCTGTTCTGTAAACTCTTTCCAACTCGTCGGGATTATTCTCGGTTCGACTGATACCGAGTGCTTCGGGAGGTCTGATTATAAAAGATGAGCCGCCTAGCTCCCTCTCTTTTATTTCGTCCATTTGTCTGTTATACATATTGTGACGTTCCGCCAGCGCCTTTACTATGGCGGGATATTTATGAAGGATAAGCTTTGACAACACAAGCGTCTTGCTTTTAGTCTTTCTGTATCCTTCGGGCTGCGTCAGAATCATCACATTTCGGTTGTAACCGATGTTTTCCATATATTTGTAAGGAACCGAGTCGGATATTCCCCCGTCGAGCAACACATATCCGTCAACAGAAACAGGCTTCGATACCAACGGCATTGAGGCTGAAGCCTGCATCCATCTAATGTCTGTTTCGCCGCCGTCGGTACATTTGTGATAAATACATTTACCTGTTTTTACATCGGTAGCGCCTATATAAAAATCCATAGGATTATTTCGAAAGGTCTCTCGGTCAAAAGGATCAAGTATGTCGGGAAGCTCCCTGTAACAGAAATCCACCCCGTACATATCCCCCGTCTTTATCAGCGAACGAAAGCTACAATATCGGGGATCCCTGCAATATTTTTTGTTGTAGCGAATCGGTCTGCCGATTTGTTTTGACTTAAAATTGCAACCGAAAACCGCGCCCGCCGAAATACCAGCGGCGCCGTCAAAGCTGATATTATTCTCCATAAAGACGTCAATTACTCCGCAGGTAAACATGCCGCGCATAGCGCCGCCTTCCATAATTAAACCAGTTTTGATTGCCTTTTTTGTCACTGATAATCCTCCAAATGCTTTTCTGCTAAAAAGTACGCTTTAATGATAACAGAAAAAGATGTCTTTGTCTATGGATTTGTTAAACACCGTCTGTAATATGTATTCACGTTTTGCGAGCAGATAGATACCAGACAGTGTTTATGCAGGTTTAAGGCGTACAAAAAAACGAGCAAGAACGTACTCCTGCTCGTTGATTTTATTTTTTTCTCAGGTAGTCTGAAGATACGGGAAACTCAAAATATGTATCGGGATAGGGCTCGTCATCCAGAGTAAAATGCCACCACTCGCAGTCAATTGGCTTAAACCCGCCGCGGAGCATAGCGCGTCTGAGAATCATTCGGTTATTATACTGTTCCTCGCTAATCCCCGTATAATCGGGATGAGAGACAGGGCTGAACAAGTCGAACGGACTGCCCATATCAAGTTCTTTGCCCGTGCTCATATCGAACAGCGTCAAATCTACGGTGCTGCCGCGGCTGTGGCTGGACATTTTGGCGATATATCCTTTTTCAAAAAGCTCCTGCTTCTGAAGCTCGGGGTAGAAATACGGCTTCATCCGTATATCCTGGTCTTCAATTCCCCACAGCACAAAATGCTTTACCGCGCATACGGGGCGATAGGCGTCAAACACTTTGAGCCGATAGCCCTGAACCATCATCTCGTTGCTTACGCCCTTAAGTGCTCGCGCCGCCTCTTTAGTCAGAAGCGCACACGGCTCCTCGTATCCGTCTATTCTATCGCCGATAAAATTATAGGTAGAGTGGTAGCGTATTTCCTGAATAATACTCGGGACATAATCCGAAAGCAGTACAAAGTCGGAAGGATTCTCTATCATATTTTTTATATTGCCTTTCATAAAATCTCTCCAGTTTTATTGATTCTGAAAATATGATAACAGATATAGTTTCGTTTGTCTACAAGTTCTACAGGACACTGTGCAAAGTGTCCAAAGCGGGTATATAAACTTTGTGCACTTTTTTTCGAGCGTCTGTGATATAATTTAACAAAGGAGGTTTTTCAAATGAAAAAAACTGTAAGCATAATACTCGCTCTGCTTATGCTCGTGAGCGTGTTTTCCATTATAACCGTCTCGGCGGACGAAAAAGAAGCCCCTAAGTATCAGGGCAAAGTAGGCGACTGCGACTACGCCTTCTACGAAAATAGTCGTAAGCTCGTTATTAAAAACGGAACAAACATCGCTCCCGAAATTAATCCCGAAAACTATAATACCATATATCCGTGGGATGACTGGGATGAAAAATACGACATCGAGAGCGTTTATATCGAAAAAGGCATAAAGACTATCGGAGAGGACGCGTTTGATTTTTTATACGGTCTGGAGCATGTATATCTGCCCGATACACTTGAAACTATCGGCGAGCATGCCTTTGAGGATTGCGAAAATCTCGGCAAAATCACCCTGCCCCAAAAACTCAAAACCATAGGCGACTCCGCGTTTTTTATGTCAGGTTTAAGAGGAAGCATTATTATTCCAAAAAGCGTAACATACATAGGTCTAAGCGCTTTTGGCAATTGTACTTCACTCACTCAGGCAGTTCTGCCCGACGGTCTGAAAGCCATAATTGAGCCGTACGCCTTTGAAAGCTCCCCGCTGCGTTACATTTATATTCCCAAAGAGATCGATGCCATCGGCGCGCGCGCTTTCGGATACTATTATGATAAAAACAATATTTATAAGCCTATGAGCGGCTTTTCCGTATATGCCGAAGAAAACTCCATCGGCGACCAATACGCTAAGGCCAACGAATTCTCGACCTTGTACACAAAGCTCATCCAAGTCCTCGACATTACAGGCTTTCCAAAGTTTGCGGCAGGCGATAAGGCTGAGTTCAGCTGTAACACAGACAAAAGATACACTCTTGAGCTTGTGAAGTGGTATAACGAAACCGATCAAGTGCCCTTCAACACTGGCGATGAGTTTGAGCTCGGCAACGCGTACAGCTTCACCGTAAAGCTCACCGCCGCGGACGGCTATGAGTTCGCTTATGTATACAACGCGGACGTTTCTGTTGTGTTAACCGTTGACGCCAGGGTAAACGGAAACGATGACGATGTATATGCCTATGAAGGCGAAGACGCGTCAAAGGACATCTATGTCAATTGCCGATTCCTGATTGATACCAAAACAATCAAAAACGCAAAAATAACAGGCGTCAAGGACAAAACCTACAACGGTAAGGCTCAGACTCAGGCAATAAACGTGAAAGCCAATTATGTCCTTCTCACTCAGGGCAAAGACTACACAATAAGCTACAAGAATAACAAGAACGCGGGCACGGCGACTATAACAATCAACGGCAAGGGCGACTACTCAGGTTCAATCGAAAAAACTTTTAATATTAAAAAAGCTAAGAACCCGATGACCGTTAAGGCGACAAACAAAAACGTTAAGTACAGCGCCGTCAAAAAGAAGAATGTCACGGTCACAGCTCTTACGGTCAAAAAAGCCCAGGGAACAAAGTCATTCAAAAAGCTCTCGGGCAACAAGAAGATTACTGTCAACAAAAAGACCGGCAAAATCACAGTCAAAAAAGGCTTAAAGAAAAACACCTACAAGGTCAAGGTTAAAGTCACCGCCAAGGGAACAACCAACTACAAATCAGCTTCAATAACCAAAACGGTTAAGATTAAAGTTAAGTAAAACAAAAAATAAAAATAGCGGCGCCTCGGTTAAACCGAAGCGCCGCCATAATTATGAATGTGTTATTATCAATTACGCTTTCCTGACAATTTATTTTCGAGCTTAAGTACCTTCGCGAGCCACAGAACCAACAACGCGCTGAGCACTCCGAGCAACAGTCCGCAAAGAACGTCACTCGGGAAATGAAAATAGAGATACAAGCGCGAAAACGCTATGCAAATTGTTAGCGCCAAGGCGATAAAGCCCAAACTTCTTTTTTTGACCAGAAGCACGGTTGTCGCCGCCGCTGCAAGACAGCTGTGGGTTGAGGGCAGGCTCGAGCCTGAGGGCGGATCTATGAGCAGAACTACATCAGTATTTATCATAAAAGGTCTGGGACGGTTTATAATGTGCTTTAAAAGCACATCACCAGTCAGGAATCCTACAGCCAAAGCAGCCAAAACAATAATTCCCGCCGCGCGTGTTTTTTTGAAAAACAACAGGATTACGCCCGCGACAATCCAGATTATTCCCGATGTTGTAATATAACTCAGAATCACCGTAAAAGAATCGAGAAACGCGCATTTAAGCGAATTCTGAATACCATTAAGAACAGTCCAGTCAAATGATTGAATAAAATCCATAATAGAATACCTTTCTGTTAATCAACTCTCTGAATTTTGTAATCGTCCGCCCACGCGTTCTTTATTGTTTTCCAAAGACCGCTGAGCTTCTTGTAGTTATACTTAATATCGGTAGTTTCGTAAATGAATCTGTCCGCTTTCTTTTCTCTTGTTTTGTCGATATAACAGTTCTTAACAATATATGCCGCGAAATACTTGCTGTCGCTTGTCTTGCTGTGCTTTGAGATAAGCGCTATAAGCATATTGACAGTCTTGGCATTCTTGTTTCTGGCTGTAAAAAGGTAATATCCGCTCTCATCCATTCTAAACGAACCTGAGCCGAAGATGTACTTGACTTTCTTTCTTACAACTCCGAGATACTCCCCAGCCTGATTCCTTGTGAGGCTCTTCTGAGTTTTGATTTTGTAGTTCTTTGACATTTTGGTGATAATAAACGGAGTTCCGCTAATCAGCGACTTGTTGTCATCGCTTGCCGTAAATGTCAGGAAGAACTTGGCTTTGCTGCCGTTTTTGCCCTTATCCTTGCTCGACTCAACCTTGACATAACCGCTGGACTGGTTCTTGTTCTTGATATAAATCGAACATGAGTTAGAGCCGTATGTGCCCGTAAAGCCTGTTACCTCTACAGAATAACCGTCACCCTTAAAGGTTTTCTGCTTTAGATTGACCACAACGTCCTTTTGATGGATACCCGTGTTGTAATAGCATTTATCTATATACCTGAACAAATCAATTTCAACAGGCTCCTCAACGACAATTTTCTGCGAATTGAGCTGGTCGCCGAGCTTCATCTGTGACTTGACTTCTTTATCAAATCTTACGCCCAGCTTTCTCTCGAGTTCACCTATGTTATTTACCTTTGATTCAAATTCAACAGGTTCAACAATAGTATCGCTTGCCTTTTTGTTCTTAAATTCAAGGTTGTAAGAGCTGAAATATCTGTTAAATTCATATTTAGATATACTATCGTTCTGAACAATATCATCATACGCCTTTTCAAGGTCGAGATTCATATAGCCTTTTACATATCCGTCAACATATTTTGTTGAATAGAACTTGGCTTTTACATAATTGCCCATATTAATATGGCGAGCGGTAATCTCGGGGAATATAACGGTAAAGAATATGATAACCGCCACGATAACTACCGTAGCGACCGCGCCGAGAATAATCCACAGTTTAATATTCACCTTTTTACCCGGAGCCTTGGGAGCCGCGTTCTCAGCGGCATACTGCTGCGCAGGCTGCACAGGTGCTTGTGTCGGCTGTTGAACAGGCTGTCTTACAGGCTGCTGTACAGGTTGCACGGGCTGCTGAGCAGGCTGTTGAACAGGCTGCTGAGCGGGCTGCGCGACTTTTTTCGGCTGAACTTCCTCTACAGGCGCTCCGCAATTAAGACAAAATTTACTTCCCTCGGGAAGCTTACTTCCGCATTTAGCGCAAAAACTCATATTTTTCCTCCTTTTGTGCCTCAAAAACACAATTTAGTACACTAAAATATTAAAATAAAAAAGTAGTTTTGTCAACTGATAAATAGGTTTTAAAGGAATAACAAAAGATTTGTAATACGATTATCACAATTTTAATTCTTTATCGGAATTATACAGCTGGTTTTTTACAGTTTTTTAATCTTTTAAAGAAAAATATTTTCCTCTTGTAAAAACTGTAAAATAAAGATTGCATTATTGATTATAATTTGTTATAATGTTTGATGTATAGTTATGCTCAAAAACAGAAGAATGGGAATATATGAGAATAAGAAAGAAAAAATGGGCGGAGCCCGAGCTCAGTGTATGCGGTTTTTATGTGGCTGAGCCTAAGAATTACCGCGGAAAATGGCAGAGCTTTTTTAATAACGACAATCCCATAATGCTCGAGGTCGGCTGCGGCAAGGGCTCGTTTGTTGGTCAGATGGCACTGCTCCACCCCGAAATCAACTTTATCGCTGTTGATATTAAGCTCGATATGCTTGGCGTAGGGCGCAGAAATATCGTAAAGCTTTTTGAAGATAACAACCGTGAAATAAACAACATCGCGCTTGTGCGCTATAACGTTGATATGCTCGGCGATATTATCTCGCCTGACGACAGAATAAGCAGGATTTATATAAACTTCTGCAATCCGTGGCCAAAGCCCAAACACAAAAAACGCCGCCTCACCTACCCCTCAAAGCTCAGGCTTTACCGAGAAATGCTGACGGGCGGAGACGAGATTCATTTCAAAACCGACGACGACGAACTGTTCAAAGAAAGCCTCGGATATTTCAAAGACGAGAACTACCGAATAAAATACATAACCTACGATTTACACAACAGCGAAATAAGCCCCGAGGACTCGCCTGTCACCGAGCATGAAAAAATGTTTTCGGATGAAGGCATAAAAATAAAGTATCTCAAAGCCGAGAAAGGATAGCAATCATATATGAAAGCGAAACGCTTTTTGCCGATACTATTTATAATAATTGTATGCGTACTGATGAGCAGCTGCTCAATAGGGCTTGACGATGAGAACCTGCTTCAGCCTCCTAAAAACACGGGGCGGGAAGCGGCTATCCAAAAGCTTATCGAAAAAGCCGCCCGCGGCAGGTACTCGCTTAAATATCCAAAGAACGGCGAGTATCGCTCGGCGATTATAACCAAGGACCTCAACTCCGACGAAAATGACGAAGCGGTTGCTTTTTATCGCACACAGCTTGACGAGAGTGTACATATGCTCGTTATGTGCTGTGTAAAAGACGAATGGAAAACCTGTCAGGACTTCAAAACAGATTACACAGAAGTAGACAGCATCTGCTTCTCGGACTATAACTTTGACGGAACTCTCGATATTCTCGCGGGATTCACAACCTCGGGCGACATCAACGAGCTGAGCATCTATAATTATAATCCTAAAACCGCTCAGGCGTCCGAAGCGAACTTCAAAACTAACTACTCAACCTTCGCCACCGGAGATTTTGACGGCGACGGCGGCAGCGAGATAATTACACTGACACTCACAAGCGCCGATTCAGAGGCTAAAGCCACTCTTTTTGATTATGACAAAAAGAAGTTATATAAGCTCTCCCAGTGTTCGATGGACTCAACAGTCACCAAATACGAAAACGTCACTGCGGCGCTGCTCGATAAAAAAACTACAGGTCTCGCTGTGGACGGAATAGTAGACGGCGGCTATAACACACAGATTCTCTATTATGACGCTAAAGAAACGCTGTTGATGAACTATCCATATACAGTTTCAAAAAACAGCAACCCTACATTCCGCTCCTACAGTATCACAAGTCGGGACATCGATGAGGATAAAATTATTGAGTTCCCCGTCATCAAGTCTTCCGCAAACACGGCGGACACCGAGAATATAGCTCCCGTAACGAGTTGGCGAAGCTTTGATATTAAGAACAATAAACTGGTCGAGGATTTTCGTTGTATGAACAACATCGAGTACGGTTACTATTTCAAGATGCCCGAGAATTTCATCGACGCAACCGCCGCGACATTGTCGGAAGATTCAAAAACAATGAAGATTTACAGCCTTGTCAATGACAAGAAGGGCGCGCTTATCCTCACCATAAAGGCGTTCGATGTCGGTGCGCCGCCCGAGAAGATGAAGGGTTATTCAACGATTGAAAACTATAACCAGAACACCTTTGCCTATAAAATCGGCGACACTTCGGTTCTGTATATAGACGATAAAACAGTAAAAGAAAATTTTGCGCTCAGCGATGTAAGCGTGTAAACATCAGCGCATTGTTTTATAGGAGGTTTTGAATATGAAAAAAGTACTTGTGTGCGAAGACGAAGCTGCTATCCGCGATTTTGTCGTAATCAACTTGCAGCGCGCGGGTTATGAGGTTGTCGAAGCAGACAGCGGCGAAGCTGCCCTTAAGAAGTACGATGAGAACAGCGGAGACTTTGACGTTGCTATTCTGGACGTTATGCTCCCCGGAATCGACGGCTTTCAGGTTTGTAAGGAACTCAGAAACAAGAACGGCGGCTTAGGCATCATTATGCTCTCAGCCAAAACTCAGGAAATGGATAAGGTTACAGGTCTTATGCTCGGAGCTGACGACTATGTTTCAAAGCCCTTCTCCCCCTCTGAGCTCCTGGCGAGAGTCGACTCGCTTCACAGGAGAGTATCTTTGGCTCAGGCTAACGCCGAAAACAACTTTAAAGAGGAGCTCCACTCGGGCGACTTTATACTCAATCTGCGCAACCGCGCTCTGCTCAAGAACGGCGAGACCATTGAGCTGACTCAGGTTGAGTTCCAGATTATGGAATACTTCTTCTCTAACCCCGGCGAAACTCTTGACCGTACCGATATTCTCAGACATGTATGGGGCGACGCTTATGTCGGCGAAGAAAAAATCGTTGACGTTAATATCCGCAGACTTCGTATGAAGGTCGAGGATGAGCCCTCCAACCCCAAGTACATTGTTACAGTATGGGGACTCGGCTATAAATGGGATACTAACAACTAATAGTATCCAACGCTAAAACGCTAAAGAAAGGAAGGACAAAGCTTGTTTAAAGGTATTACCAGACGATGGGTTCTCAGCACTATGCTTGTAATTTTTTTAATAATCAGTCTCATCGTAACGGGTCTTGTCTTCGCTATTGTCCACCTTTTTAACAGCGAGGTCGAGCGCGAGCTGAATTCTGTATCAACAGAACTGCTGTCGGTTTTTGAGGATTATAAAACTGACAACTCCAGCGCTTTTACATCGGGCGCGCGCGAATATGTCGAAAACTTTCATCACAAAGAGAACATCGAGGTTATGGTTATAAACTCCTCGGGACGAATCGTCCTCACCTCAACGGGATTCTCATATGACGAAAGTGACTCTATGCCCGATTTTGAGGACGCCAAGAAGAATTTGGAGCACAAGGCGTTTTATCACGGAAGCATAAGCTCAGGCGAAACAATCACGGGGCTTTCGCAGGTCATCACCAACCGAACAGGCTCGGTTGTCGGAGCGGTGCGTTATGTTGTATCTGTTGACCATGTCAACCAGACAATTGTAATCTACAGCGCGCTTGTAATATTCTCGGGACTTCTCTGTATGTTTTTGATTGCGCTGTCGGGCTCATACTTTATCAGGTCAATTGTTACTCCCGTTCGTGAGCTCAGCGAAACCGCCAGTAAAATCGCCCACGGTGATTTCAGCACTAAAATCGAAAAGCGCAACGATGACGAAATCGGCGATTTGTGCGACGCTTTCACCGATATGGCTAAGGACCTTGAGGCGACAGAGCAGATGAAGAACGACTTTATCTCGCGCGTATCTCACGAGCTGAGAACACCGCTGACGGCTATCAAGGGCTGGGCTGAAACCATGTATCTTTCGAGTAAGCGCAAGCTCGACCGAAAGACCTTCGACAAGGGTATGAGCGTAATCATCAACGAAAGTACGCGCCTTACGGGTATCGTTGAGGAGCTTCTGGACTTCTCTAGAATCCAGACAGGCCGAATGGTTCTGCTCAACGAAAAGCTCGATATTCTGGCGGAGCTCGACGAAACAATATATATGCTTCGTGACCGCGCCGTAAGCGAGAACAAGCATCTTCTCTATGACGAGCCCGAGGTTGTTTATCCCGCCGTATACGGCGACCGCAACAGGCTCAAACAAGTATTTATCAATATTATAGACAATGCTCTTAAGTACACTCCCGAGGACGGAGTTGTAGCTATAGAGGTCAAATATAACGCCGAAACCGATCCCGACTATATCACAATTATTGTCACTGACACGGGCTGCGGTATTTCGGCTGAGGACTTACCGAAGGTAAAGGAAAAATTCTATAAGGCTAACCAAAAGGTCAACGGCTCGGGTATCGGACTTGCTGTAGCTGACGAGATTGTTCAGCTTCACAAGGGTACTCTTGAGCTTGAGTCGGGCGTAGGAGTAGGCACAACAGTCACAATAAAGCTCCCTGTTATGAAGTCCGACAATTCAACAAATAATTAAGATAGATTTAGTGAAGGTATTTTTATGAGTAAAACAAAAACAAAAAAGATTACGTCCATCGGCGGCAGTGCCCTTATTGAGGGCATTATGATGCGCGGTCCCAAAAAAACCACGGTCGCCGTTCGTGTGGGCGAAGATGAGATATATACAGAAGACGTCAAGATGACATTCCTGGCTGAAAAATCTAAAATATGGAAAGTACCGTTCTTCCGCGGAGTAGCGGGAATGATTGATTCAATGCGCCTAAGCTACAAAAGCCTTATGCTCTCGGCTAACAAAGCTATGGAAGCGGGCGAAATTGTGGAAGAAGAACCGAGCAAATTTGAAAAATGGATCGACGAAAAGCTCGGCGATAAATTTATGAAAGTTCTTATGATTTTCTCAACCATACTGGGCGTAGCTCTGGCTGTACTGCTTTTCTTCTTCCTGCCGACATGGATATTTAACTTATTCGGGTTATGGATTCCCGCGATTAACAAGGGCGGCAACGATGTAAGATTCTGGCAGTCGGTTATTGAGGGCTTTTTAAAAATCGTAATTTTCCTGAGCTATATATTAATTGTATCTCAGATGCCCGATATGAAACGTGTTTTTCAATATCACGGAGCGGAGCACAAGGCGATTTTCTGCTACGAAAACGAGCTCCCTCTCACTGTTGAGAACGTCAAGAAGCAGCGCCGTTTTCATCCCCGCTGCGGTACAAGCTTTATCCTTTTAAGCCTGCTTGTGGGTATCATCATCGGCTTGTTTATTCCGCACGCTCCGTTTGGCGTAGCCGTGCTCAGACCTGTTTTTAAAATCGCGCTGCTACCGCTGACAATCGCGCTCGGATATGAGCTGATTAAATTCTGCGGTAAGCACGATAACAGACTGACAAGGATTATAGCCGCTCCTGGGCTTTGGGCTCAGAGAATCACTACAAAGGAACCAAACGAGGATATGTGCGAGGTTGCCATCACGGCGATTGAGGCGGTCATCCCCGACGACGGTTCGGACATTGTTAAAAATGGTTGTTGTTAAAGAATTAGTAAAAAAAACTAAAGACAAATTTGATAAGGCAGGAATTGAAAATCCTGCCTTTAATTCATTATGCCTTGTTGAAAAGGCATTCGGAGTTTCTCAGCAGGATTTAATAATTAATCCCGCAACTGCTGTGAACGACGCCGAGCTTGAACTGTTCAATAAACTGGTTGAACGCAGGCTTAATGGCGAGCCTTTGCAATACATTCTCGGCGAGTGGGAATTCTTCGGCTACCGCTTCAAGGTCGGCGAGGGCGTACTGATTCCGCGCGACGACACTGAGGTATTATTGAGAACGTGCCTTGATATATTAAAAGAAAAGCCCCGCGCTAAAGTGCTCGACCTCTGCTCGGGCAGCGGAGCGCTGGCTGTCGTTATCGCTAAAGAAACCGACTCGGAGGTTTACGCTGTCGAAAAATCAAAAGACGCCCTCCCCTATATTTATGAAAACGTTAATCTGAACAACGCCGATGTAAAAGTAATTGAGGGCGATGTTTTTGAGTATTATAAGGATTTTAATAACGGTTATTTCGATTTGATTCTGTCAAACCCGCCGTATATAAAGTCAGACGAGATAAAAGGTCTGCAAACAGAAGTCGGCTTTGAGCCGCGAATGGCGCTTGACGGCGGCGAGGACGGCTATGACTTTTACCGATTCATAATAAGAGAATGGAGCAAAAAGCTTAAGCGCGGCGGAACACTCGCCTTTGAGCTGGGCGAAGGACAATTCGACACGGTCAAAGCGCTTATGGAAGCCGAAGGTTTTACGAATATTACGGCTCATTTTGATTTCAGCGATATTCAAAGGGCGATTAATGGGACTCTGAATGGTAAATAGAAAATTTGTTCGAATTTTTTAACCCTTTTATATTGATTTTTTCATTAAGATATATTAAAATAGAATAGTAAATTTTTGCGTTCAGTGATTAGCTGTAAATGGGTTCGGGCGGAGCCCACCGTTAACTGAATACTGATTACTGACAACTGACAACTAAAAAACATCGCGGAGGTATGTGAAATGGCAGTAGATAAAAACAAAGCGCTTGAAACAGCGCTCGGACAGATTGAAAAGCAATTCGGCAAAGGCGCGGTAATGCGCCTCGGTCAGAATCAGCATATGAATATTGATCACATCTCGACAGGCTCTCTGTCGCTCGATATTGCGCTCGGTATCGGCGGACTTCCGAGAGGAAGAATTGTTGAGATTTACGGCCCCGAGAGTTCGGGTAAAACCACACTCTCGCTCCATTGTATCGCGGAAGGTCAAAAGAACGGCGGCAACGTCGCGTTCATCGACGTTGAGCACGCGCTTGACCCGACTTACGCCTCAGCGCTGGGCGTTGACGTTGACTCTCTGCTCGTTTCTCAACCCGACACAGGCGAAGACGCGCTCGAAATCGCGGAGGCTCTGATTCGCTCGGGCGCCATTGACGTAATTGTTATCGACTCTGTAGCCGCGCTTGTTCCTAAGGCGGAAATTGAAGGCGAAATGGGCGACAGCCACGTCGGCTTGCACGCGCGCCTTATGTCACAGGCATTAAGAAAACTCGCGGGCGCTATCAACAAGAGCAACTGCGTGGCAATTTTCATCAACCAGCTTCGTGAGAAGGTCGGCGTTGTTTACGGCAACCCCGAAGTTACAACAGGCGGCCGCGCGCTCAAGTTCTATTCGTCCGTTCGTATTGATGTAAGAAGAATCGAAACCTTAAAGCAGGGCGGCGAAATGATAGGTAACCGCACACGCGCCAAGGTTGTTAAAAACAAAATAGCTCCGCCGTTTAAAGAAGCGGAGTTCGATATTATGTATGGTCAGGGCATCAGCCGTGTAGGCGAGCTGGTTGACCTCGCCGTTAAAGCGGATGTTATCCAGAAGGCTGGCGCGTGGTTCAGCTACAACGGCGAGCGCCTCGGACAAGGTCGTGAAAATGTCAAAGAAATGCTTTTGAATAACGAAGAACTCTACAAAGCAATCGAAACCGAGCTCTGGGAAAACGTCGACAAGCTTTCACCAAAGAAAAAAGCTCCCGCCAAGGCTAAGCCCATAGCGGCAAAACCTGCTGCTGAGAGCAAAGCCAAAAGCGCCAACATCGACGTGCTCGTAGAAGATTGATGATTATCACCGATATTGTTCCGAAGCGAAAAAAACTCTCGGCGCTCTATATCGACGGCGAGTTCGCGCTCAAGCTCGACACAGAGACTATTATCGCGAGCCGATATTCTGTCGGCAGCGAGATAACCGACGATGAGCTCAAGGAGCTTGTTGACCTCTCGAACGAAAAGCGCGCCAAGGAAAAAGCCCTGTGGCTTATCTCCTATCGTGACCACTCAAAACGCGAGCTCGAAACCAAGATAGCGAAAACCTCTGATACAAGCTCCGCAAAAAAGGCGGTTGAGCGTATGGAGGAGCTCGGGCTTGTTAACGACGAGAAGTTCGCGCGCCGCTACGCCGAGGAGCTCATAAACGTCAAACATCTGTCAGCCCGCGCCGTTAAATACAAGCTGGGCGAAAAGGGCATTGACAGAGAGCTTTCGGAGCAGATTCTTGAGGAGCTCGACCCCGACCCTAGAGAACATATCGAAATTTTGATACAAACAAAGTACAGCAACGCCGTCAATGATGAAAAAGGCAGACGCCGCGCTGTAGCCGCGCTTCAAAGAATGGGCTACTCGTGGGGCGACATAAACGCTGTGCTTTCGGAATACACAGAGGATTTGAATGAAATATAAAGTAGGAATAGTATCGCTCGGCTGCGCGAAGAACCGCGTAGACGCCGAAATGCTGCTCGCAAAACTGAATAAGGATAAAGAGCACTTTGAAATCGTCGAGGACGTTGCTATGTCAGACGCGGCGATTATAAACACCTGCGCTTTTATAGAGCCCGCGAAGCAGGAGAGCATCGAGGAAATTCTCGAGCTCGCCGAGCTGAAAAAAGAGGGCAAAATCAAATGCCTGATTGTTACGGGCTGTCTCGCCGAAAGATACCAGAACGAGGTAATGGAACAGCTGCCCGAGGTTGACGCTTGTTTAGGCTTGGGCGCTAACGACAAAATTGCCGAGATAATCACAAACGCGCTAAACGGTGAAAGACAAGAGGTTTTTCCGCCGAAAGAGGAGCTTGAGCTGGAGGGCGAGCGAATCCAGAGCACGCCCAGACATTACGCTTATCTCAAAATCGCCGAGGGTTGCGACAACCACTGCACCTACTGCGCTATCCCGATGATTCGCGGACGCTATCGCAGCCGCAGTATAGAAAACCTTGTAAAAGAGGCGCGGTGGCTCGCCGACGGCGGAGTCAGAGAGCTTATACTCATCGCTCAGGACACCTCGTACTACGGCAACGATATTTACGGAAAACCGATGCTCCCCGAGCTTTTGAGGGAGATTTGTAAAATCGACGAACTCAGATGGGTGCGCGTGCTCTACTGCTATCCCGAGAGGATAACCGACGAGCTGATTGACGTAATCGCGACCGAGGACAAGATAGTAAAATACCTAGATTTACCCTTACAGCACTGCAGCGCTGAGGTTCTTAAGCGTATGAACCGCAAGGGCAGTCGTGAATACCTGACAAATCTGCTGAATAAAATCAAAGAGAGAATCCCCGACATAACACTTCGCTCCACCTTCATCGCGGGCTTCCCTGGGGAGAGTGAGGAACAGTTCGAGGAGCTGTGTGAATTTGTAAAAGAAATGAAGTTTCAGCGTATGGGATGCTTCCCCTACTCTCAGGAGGAAAACACCCCCGCCGCCAAGCTCCCCGACCAAATTGATGAGGAAGTTAAGCTTCGCCGCGCCGAGATTATCTCGGAACAGCAACAGCTCATTATGGAGGAATACGCCGAGGCTATGGTCGGTAAAGAAGTCGAAGTTCTTGTTGAGGGCTTTGACAAATACGCCGAGTGCTTCTTCGGAAGAACCGCGGGCGATTGTCCCGAGGTTGACGGCAACGTTTTCTTTACAGCGGCAGATAATAAGCCGAGCGAAGGCGACTTTGTAAAAGTAAAAATCACCGACTGTCTCGGAATTGACCCAGTCGGAGAAATGATAAATTAATGTAGGGGAGCTGCTCCTGCCGCTCCCGTTAGCAATTAACAATTATGGAGAAAAGATGAATCTACCCAACAAACTTACATTATTAAGAATAATACTTGTACCGTTTTTTGTAGCGGCTATGCTGATTCCTTTTCCGCTGCATTATCTTGTCGCGCTCGCGTTTTTCGGCGCGGCGAGCTTAACGGATTTATTTGACGGCAAAATCGCGAGAAAAAGAAACCTCGTCACAAACTTCGGCAAGTTCTCGGACCCGCTCGCTGACAAGATACTGGTATCAGCGGCGCTTTTATGTATGGTCCAGCTCGGACTTTGCGACTGCGTAATCGTGATTATTGTACTGTTCAGAGAATTCGCGGTTATGTCTGTGCGCCTCTCGGCGGCAAGCGAGGGCAAAGTCGTCGCCGCTAATATCTGGGGCAAAATTAAAACTGTCACTCAAATAGCCGCGATTATAATTATTTTTGTACTTCAGATAGTGCTTGAGGTCATTAATATAGCCTTCCCGACTATACCGACTGAATACAGCATCGGGCTTATAGCCGCTTATAATCTTGACTTTATTTTTTATTTGATTGGTGAAATCGCGCTTTGGATTTCAACGGTTTTCTGTATGATTTCGGGCGTGATTTATCTCAGAGATAACAAAGAGTTTATTAGTATGAAATAAAACAATCTCCAATGCCCTCATCCGACCAAATCGTTAATAACGATTTGCCCACCTTCCCCAAAAGGGGGAAGGCTTTTATAAGGAAGGAGTAAGAAATGGAACTATATAACACTTTAGGTCAAAAGAAAATGGACTTTGTGCCCTTCACCGAGGGCAAGGTTAATATGTATACCTGCGGTCCCACCGTATATCACTACGCGCACATCGGCAACCTTCGCACCTATATTATGGAGGATGTGCTCGAAAAGTACCTGCGCTACGCGGGCTATGACGTCAAGCGTGTTATGAATATCACGGATGTAGGTCACCTCACCTCTGACGCCGACACAGGCGATGACAAGATGGTTGAGGGCGCTAAGCGCGAGCACAAGACGGTTATGGAAATCGCGAAGTTCTACACAGATGCTTTCTTTGACGACTGCAAAAAGCTCAACATAAAAACTCCCGATGTAGTTGAACCCGCGACAAACTGCATTGACGAGTTCATCAATATGGTACAGGCGCTTATGGACAAGGGCTACGCCTATTTCGCGGGCGGCAACGTTTATTTTGACACCTCTAAGCTCGACGAATACTATGTTTTCGGCAATATGAACGCCGACGACCTTGATGTGGGCGTGCGCGAGGACGTAACCGAGGACGAAAACAAGCGCAACAAAACCGACTTTGTGCTGTGGTTTACAAAGTCTAAATTTGAAGACCAGGCGCTCAAATGGGATTCTCCTTGGGGCGTAGGATACCCAGGCTGGCATATCGAATGTTCCTCAATCAGCATCAAGCACAACGGCGAATACCTCGACATCCACTGCGGCGGCGTTGACAACGCTTTTCCCCACCACACAAACGAAATCGCCCAGAGCGAGGCGTTCCTCGGTCACAAGTGGTGCAATTACTGGTTCCACGTGCTTCACCTAAACGACGCGCGCGGCAAGATGAGCAAATCAAAGGGCGAGTTCTTAACCGTTTCTCTGCTTGAGGAAAAGGGATACAATCCGCTTGTGTACCGTATGTTCTGTCTGCAGAGCCACTACCGCAAGCCTCTCACCTTCTCATATGAAAGTCTCGACAATACAGCCAAGGCATACGACAAGCTCCAAAAGCGTGTAGCCGCGCTTAAGGCTGACGGCGAGGTCGATAAGGCTAAGGCTGAGGAGCTCGACGCCAAATTCAGAGAAGCGCTCGACAACGACCTCAACACCTCTCTCGCCATAACAGCTCTCTATGATGTGCTTAAGGCGGACGCGAACGACGCCACAAAGCGCTATGTTATCGAACAGTTTGAAAAAGTATTGAGTCTCGGACTGCTCGACAGCAAAGCTGAAGAAGCTGACGACATAGACAGCGAAATTGAGGCGCTCATCGCCAAACGTCAGGAAGCCCGAAAGAACAAGGACTGGGCGACCGCCGACAAAATCCGCGACGAGCTCGCCGCAAGAAACATCAAGCTCATCGACACTCCCGACGGCATCAAGTGGGAGAAGCTCTAACAACTAATAATAAACAATCAACGGGGCTGACTTTTGAGTCAGCCCCTTTTTTATCATATGTCGTCACTTGCCTGCATATCTTTTATCGGTGATAATATGCGTTTCTTGATACTTACGAAGAGAAGTCTTTTGATTCTGTTTATATGCGTCATATTGGGGATAGGCGCGCTGGCGATTGGTATGGATACCGCGACAAGAGCGGTTCAGACCGCGTCAACCGACAGAAAGATTCCGATTTACTGCGTTGACAGTGATAAAAAGGAGTGCGCAATCTCGTTTGACGCGGCGTGGGGCAACGAACAGACCGACACTCTGCTCGACATACTGGATGAAAACAACGTCAAAACCACTTTCTTCCTTGTCGGCGACTGGGTAAAAAAATACCCCGATTCGGTCAAAAAGATTGCCGAAAAGGGGCACGACATCGGTAATCACAGCTCCACTCACCCTTATATGACTCAGCTCGGGGCGACCGATATGACAAAGGAACTGACGGATTGCAATAAGGAAATAAAAAAGCTGACGGGCAAGTCCCCTACCCTGTTTCGTCCGCCCTACGGCGACTATAACAACGATGTAGTTGAAGCTGTAAACTCACTTGATATGTACTGCGTTCAGTGGAACATCGACAGTCTCGACTGGAAGGATCCGAGCGCCGAGCAGATCGTGCAAAACTGCGTAAGCAAGCTTGAGAACGGCTCAATCATTCTGCTCCACAACGGAGCGACAAACACGCCGACCGCTCTGCCGAAAGTGATTGAAGCGATAAAATCAAAGGGCTTTAAGATTGTCCCCATCTCAAAACTGCTGCTGAAAGGCGACTACACAACTGATATTCAGGGAAAAATGAGAGCAGTTGACAGTAGTCAATAATCGGATTACTAAATACTGACAACTAAAAAAGGCTGAGCAAAAGCTCAGCCTTTTGATTTGTATTAGTAAACTATTACAGGCATACCTACATAGCCTTTGGAGTATACCTTAGCAACCTTATCGAGCGGAGTGTTTACACAGCCGTGTGAACCGTCGCCCTTATAGATGTTGCCGCCGTAAGCGCCGCGCCATGTGGAATCGTGGATACCCTGACCGTCATATGTAAATCCGAGCCAGTAGTTAACAGTTACATCCCATGAGCTGCCGCCGTAAGAACCTCTGAGTCTTGAGGGCGATTGTCTGCTGTTAACGTGATGATAACCAGGAGTTGTAGCGAGAGCGCCCGCGTTACCAGTAACAACAGGAGTTGAGAGGTAGAACTTATTATTAACATACATATAAAGTTCCTGAGTCTCTGTGCAAACCTCTACCCAAGTGCCCTTAGGAGCTTTGCCGTAAGCCTTGCCGTTAATCTTAACCTTAACGACCTTGTTTGTACCGTAAATCTTCTCGCCGCCTACAGTCTTGTAGGACTTGATAGAGAAGGAATAAACCTTGCCCGCCTTAAGCTTGCAGGATAAGTATCTGGGATATGTTGTAGAAGCTTTATACTTGGAATTAATAAAGATGTCATAGCCCTGAGCGCCGCTTACGCCGTTCCACTGGAGAAGCGCGCGTCTGAGGTAAGATTTTGTTGTAACACCCTTAACGCCGTTTACGGCAGTTGAGGAAGAAATCTTAGCGTATTTGCTGTAATAAGTCTTGTCGCCAACCTTGCGCAAAGCGCGTACTCTGTATGTGTAGTTAGCTCCGCTTGTTACTGACTTATCAGTATATGAAGCTTTCTTAATCGTCGCGATTTTCTTAAAGCTTCCGCTGCCCGCGGGCTTTCTGGATAGCTCGTACTTTCTCGCTCTGGTAACCTTAGACCAAGAGAGTGTAATCGAATTCGTTGTAGCCTTCTTGTTAGAGAAGTTCTTGGGCGTCTCAAGCTTAGTGATTGTTCTGAGAACCTTCTCACCGCTGTTCTTGCTGATGCCCGCTCTTGTACGATTAGCGACTATCTTATATCTATAGATTCTCGCGCTGTTGAGGTTTTTGTCAGTATATGAAGTTGTTGTACCCTTAAAGGTCTTGATGAGCTTATACTTGCCGTAGCCCTTGCCGCTGGGCTTCTCGCCTGTTCTGTAGAACAGATACTTAGAAGCGTTCGGAACCTTGCTCCAGCTGAGAGTGATTGAGGTTGTGGTTTTGCCCGTAACCTTTAATTTAGCTACCTTCTGGGGTACCGTCATAATAACGATAGAAGAGGGGTCGGCGTCTGTTGTTACACCGTTCTTTACGCGGCGGGCGTAAACTCTGTACTTATAAATCCTGCCCGCTTTCAAACCGCTTTCTTTGAATGATGTATTTGTAACGGTAGCGTATCTCTTATACGCGCCTACTGTTCCGTTGTCAGCTTCAACAGCGCGTCCGATAATATACTTTGTAGCATATTTACTCTTATTCCATTTTAAAGCAACCGAACCAGTCTTTACGCTTGTTGCTACTAAACCCTTAACCGTATCAGGCGTATATATTGTCTGCTCGGTGGGGTTTCCGGGATTCGAATTGCTTGACTGTGGCGCGTTCAGATCAGAGGATGTGCCTCCTGTAGCGAATACGGTAAAGCCTACCGTAACCACTGACGCGAAAACGAGAACAGCCAAAACAACTGAAATGAGTTTCTTCATAAAAATTGTTCCCTCTTTCATATATATTATTAAAATAGATAACAAACTGTAGAATCTATTTTACTACTATTTATGCGGTTTTACAAGTAGTTTTAAGGATATTTTAAAATTTTATCAAAGTGAACAAAAACACTAGGTTTTAACTGGTTATTATTTTATAATTAACGATGTAAAATGAATTTAATTGTCATTTTTTACAAAAAAAGCGGCAGATTTCTCCGCCGCTTATCTTATTACACTAAATACCCAACAAATATGAAATACAATCAGGGAAAATAACCCTCCAATACGCCTCGTTATGCATAAAATCATCTTCAATAACATAAGTCATATTCTTGTATCCCGCGTTATTAAGTCTGTTGTACATTTCATCACAGTAAACCTTAAGATTTCTCTCAAGAGAGTCATCCTTGTGGTTTCCGTTGAAAAGATAGAGCTTCGGCATATCATCCGAGTCAAGGTCGAATTTTGAGAGATAGCTGTTCCAGACAGAATCGTCAAACAGCAGGAACGCTGGCGACAGCGCGCCAATCATACCGAACTTGTCATTATACTCCATTCCAATGTAGAAGGACTCTATTCCGCCCGAGCTTGAACCGCAAATCATATTGTCAGCGGTAGCGCGGGAGCTGTTGTAATTGCCCTGTACATATGGCATTACATAATTTACTACAAAGTCGCCGAACTGAGCGCCGTTTCCGTCCTTAAAACTTCTTGCATCGGCAGCCGACAACTCGGGATTAAGCTCGCCTATATTGGGAGTGAGCTCGTTATCGCGGTAGGTTTTGTTCTCGATACCGACAATTATAACGCCTCTGCCGCCGTTAGACATCATAGACTCAACAGCGTCTGTTACCTCCCAGCCGCCGTAAGGAGGCTTGCGGCCGTTCGGGTAGCTGTCAAAAAGATTCTGACCGTCGGTTAAATATATTGTGCGGTACTTTTCACCCTCAGGGTTATAGTCGGCGGGAGTCCAGATCCAGACCTTCTTTTTGTAGCCGCCCGGATAATCAAAATTGAGCTCAGTCAGATTACCTTTGTCGGCTCCTGTGTAAGCGTATGTGCCTACCATCATAGCGGATTTATTGCTGTCGTTGGAAATAAAGAAGCCCGAGCTCGCCTTGCACAACGCGGTGTTCACTGTCTGATTTGTGCCGTCCGTAAATATTATGCGGTCATACTTGCTTGTATCAACATCGGCGTAAAAAACGTTTTCACCGCTGTCGTTGGGGGTATATGTTGTAATCTTATCGCCAGGCCAATCCTTCTTAGGAACTTCTGTCGAGGAGTCATACACATAAAAATATACATTCGACCAGTTCTTATTGTTCGAGAAATACACTCTGACTGTATCACTCACCTGGGTATTTGACACGGGCGGAACCTCCTTTTCCGGTACAATGGGAGCTTCCTCGGGAGAGCTCTTTGCATTAACAAGAATTAACTGTATTTCGGTAACGTCCAAAATATTTACATTCCCGTTAAGATCATAATCGGCGAGCTGATTCTGTTGCCAGTCAAGCGTTTTCATACCTACGAGCGACTGCTGAATCAGGTTCGCGTCCTGGATTTTTGTAGCACCGTCGCGGTTGACGTCGCCGTTTTTGAAGCGCGCGCTGGTGTGAGCCGAAACGCCGACAACCGAGAGCGCGAGTATCAGTACCAATAATAATGCTGTTGTTTTTTTCATAGGAATCACCTGCTACTTTGTATTTTCTACAGTCAACCTCACAGCTGCTTTGAGCCTGTCGAGGTGAGTTGAGTCCGGAGGGAAGCTTCGAAGCTCCAGCCGCTTTGGAGCGACGTTGCTGGCGCTGGGAAGTGTGTGCATACGCATATTTATGTTCTGCTCTTTAACGAGCTTAAACAGGTCGGCGATTGTTTTAGCTTTGTCTACAGCCTTTAAAAGCTGTTGTTTATTCATCATTTTTTTCTTAGCCAAAACATCACCCCCTGACCAAAGTTTTTGAATAGTGAAAAAAGTAAACACTTCTTCACATAACATTATACTTGAAACATATTTATTAATCAAGCTAATTCGTCATATTTATTAACAAAAACAAAAAAGCCTTCCCACGTTTGGGGAAGGTGCCGAGCAAAGCGAGGCGGATGAGGGAAGACATATGTAGAAATTCGTATATGCAAGTCTGTATTTATCTCATTGTTTCTGAAATTATACATTTTCCAAATGTATAATTTCCCCTCATCGGTCAGCTACGCTGACAGCTTCCCCCAGCGGGGGAAGCCGATTCACATACTGCTTACTTAAACATATACTGCGCGGTGTCGATAATCTGACCCATTGCGTTCATCGCCTTATTAGCCTTTTTTCTGAGCTTCGGCTTTTTGTCAATCACACTTTTGCCGACAGCGCCGACCGCGATTCCCGCAATCATACCGCCCGCGATTCCTTTTACGACGTTCATCGCTCCCTTTGCCATTTTTTCACCTCCTGAAACTCACTCTTGCAAAATTATTATTTCCGATTAAAATATAAATAGAGGTGATAAGTTTTGGCAACATTAAATATAGTCCTGATCGAACCCGAAATTCCCGCTAACACAGGCAACGTAGCGCGCACCTGCGCCGCTACGGGAGCGCGGCTTCATCTTGTAAAGCCGTTCGGTTTTTCGCTTGACGACAAGCATTTAAAACGCGCGGGGCTCGATTACTGGCATTTGCTCGACATTACATACTACGATAGTATTAACGATTTTTTTGAAAAAACAAAAGGCGGAAAATATTTCTATTTTTCAACAAAAGCGCTCAACCGCCACACCGACGCCGAGTACGAGGACGGCTGCTATCTTGTTTTCGGCAAGGAAACCAGAGGATTGCCCGAAAGTCTGCTCATAAAAAATCGCGACAACACCGTAAGGATTCCGATGATTGAGGAAGCGCGAAGCCTCAACCTCTCAAACTCGGTTGCAATCGCCGCGTATGAAGTATTAAGACAGTGGGATTACCCTGAGCTCTTAACCCACGGCGAGTTGCACAGGCATAAATGGAGTAGTCAGTAGTTAGTTGTTCACGCGAATAAGAAAAAGAAAAATCAGCAGAGCTTCTCCCGAGAGATGTTTTTGCTGATTTTATTTATTATTTTGTTAGTGTTTAACTGACAACTGATTACTGACTACTGAGAACTAAATAATTATTATTTTTGTCCAAATTCTATTGCTTTTTACCTGTCAGATGTTGTATAATTATTATGATTATAGAGGCAAAAATTGCCTCGGCTTAACAGAAAGGGTGTATCCAAATGAAACTAAACAAAGTAACCGTTGATGACATCAACGTAAAAGGCAAAAAAGTATTAGTCAGAGTGGACTTTAACGTTCCGCTTAAGGACGGCGTTATCACCAACGACAACCGTATCACAGCGGCTCTGCCCACTATCAAAAAGCTCATCGCGGACGGCGGCAAGGTTATCCTTTGCTCACATCTCGGCAAACCGAAGAACGGTCCCGAAGAAAAATTCTCGCTCGCTCCCGTAGCTGTAAGACTGGCTGAGCTTCTCGGTCAGGATGTAGTTTTCGCTAACGACGACGAGGTTGTAGGCGCGAACGCCAAGGCAGCCGTAGCCGCTATGAAGGACGGCGACGTTGTACTGCTCCAGAACACAAGATTCAGAAAAGAAGAAACAAAGAACCTCGAGCCTTTCTCAGAGGAGCTCGCTTCTCTCGCTGAAGTATTCGTAATGGACGCTTTCGGCTCCGCTCACCGCGCTCACTGCTCAACAGCGGGCGTTACAAACCACATCAAGGACACAGCCGTTGGCTATCTTATGCAGAAAGAAATTGACTACCTCGGCAACGCGGTAGAGAATCCCGTAAGACCTTTCGTAGCTATCCTCGGCGGTGCCAAGGTTGCGGACAAGCTCAACGTTATCTCAAACCTCCTCGAGAAGTGCGACACACTCATCATCGGCGGCGGTATGGCTTATACATTCCTGAAGGCTCAGGGTATGGAAATCGGCAAGTCGCTCGTTGACGACACCAAGCTCGATTACTGCAAAGAGATGATCGCTAAGGCTGACAAGCTCGGCAAAAAGCTCCTCCTCCCCATCGACACAGTTGTAGCCGCGGGCTTCCCTGATCCTATCGACGGACCTATCGAGGTTACCACAGTTGACGCTGACAAGATTCCCGCTGATATGGAAGGTCTCGACATCGGTGAAAAGACACAGGCTCTCTTCGGCGACGCTGTTAAGTCCGCCAAGACTGTTGTATGGAACGGACCTATGGGCGTATTCGAGAACCCGACTCTTGCCAAGGGTACAATCGCTGTAGCTCAGGCTCTTGCTGACACAGACGCTACAACAATCATCGGCGGCGGCGACAGCGCGGCTGCTGTTATCCAGCTCGGTTACTCAGACAAGATGAGCCACATCTCAACAGGCGGCGGCGCTTCACTCGAATATCTCGAGGGTAAGGTGCTCCCGGGTATTGATGTAATCGCGGATAAGTAATTCTGTGGTCAGTGGCTAGTGGTCAGTGATCAGTTGGTTAAAATTGTAGGGGAACTGCTCCTGCCGCTCCCTCCCAAGTTTTAAACTTTGTATAATAATAGCGCAGAACTTATCTGTTATATCCAAAACTTCACAGAGTATCTTTTGTGCGGGGGATATGTATTTCAGATAGGAACTGTATTTTATGACGAGGAGAATTAAAAAATGAATAAAGCTAAAAGAAAAGCCGTTATCGCGGGCAACTGGAAAATGAACAAAACTCCATCAGAGGCTAAAGCGCTTCTTCAGGAGATTATCCCCGTAGCAAAGGGCGCTGACTGCGAGGTTATCGCGTGCGTTCCTTATGTTGATTTAGCGGTAGCTCTCGAAACAGTAGAGGGCACAAATGTAAAAATCGGCGCTGAGAACTGCCATTGGGCAGAGAGCGGCGCGTTCACAGGCGAAATCTCAACAGGTATGCTCAAAGAGATGGGCGTTGAGTACGTTGTAATCGGTCACAGCGAGCGCCGTCAGTATTTCGGCGAAACAGACGAGACCGTCAACAAGAGAACAAAGGCTGCTTTAGCCGCGGGCTTGAAGCCAATCGTATGCGTAGGCGAGCTTCTCTGGGAGCGCGAGTGCGACATTACCGAGGAAGTTATCGCCCGTCAGATTAAGCTCGACCTCTATGACGTATCCGCTGAGGACGCTAAGAAGACTATCATCGCTTATGAGCCTGTTTGGGCTATCGGCACAGGCAAAACAGCTACAGCCGATCAGGCTGAAGAAGTTTGCGCCTTTATAAGAGCCGAGCTCGCCAAGAAGTATGACGAGGAGACAGCTCAGGCTATCACAATTCAGTACGGCGGTTCAATGAACGACGCCAACGCCGCTGAGCTCGTATCCAAAGAGAACGTTGACGGCGGTCTCATCGGCGGCGCTTCACTCGTAGCCGCTAAGTTCGGCGCTATCATAGACGCGGCAACAAAAGAATAACGCCTATACGTGTCCCTTTTTAAAGGGACCGAAATTGATAAATGCGTGGCATTTCAATTTCGAGGGATTGTCTAGCGTAGCGGTCCTTCATCAGAACGTTCATGTCAGGAAGGATAATCCCCCAAAATTAAAAATTTTGACCCCTTTGAAAAGGGGTACAGAAAGGTTTAGATTAAAATGAAAAAACCTGTATTATTAATGATACTTGACGGCTTCGGCGTAGCTCCGCCTGAGAACAACGCTATCGCCGCCGCCAACAAGCCCAACCTCGACAGACTTTTCTCATCCAACCCGATTACTCAAATCGGAGCTTCGGGAATGGACGTAGGTCTGCCCGACGGACAGATGGGCAACAGCGAGGTAGGTCACACCAACATCGGCGCGGGTCGCATCGTGTATCAGGAACTGACAAGAATTACAAAGACAATAGACGAGGACAAGCTCAAGGACAACGAGGCTATCGTGAACGCTATGGACAAGGCACTCGAGAACAACTCGAGTCTGCACCTTATGGGTTTGATGTCCCCCGGCGGCGTGCACAGCCACATCACTCACCTTTACGGCATTCTTGAACTCGCCAAGAAAAAGGGACTCGAGAAGGTTTATGTTCACGCGTTCCTCGACGGTCGTGACGTTCCTCCCTCATCCGCTAAGGAATATGTAGCCGACGCGGTTGAAAAGATGAAGGAAATCGGCGTGGGTAAAATCGCCACAGTTCACGGACGTTATTATGCTATGGACAGAGATAACCGCTGGGAGCGCGTCGAAAAGGCGTACAGCGCTCTCGTTTACGGCAAGGGCGTGGATGCCGACTGTCCCGTTGAGGCTATTCAGAAGAGCTACGACGACGGCGTAACAGACGAGTTCGTTGTTCCGATTGTCGTCAAGGGCGGCGACACAATCAAGGCTAACGACAGCGTTATCTTCTTCAACTTCCGTCCAGACCGCGCACGTGAAATTACCCGCACTCTGGTTGACCCCGACTTTGACGGCTTCGAGAGAAAGAATGGCTTTTTCCCTCTCACCTATGTATGTATGACTCAGTACGACGCGACTATGCCTAATGTTGACGTAGCGTTCAAGCCGCAGAGCCTTAAGAACACTATGGGCGAGTATATTTCTTCCCTCGGTATGCAGCAGCTCAGAATAGCTGAGACCGAGAAGTACGCTCACGTAACGTTCTTCTTCAACGGCGGCGTTGAAAAGCAGTACGAGGGCGAGGACAGAATCCTCGTTAAATCTCCCTCTGTCGCTACATACGACCTCCAGCCCGAGATGAGCGCTCCGATTGTCACAGAAAAGCTCGTGCCCGCGATTAAGAGCGGCAAGTACGATATGATTATCCTCAACTTTGCCAACTGCGATATGGTAGGTCACACAGGCGTGTTTGAGGCGGCTGTCAAGGCTGTTGAGGCTGTTGACGAGTGCGTAGGCAAGGTTACGGACGCTGTTAAGGAAATGGGCGGCGTAACGCTCATCACCGCCGACCACGGCAACGCCGACAAGATGGTTGATGAGGACGGTAAGCCGTTCACGGCTCACACCACCAACCCCGTTCCGTTCTGCGTAGTCGGCTATGACTGCGAGCTCAGAACAGGCGGCGTGCTGGCTGATATTGCTCCCACAATGCTTAAGATTATGGGACTCGAGCAGCCCGAAGAAATGACAGGCAAGAGCATTATAGTTTAGTGATCAGTGGTCAGTGACCAGTGAACAGTTAAAGGGCAACCGATTTCGGTTGCCCTTAAATTAATCATCATATGCTTCAGGTATTTCTACGTATTTGCTCTTATTCCAAATATAACCTGATTCGCTATCTATGGCGATCCAATAAAGCTTTCCATCATAGTTCATATAACATTGAATGTCTTTTCGATTTTCGCCCGGATAAGTAGTATCTCCCTCGACCTTAAAACTAACATATCTGCCGTGATTAGGCTTTATTGTTACGCTTTTTTTATTCCCTGTCATATGCAAATCTCTGTCATATGATTTATAGTCCCAATCAATAAGTACAGCATCGTTAGAGTATAATTTCATAGTTCCTTTTCCGTCATTATGCACCCATGCTGTAATAATATTGTTTCGTGTATTATAATCAGAAATATACATAACCGCCATAGGTTTTTTGTACCTAGCTCGAATCTTTACAGAGTATTTTATTCCTGATTTTTTATAGAATATAGTAGCCGTACCCTGTTTTTTGGCGATGATTTTTTTATTCTTAACAATCGCAACTTTTTTATTTGAAGAATAGAATTTACCCTTAGCGCCACAATACTTAAACATACCTTTTATACTTAACTTTTTACCTGGTCGGATTTCTATTGTTTTATGGTATTTATTTACAACTATACTGTATGTTAGTTTGTTACCCTTATAAAGCTTTGCTGTCACCTTAGCTTTTCCGAGCTTCTTTGCATAAACATACCCCTCGCTATCAACACTCACTATTCTTTTATTGCTGCTTTTCCATTTTATTATCGAATCGGTAAAACTTGATTTTATTCTAAGCTTTCGATAAGCTTTGACCTTTAGGTTGTGTTTTTTCTTTGATATTGTTTTTATCTTAAAAACATTTTTATCGCTCGCTTTTGCTGTTTTTGCTTTCACCCTAAGATAATACGTAAACTTCGGTTTTGCTTTTATAATTATTTTATATTTTCCTTTGCTCAAAAAACAGCTTAAGGTTCTTTTTTGAGTATATAATTCCCCCTGATATTTTTGTATATAGTTTTTTCCTTTCTTGATTGCAAGTTGATAATCTCCATCAGCGTTTTCAAAAAGAATATATATTTTTGATTTTCTGTTTAATGAAAAAGTATAACTAATCGATTTATTCTTAACGAGCGATTTATACTTACATTTAACAGCATAGTAAGAATTAACTTTTGGCATAGTAACCTTTTTATCTAACGGCACACCCGAAACGCTGAAAGAATAATCAAAAGAAAAATCATCATTTTCATATAATTTGATTATATAGCAATCTGCGGGTAAATCTAGCGTCAAAACCTTATAATCAAACGATAAAGAAATGCATTTGGTATAAATAAGTTTTTTATTGCTATTAAATATTTCTATCAACGCATCGCCATAACTTTCATCATAAAAGTTTATATGAGCTTTAGTAGATGTCTCTGTAATAAATTTAAAAGACTTTGATTTTAGAGATTTAATTTTTCCTGATTGTGGCTTTAATAAGCTTTTTTCTGATTTTATATTAAAACAGTATTTAGCATTTGGATAGTATTCCTTTCCGATTAACCTGAATCTATATTCACCCTCTTTTAGAACAATGTCGAATCGAAAATCCTCGCATGATAAATCTAGTTTTTTTGAATATAAAGAACTGTTTTCATCATTAAATAATTCAATTTTTAGATTACCATCTGTTTTCCCGATTGTATTTTTCCCAATAAAATATATATGTACCAAAGATTCAGTTTTTACTGAAAAATTAAAATCCTTTTTTTCATCTTCAGATAAACTACCTGACTGAGTTGATAATAATGTTCCATATGTATCACTTTCAGCTTTTACATATGTATTATGCGGAAGCACAACAACTAAAGTAACTAAAAATATTATAACGCTAAAAACACTGTAAATCTTTTTCATAATTGACACCTCAAACATCAAAAGTTTTATATTTAGATTTGTTAATATTTATTTCTTAAACATATTGTATCATATTTGAAACAAAAATATTCAACAAAAATGCTGACTTACATTTATGTATTTTGCATATAAAAAGCGCGTCCGATAATCGGGCGCGCGCTCCGCAGTTTTTATCATTCATTTTTCATTTTCAACTGAAATATATCGTATATTCTTCATACGGCGCTTCAATGCGATTCAGTGAGCCGTCCTCGTTGCGGACGATTTTGAAGTCAATCTTTTTGCCGCTGTTGTACTTGCCGTTGATGACGTTATCCCATGTGTTATAGGTGAACGTGCCCTCGTTGGTGCCGTCATCGGGGCCCGGAGTCATCCAGAGGCTGAAGGTTTTGTCCTCGTTGAACTGCAAGGTGCCGTGATAACTATCATACTGAACGTTATAGATATTATACAAATCGACTTTCTTGCCTGATTTATCATAAGCCGCCTTGCTCTGCATTGTATGACCGACAAAATCAGCGTATTTAATATTTGTCACCCGATCAAAAACTATAACGCCAACAATAATCAATACAAAAGCCGCGCTCACGCACACAGCGAGTATCACCGACGAAGCGTTACTCTTTTTCTTTTTTTCAATCTGATGTTTTTTCTTAGGCTTTTTCTTTTTGCTCATTCTTATTATTCGCTTCCTGTTCGTCGCGCATTTTGATTAAGGTCTTGCGCTTTATCATCTTTCCGCCGTAGAACAGGTATTCCTCCATATCCTTATTCTCATCGAGGTCAAGCTGAGAGAAATCGAAGATTTCTTCTTCCTTTTCCTTTTCGTTTTCGTCCTTTTCCTTTATACCCGCCGAACGCGCCCCGTCCTGAGAAATCATCCGCGCCATATCCTTGAATACATAGAAGTTGATGATATAAGAGGCGGTTGAGGGAACTATCAGCGCGCAAAGGGCTATTCCGACAATATTTCTGATTAGAAAATCAGGAATCACGAGATAAATACTCGCGATTACTAGGAACAAAAGGAAGAGTCCTACCGTAGCGAAAAAGTTGTTTTTAATCTCGCCGAAGCTCATCAGTCCCGAGTTCTTATAAATCGTGCTCATTTTGAGCTTGAATGTCACCGTCATAGTCGGCACGTTATAGGCGATAAACAGCACCGCCACTGTAATGAGTATCGCTACGCCGAACGGCAGATAAAAAAACGTATTTGCCTGAGCCAGGCGCCAGTACAGCGTGATTGAAAAATAGCACAAAAAGAACGCTATATAATAGATTATTCCGTGGATAATGAAGCGCGGCAGGTTCTCCTTAAAGCCCTTGAAGAACAGCTTTACTACGGGCACCTGCTTGTCCTCGCGCGCGATATTCCTTGTGATTACAGTAACTCCCGCCAAGAACGGAAAGCAGAATATAATCGCCAGTAAATCAATCGCAAGCAGATTCAGCTTGGTCATCTCGTTAATAATCCTAAAGAGCGCTATAAAAAACGCCGCGGGAACCGCAAACAGAATATTGGTCAGCAAAAGCTTGTGAAAACTCTTGAAATACCCTGTAAAAAAGCGGATAAAGCCCAGCTTTGTTTTTTCCAAATCTATCACCCCTGATACCCTATTGGGTAGTCTTTTAAAAGAACAGATTCGCGAGCAACATCCACAGCACCGTATCCAAAACGGCAGCGGCGAAGGTTATCGCGAGATATTTGAGCGCGCTTTTGAGATAGTTTATAAAAAACTCCTTAAAAGCGCGTTTTGTTTTGCCTGTTATCATAAAGCAAAAGCGTTTGAACATATAGTACGCGGAACTGAGTTCATAAATCAGTGCGAGGCTGAAAACGATTATCCCGGGCAACAGCACGAACAAATAGAAAAGTATGCCCTTAAACCCATATGTCATCAGAAGGTATCCCGCGCTCACACCTATTCCAAATCCTTTGAAAAAAGCTATGAACGGAAGCGCGGCAACGCCCCAAAGGCACATTCCCATCAAAAAGCCCGAAAGCAAAAACAGAAAGTCAGAAGCGAAGCCAGCGCAAAAGGCGTTGAGCGCCCCGCCCGATAGTCTTTCGGGCATATTGGTTGTAAAAAGAAAATCGAGATTTTTGAGCGTATCGCTGCTCAGATTGCCCGAGCAGATACATCCCACACCGAGCCCGACAACAAGCATCAGTGCAAAGAGCATTATATTGCCCCATTTTTTCAGAAAATCTCTGAACTCACGTTTTTTAAAGCTAAACTGCTTTTTGTCGCGCGGTTTTTTCTTTCGATATGTAAAAACTATTCCCTGCATTTTATCACTCTTTCATAGGTTTGTCCTAAAAAAGAGTATGCGGCGGAAAGTTTAATTATACCATTGGCTTATCCCATTCCGAAGCTCTTGTTTCTGGAGCAGTAATACTTCATATTATAGTCGTTATTGGCTCCGTCAACCGTATAATCACGGAAATAGAACATCTCTATTTCATCAATTCTTCTGTACAGCAAGCCCCAATAGCAACTGCCGCTGGCGTGATGATACGGAAGAATGTTTGATTTTAAAGAGTTGTAATTTATGTTTCGAAGGTCCCGAGTTTTGGTATCGGTTGTGCGTCTTTCGATATGCGACGTTTTAACATAGCCTTCTGTGCCGTCAGTAGTCTTGACCTTGTACCAGCTATTGTTATAAACCTTAGTCGAGCTCAAAGTGACTGTTGCGTTAGGCGCGAGAGTTTTTAATGTTTTCGCGTCGGACGCGGCGGTCTTCTTAAGCGGCGAGGACGTAACTCTTATATAACCTTTTAGTTTATTTGACGTCTTGCCGTAGGTGTTTTTGAGCACATTCATAAGGTCGTTATCGTTCTCAATAGCGTACGGCCCGAGGTTGTAAGAGAAGTCCACAAGCGCGTCAAACTGCGACTGAGTAAACTTGATTTTGTTATCCTTGAGTAACTTATTGACTCTGATTGTATAGCCTGAATTATTAATATCCTTGGTCAAAAAGGCAAAGGCTTCTTTCTTGGTCATACCGTTATAGAAGGTTGTGCCCGCGTATGTAACGTGACCGTAGCCGACTGTGGGCGAATCCGCGACCAGCTGGTCTGCCTCGACCTTGGGCAGAAATCCCTCAAACTGCGCGATGTTCTTGAGCAGCGATGTGGTTACTCTCTTTTGAGCGAAGGTAGGAGTAGCTCTGCTCGTGTAACTGTTGACAATAAAATTGGTTTCGCCGCCGTCAGAGGTCGCCCATTTTGTACCTTTTTTGTGAGCGTAGGCATTTATGGTATAAACGCCCGCTTTCTTCAAATCCGTTTCGCCTGTCCAAATATAGCGCCCTGAGCTTGTGGTCTTGGTGGTTTTTGTTATCCACTTTTTCTTTCCGTCAGAGCGTGTAATTTTGAACTTTACATTCGTTCTTAATGTATCGGTAATGGCGTAAAGCTTAAAGGTTTTCCCTTTAAAAGCCGAGTTGTTGGATGTATAAACGAACCTTACGGGTTCCGCGCCCTTAACGGTAACAACGCAATCCTTGGCGCCCTTTGAAGTGGACGCGGAAATAATAACCTTGCCCTTCTTTTTGCCGAGCACATATCCGCCATTGACAGTGGCGATTTTGGAGTCGCTTGTTTTCCATTTTACTCCGCTTGTAAATGACTTAACATATAGCGTTTTGCCCGCGTTAACATTACCCTTCAGGTTTGAAAGGCTTACCAGAGAACCCGCTTTTATGTTGTAAGTTTTTGTCTTTTTAAGCTTGCCGCTGGTTATAGTGACCGTGGCTTTACCTGAACCGACAGCGTGTACCCAGCCGTTTCTGTCAACTTTAACAATATTTTTATTGCTGCTCTTGAACGTATACGCTTCTTTGCCGCCCGAGGGTGTGATAATGTCGTAGTTATCGGTATACATAGCGGACTTGAGGCACTTAAGCGTAATAACGCGCTTTTTCACCGTTACGGTACAGACAGCTTCGCCTGATTTACTCGCGGCTTTAATCTTGGTCGTACCCGCTCCCTTGGGAGTTACAACTCCCTTATTGCTTACTGTCGCGACTGTTTTTTTCGAGCTTGTGAATGTAACGGCTTTGGCGCACTTCGCCTTAAGCTTGACGGGACTGTCGTCCGTATATATCGTCAAAGACTTTTTATCAAGAGTGACCGTCGCCTTTTTTACGGTCAGCTTAGACTTAACTTTCTTATCCCCAGCGTGAACGGTAATTGTGACGGTGCCCGCTTTGTGGGGAGTCACCTTGCCCGCGCTGACGGTAGCAATTGTCTTGTCGGAGCTTGACCATACAGCTTCGTGCTCGGTTGTGTTTACAAAATTACGGTATGTAGCCGCGTAACCGGCATACACGTTCACAGCATCAACAATATACAACTGATTCTTGTTGATTGACAGATAATCCTGATGAACATAGCCTTTAACGCCGTCTGATTTCTTGATATGATACCATTCCTTATTGAACAGCCTGCCGTCCAGAAGCGTTACCTTTTCGTCTTTTGTCATATTGCCGATTATATTATAGCTTGTGCCCGCGCCCGCGCGCAGGTTGACATCAGACGTTTTAATTGTCGCCTTAGGATGCGCGTTAGCCGCCGAAGCGGGGAAAACCGCCGCCGACACCAAAAACGCCGCGATTATCAGCAACAATACCGAGAATTTTCTAAATTTTCTCATACCTAAACCTTCTTTAAACTTCCAAATCACTTAAAAGAATCTTTAAATAACTTACCCCTGATTCTGTTTATATAATTGGTGACTATCACAGTTACAGCCAAATCATATACGATAAATACAATTTCTCCCGCAATAAGGAACACCCACGGAATATACATTCCCGATATGGTGAAATCGTCGTCGGGGAGCATAAGCACAAATTTGCACACCAAAAACGCGCCTATCATACACACGGTAAACACCGAGTATTTTATAATATACTGAATCACTCTTGACGGGAGCCTCTCAATAAGGCTTTTTATTATGGGATAAAAGCCGAAGAAAGCGACAAAATAAACTACCGCCTCTTTATCTCCCGCCAGAAAGATTGACAACAGCGAAATGGCGGCGTAAGAACCGAGAGCCCATTTCCAGCCGAACTCTATTACAACCGTCACAAGAACCATTCCCGCAAGGCACGGAAACGCGTATGTACCAACAGGGACAAGATTAGTCAGCAGCATCAGCACAAACGCGAACGCCGTAATCAGCCCGCAAAACGCGGTTCTGAAAGTATCCCTTTTCATCAACAGCATCCCCTGCACAGGCAGTCCATACACATAAGTCCCGCGCAAACATCACAAACGCCGCACTGGCTGCCCTGATTCATATTTGTAGTGTTATAGCCGCCGTAGCCGAAGCCCTGTTGACGGTTCATATTGTTGAGCGCCTGACGATATTCCATATTGTTGGGTTCCATTGTGCACGCGCGCTGAAAATACTGCGCCGCCTGCTGAGCCCAACCTCGTCTGTAATAGCACATTCCCCTGAGGAAATACCACTCAGCGCTGTGGTCGCCCGTAACGCCATCGAGGATTCTCTCCGCTTCGTCAAGCCTGTTCTGCTGAATCAGCATACGAACGTTGGCGTACTCGCTCGAGGGGTTATAACCCGCGGAACCACCGTAAGAATTGCCCGAGGAGGAACCGCCGTTCTTCTTCTCCTGCAAAATAGCATCGTAAGCTTCATTGACTTCTTTCATTTTTTCCTCGGCTAAATCCGCCAAGGGGCTGTCCTGATAATTATCAGGATGATATTTTTTAGCGAGCTCGCGGTAAGCCGCTTTAATCTCGCTCTCGGAGGCGCCTCTCGAAACGCCCAATACCTCATACGGATCTTTCATTGTTCACCTTTACCTTCCGTGTAATCTCAGCCTGCACCGACGGCAAGCCTCTGAGAATTACATTGTCTATTATTCCTTTAAAGTCCACAAGCTCCAACAGATTGTACGCGTCATAAACAGACGCGAGAGCCTGGGAAAGATTGTTGTTTACTGTTTCGAATAAACCCTCATCATTATTTTTAAAAGGGTTGAAACTGCCAGACTTTACGTCATCCTCATAATCGTCCGCGGCGTCAACCAGATATATAAACCTGCCGAGGCCGTAACCGATTTGGCTGAGAATGCGCCTTTGCGCCTCGTCCACCGCCTCAAGCTCAAGCACCCGCGCGAGCATTGAAGCCGTGGGGTCCGCCGCCATATCGAGCGAACAGTCGGGAATAAGCTCGGCGCTTTTTTGCGCCTTCATCATATCAGAGGCGATTTTATCAATCTCGTTATAACGGTCAAGCGCTTTTTTGCGCCAACGTGAAAAGAACGGTCGAATCAGCTTGCAGCCTAAGCGTTTAAAAAAGCCGCTGTCCTCGATGTTGTCAATCAGCTTGTAATAAGCCAGAATCACACTCAGCGCCGCCGCTTTTGAAACAGCGTCGTCACCACAGTCACAAAATTTGCATTTTTTCAGAGGATTAAACCTGCATCTGCCGTCGTTAAAGCCCTCGCAGGATCGCCTCAGCGACATAAGCAATAACGCGTAAAAGGTGCAGTCGTAGCTCAGAATCAGGCGCGAGAGGCGGGAATAATCCCTGCCCATCTGCTTGCAAAGTCCGCAATAAACAGATTTGTAAGCGTCATATTCACGAACAAGCAATTCGCTTTTTTGAATCCTGATATAGCCGAACACCATATTACCCCTTATACATACTTATAATCATTATACTACAAAATAAAAAAAAGAACAAGACTTAGCGGCAATAAATCTGATTATGGTTGAAATTTAACGGTTTTTAATCTATAATTAATACTAAACTAGATAAAAACGGGTTGATGACAATATGAATGTTTATGATTTTGACAAAACTATATATGACGGCGATTCCACGATGGATTTTTACCTCTTTTGTTTAAAGCGGCACAAGGGGATTTTTCATCTCGCGTTTCCGCTTGTTAAGGGCGCCGTCAGATATTATGTGCTCAATATCGGTACAAAAACAATTATGAAAGAGAATATGTACCGCTTTCTCACCAAAATTGACGCCGAGAAGGATATTACGGACTTCTGGAAAGCAAACAAAAGTAAGATTAAAATGTGGTACAAAAAACAGCAGATGCCTGATGATTTGGTAATTTCCGCTTCCCCATACTTTCTACTGAAGCCTATTTGTGATTATCTCGGTGTAAAGCATCTTATCGCCTCGCGCGTAGATGTAAAAACAGGCAAGTACACGGGTGAAAACTGCCACGGCGATGAAAAGGTAAAGCTGTTCAAGGAGCAGTTCGGCGAAGAAATTGACGAGTTTTACTCGGACAGCTACAACGATGAGCCGCTCGCCAAAATGAGCAAAAAAGCTTTTATGGTCAAAGGCAACGACATCAGCGAATGGAAGTTCAAGAATAAAGAAGTTAAAAGATAATAAAAAAAGCCTTCCCCGTTGGGGGAAGGTGGCTGAGCGCAGCGAAGTCGGATGAGGGCCTTTTAAATCATACTTACTTATACAAATAACTATTGTATGCCTGCCCTCATCAGTCACTCCGCAAGCTCCGTGACAGCTTCCCCCACAGGGGGAAGCCTTTTCTTTTGCGAATTACTTTTCAAATACCGCGCCTGTTGAGCCTGAGGTTACGAGCTTGGCGTAGCGCTTAATGTAGCCGTCGAGCTCCTTCTGCTTGGGAGTAAATTTCTTCTTTCTCTCCTCGATAACAGCGTCGTCAACGTGGAGCGTAAGCTTGCGGTTGGTAATATCAACAGTGACTTTGTCGCCCTCCTCGATGATACCGATCATACCGCCCGAAGCAGCCTCGGGGCTAACATGACCTACAGCCGCGCCCTTTGTAGCGCCGCTGAAACGTCCGTCGGTAATCAGCGATACAGAGCTGTCGAGCCCCATACCAACCAGAGCGGAGGTAGGAGCGAGCATCTCTCTCATACCTGGACCGCCCTTGGGCCCCTCATAGCGGATAACAACAATATCGCCAGCGTTAATCTTGCCGCCGTAGATAGCCTCACACGCGTCCTCTTCGCTGTCGAATACACGGGCGGGACCTGTGTTCTGCATCATTTCGGGAGCAACCGCGCCCTGCTTTACAACAGCGCCGTCGGGAGCAATGTTGCCGAACAGAATCGCGATACCGCCGTCCTGTCTGAGCGGATTCTCAACAGTGTGGATAACCTCGCCGTCGGGAGCGGGAGCGTCCTTGATACGCTCGCCTACAGTACCCTTTACGGTCACGCAGTCCTCATTGATAATACCCTTCTTTGAGAGCTCTTTCATAACAGCGGGGATACCACCCATCTCGTTGAGGTCGGTGATAAAAATCTTGCCCGCGGGGTTGAGCTTACAAATCTGGGGAGTTGTCTTGCTGATTTCGTCTATAACATTGATGTCAACGGGGATGCCCGCCTCGTACGCGATAGCGAGCAGATGCAATACTGTATTACTTGAACAGCCGAGAGCCATCTCGCAGCGCAGAGCGTTTTCGAGACTCTCCTTTGTGATGATGTCGCGGGGACGGATGTCGTTCTTTAAAAGCTCCATAATCTGTTCGCCCGCTTCCTGAGCGAGAGCGCGGCGCGCGCCTGAAATCGCGGGGCGTGTGCCGTTACCGGGGAGCCCCATACCGATAGCCTCGGTGAGGCAGTTCATAGAGTTAGCTGTATACATACCCGAGCAGGAGCCGCATGTGGGACAAGCGTGGTCTTCATACGCCTCGAGCTCCTCATCGGTGATTTTGCCCGCGGCGTGAGAGCCTACGAACTCAAACATCTCGGAAAGTCCGTATCTTTCGCCTTTGTACTCGCCGGGGAGCATAGGGCCGCCCGAAACGAAGATTGACGGAAGATTAAGGCGGCAGGCGGCAAGCAGCATACCGGGGGTAATCTTGTCACAGTTGGGGATAAACACAACAGCGTCAAGCGGATGAGCCGTGAGCATAACCTCAATTGAATCGGCGATAAGCTCGCGCGAGCAGAGGCTGTACTTCATACCCTTATGGTTCATAGCCAGACCGTCGCAAACGCCGATTGTATTGAACTCGAACGGAACGCCGCCCGCGTTGCGGATACCGTCCATAACCTTTGCCGCAATATCGTCAAGGTGCTTATGACCGGGGATATAGTCGCTCTTTGAGTTGACAACCGCGATAAACGGGCGTTTAATCTCCTCGTTTGTCAGTCCGATTGCTTTTAATAACGAACGCTGAGGCGCGCGTGTGGCGCCTGTTTTCATTAAATCTGATCTCATATTAAAAACCTGCCTTTTCATTATAAAAATCCACAAATAATTCTACCATAACGCTACCCTAAAATCAAGCATTAAAAATCAGCGCCGAAAAAACGACGCTGATTCACATAGAGATTAATCTAATTTTGTTCCGCATCCGCTGCAGAAATGGTCAACGCCTTTGTCAAACGCCTTGCCGCAGTTGGGACACTCGCCCTTTTCAACCTGAGGTTCCTGCTGAACAGGTTGTTGAACAGGTTGCTGTAACGGCTGCTGAACAGGCTGTTGTACGGGCTGCTGCACAGGTTGCTGTACAGCCTGACCAGCCTGCTGAATTGGCTGTCCGTAGGCTGTAACGGGTGTGGTGTAATAAGGCGAACCGTCCTCGTTAATCGCGTGTCCCTCGTGATGCCTGAGAGGCTTATTGCACCTCGGACAATATACAAATCCGTCGGGATACCAAGCCCTGAATCCAAGGCTGTAATCGTTATATCTTACTACAGTTCTGCAATACGGGCATACCTGCTGATAAGTAAGTCCGCTATGCCAACCAGCTCTTTTATATGCCATAACTAAACTCCTTTGCTATATAATAATTATTCAGTTGGCGGTATTTCCGCTTCAACAGGCTGTTCCTCGGGGACATCCGCTACAGGAGCTTCAGCCGCGGGAGCCTCTTCTATCGACGCTTCGATCGCAGGAATCTCAGCTGTCGGAAGCTCAGCCACAGTATCGTCGGTCATATACGAATCCGCCGCGGGAGCCGCTACAGGAACAGGCTCGGCGTCAGGCTTGAACATTAACGCGAATATAAGCATCGCCGCCGCGAAAGCCGAATTCGCGAGGAAATAGAACATCCCTGAAATATAAGAAACGCTTGTAATCGCGAATAACAGCGAGACAATATAAGCGCCTGCGGCTATTATTGCCATTATCTTATTGAATCTGCCTTTAAAGAGATTGAGAGCAGTGATAAAGAACAGAACCGCTTTACCCACATCAAGGACCATCAACAAAATCGCGTATCCGTCAACTGAGTGGCTATAACCTTTAACGCCCATCATAATTAACGCGACAGGGTACTCTGTAACCTGAAGAATAGAGTAAATCGCCATAAAAAGGAACGATAAAGCGACAAACTTGGTATTAATCGGCTGCTTTTTGTAACCCACAGCAACAAACAAAACCATAAACAATCCCGCCATACAGAACAGCAGATCGCATATTGTATCGTTCAGAACCGAGTTCAGATATGTAATATCCGTTCCGTTGAAAAAATAACCCAGACTTGTAATTGTAGCGCCTATGTTAAATAATCTTACAATCAGAAAAGTTCCCACAGCAGCCGCTGAAAGAATCAGTACTACCAACAGATTAGGTTTTCCGCTCGGCTTTTCAGGCACAGTATCAATCGGCTGCGGAACATACTGAGTTATCGGCTCTGTATATGTAACCGCGGGGCTGACAACCTGAGTCTGTTGCACGTCACAATTCGGGCAACCCACAGCTTCGTCATAAACAGGAGCGCCGCACTGTGTGCAATACCTGAGCGGAGCGCCGTTCTGAACTGTATCGTTCGAATTTGTGTTTGTATATTCTTCCATATAAAAACCTCCTCTTGGCTTTACTACGTTTATTATATAATATGGATGTATGAAAATCAATCATTATTTTGCGGCGATTACAACTTTGCCGCGAACACTTCATATTTGTTTTTTAACTCACCGTTTTTATCCGTAACTATGAGCGTAATATCGCGCGAATCGTTTTCTTTTATCTCCAATGTCCAGTCCGCTTCAAGCGCAAGGTCATTAGCGGAATAATAAAAGCTGTCGGTGTCTATCATTCTGAAAAGAAAATGACCGTTGTCCCCCGCCTCACACAGCGGAGCCTGACGGCTTTCGCCTTTTTTGACTTTTGAGGCTGTAGCCTTTCCCCACACGGTGGTCTTGAGGTTCGCCTTCGTCTGAGGCAATATCCACACATCAGCGTCATTAACTCCGTTTATAAATAAAACTGTCTTATTATCTGAGTTATTCATATTATTCTGCTCCTTTGTCTGACAACCGCATAATAGCAGCGCGAGTACGGATATAACGATTAAAACCGCCTTTTTCATACTTAACTCCTCAAAATATATATCACAGTAATTCTATCATATCTGAATAATTTTGTCTATCAAAAAGTATAAGAGCAAAAAGCGCATAACCGAAAAAGATAACGGTTATGCGCCTGATTATTATGTTTTAGTGATTCCAAGTGTAGTCGTTTACGCTTGTGAGGTATTCATCCTCATAGATGCCCTCGCCTGAGTTGTTTGTGATAAACACGTTATCGCTGTCGACCATATCACCGCCGACATACGCGTTGCAGGTGATTGTAGAACCAGCGGGGAGGTTGACTGACAGGCTCTCGAGAGAAGTGTTGATTACGTTCTGAATACCTGTGGTCTTTTTGTAATCTCCATTCGCGAAATGGAATCTGTAAGCCATAAAGAAGTTGTTAACATCGGTTTCAAGATGGAAATCACTTGCGTCACAGTTGACAATGATTGTTTTATTCTCGTTGTCGATGATGTCAATTCCCTTGACTGTGTATCTCTCAGAATTAGCCTTAGCCGCGCGCGCAAGCTCGTTGAATTCGTTTTGATGAACAACCTTCATTCTGTAAACAACGCTGCCGCGGATTCCGTTGCCGTTTTCGTCATATTTGCCGTTATCCCAGTTGACAGCGCACATCTGGAAGGGATATTCTCTGCCGACAACAACGTCTTTCATATCGCCATTGTAGTATACGGTGCCGTCAACAAAAGCTACCGCCATTTTCTTTGGGGTGTCGATTCTTATGCTTACGGTTTCTGCAGCTTCTTCGGAAGAAATCTCGGGAGTGGCTTCAGAAGAAGTTTCGGGAGAGGTCTCGGAAGACTGCCCCGCAGACGCGGAAGCCGACACGGGAACAGCGGGAATAAAGCTGTTGTTGTAGCCTTCATGGATTTCAAAACCGTTTGAGCCTGTAAGTCCGTTCAAAATAGATGTTCCGCATACGTTGGAACCTCTGCCCGTCAAATTCGCGTCGGGAGCCAGAAGAATACCGTATAATTCAGTATAAGTCATTTCAATCTCAGTCGCGTTGACAACATTGATTATGATATTGCGGTTAAATTTTCTCAGATAATTGGGATCCATCTTGCCGTTTATTTTGTAAGCGCCGTACTTAAACTTGATTGAATCTGACGCTGTAAAATTAACGACAATTGTCTGACCTTCGGCGATAGTGAAATCAAAAAGATAAGAATTAATGGTCGAATCATCAACATTATAAACCAGTACATTCTCATTCGAGTTACCGTTAAACTTATATATGCCGTTAGATATGTCGCATACTCCGTTAACAGAAAGGTCTTGAACTGCAGTCTTCACAGCAGCGGCTGTGCTCTTAGCGTCCGCAAAATACTGTGTTGAGTTCGCTACAGTATACTTTCCGTTTGTTATTCCTGACGGAGTAACGTTCGAAAGGCGATAGGTGTTGCCGTCCGAGTTGCCTATAACAGTCTGTCCCCACACGTTGCCGTAGCCGCTGATTTTCGCGTTGCCGTTAACAAGGAAAGCTACATCCTCAGTAGACGCGGGAGATAATCCGTAAGCGCCGCCGTTAACCGATAATCCGTTGGTGGAGTTAAAGTCACCGCCGACAGCTAACGTACCCTCAACATCTATTATACTATTCGCGTTTTCGAAAACAATACCTGTCCAATCAAGCAAATCACCGAAAGCGTTTGATGATGTAGCGCCGTTGAAGCTCAGCGTATCACCCGCGTTCACATGACCTACAGAAGCATTGACAGGCAGGCAGAATGCCGTAATCAATAATATCGCGGCAATTATCAAGGACAATAGTTTTTTCATAAGTATCCCTCGCTTATATTTAAAAATAAAAAAGCACCTATAATATGCCCACTTATATAAGGACACATATAGATGCAACCAGACGACCATAGTGCAAAAGCACCTTAGGCTCTTCGCTTTGCGTCACTGCCTTTCGACAGCTTTGCCTTTATATCTAGAAATATTAATTTATTATATTATATATTGAAAACCATTTTTTGTCAATAGTTTTTCACAGTATTCTCACTGAATCCTATTATAATCCCGAAGATTATTTCTTTGTCATTACGAGTGGTTTCTCAGCTTTCCTCTAATACGTCCTTGATAACTGCTCTCAGAGTTTCCGCTGATTCTTTGAGAGCGGCTTTTTCGTTGTCGTTCAGCTCAATCGGTACGGAGCCCTCAACGCCGTGCTTTCCGACGATGGCGGGCATTGAAAGAGCCACGCCGCTGATTTCCTCGCCTGTCTGTACGCTCGACACGGGAAGAACGGATTTTTCATCCCTGACAATCGCCTCGCAGATGCGCTTAACGGACATAGCGATGCCGTAGTAGGTCGCTTTCTTTTTCTCGATAATTTCATAGGCGCTGTTCTTGACGTTTTCGGAAATCTCACGCATCGCTTTGGTATGATTGAAATGACCGCGCATCTCGCAGAATTTGTGCAGCGGAACGCCCGATACATTGGCGCTGCTCCAAGCGGCGATTTCGCTGTCGCCGTGTTCGCCGATAATAAAAGCGTGGATGCTTCTGCTGTCAACGCCGAGGTGCTCGCCGAGCAGGTATTTTAATCTTGCGCTGTCAAGCACAGTACCCGAGCCGAATACTCTGTTGCTCGGGAATCCGCTGAGCTTCTTCGCGGCATATGTCAGAATATCGACGGGATTTGCCACGATGAGCAGAATGCCGCTCTTGTTGTACTTTGCGATTTCGGGAATGATCGACTTGAAGATTCCCACGTTTTTCTTTACCAAGTCAAGCCTTGTTTCACCGGGCTTCTGCCCCGCGCCCGCGGTAACGATAATCACCGCCGCGTCGCTGATGTCCTCATATGAGCCCGCGTAAATCTGCATCGGCTTTGAAAACGGAAGACCGTGGCTGATGTCGAGAGCTTCACCCTCGGCTCTGTTTTTATCAGCGTCAATAAGTACGAGTTCAGAGAACAAACCGCTCTGCATAATCGCGAACGCCGAAGCTGAACCTACGAATCCGCAGCCTACGATAGCCGCTTTTCTGCTGTTGATTTCTACCATAATGAATTTCTCCTTTTTTGATTTAGCTTTTCGATTAGTATTGCGTGCCACAAGCTCATTTAATAGTTTTCTTAATTATACCACGCAAAAAAGAAAATGTCTATCGAATAGTAACAAAAGAGCTTAAAAACCGTTAATGCATCATATATTGATAAGTACTAATCCTCCGCCGCAAAGAACAATACCCGCGATTTGTTTTAGTGTAATAGCTTCCTTGTAAAACAAAAACGAAACAATAACCAACGCAACAGCAAAAAAGGCTATATCATAAATTGGATTGGTATTGTCTTGTTGATCTTTTAAAAAATAGTTTTTAGCAAGATATGAAATAAAAAGAGATAATGTAGAAGAAAATACAATTTGAGATAACTTATAAAAATTACTCTCATTTTTTTCTGATTTATCTGTTATTACCCGTTTGAATTTTGTATACATGTGGTGCCTAGTTAGTTCAAAACATTTTAAAGATTTAAACATAGGATTTAATCACCCTTTCATTTAAAAACATTGTTCAGTGGACTATTAGCATCACAAAAATCATCATTCAATGCCCTTGGAGCAAGTTCATTAATAGAAATATCACCTTTCACATCATTATACGCATTATATTGTTCTTTATTATCCTTCTTCAAAAAATCAAATTAATCTAAAAATTAAATATTCACTTTCATCTTGTTCCTTATACCATTTGTAAATCGCAGAATCTTTATAACCAATTATTGTAAGCTTTGTTGGTCTATAGCTGTAAGTTAATTCAAAGTCATAATCTGATTCCAATTCTATTTTTTTTACATTTTTTCCTACATATAATTTTTTTAGATTAGAAAGAAAATTAATATAAAATCTTTTTATAACTTTTACTGTCTTAGGAACTGTAAACTCCTCTATTTCACTATTTTCAGGAAAAATCAAAAGTTCCGTACCTTTCTTATTATATAAGACTCCGTTCTCTGATTTGAAATAGTCATTATTTCTATCAACAACTATATTTTTTAAATTACAAGCGGAAAAGTAAGTCGAATCATAATACCACGCGGGATAATAAGAATTAATATCAATTTTTTTAAGTGTTTTAGGAATAATTAAGCTTTCAATATCATTATAAACTAACGATTTTACTGAAACTGTTCCGTCAGGAATAATAAACGTTTTATTTTTGTAATTTGGAGGAATACATATTAGCGTTTTTTTATCTTTAGAGTATAATACGCCATCTACACTTGCGTATTTTTTATTATTTTTATCAACTTCTATACGCTCTAATTTATAGGCTGATAAAAAAGCGTCAGGTTCAATTTCTTTAATTGTGGATGGTACTTTAATTCGTTTGCAATTACTGCCTCTAAATGGTCCATAAAAAAAAGAATCATACTCATCATAAAAGCCACCAATTTTTACAAGTTTTTTTCCGTCAACAAACTTCGGAATTGTTAATTCCTCATAATTTCCGGAATATTCAGTTAGTTCCAAACCGTTTTTGTATCTAATAGTAGTAAATCTGCTTTTCCTTTTTGTATCACTTTCTGTAGTGCTTTTTTCATTAATGGTACACCCTGCACAAAGTAATACTATAATGAATAGAATAATAATTCTTGTTTTGGAATACATATGCTTCACCTCACTCTTAAATCATAAACAAAATTTGGTATAAGCTTAAATGCATAATCCTTATAGATTCTTTTTAAAATTTTCCTTATTCTCTTTGTTATATTTCCTCGCAACAAAACTCTCGTAAACAATTATGCGATTTTGTTACCTTGCACAAAACTCTGCACACTTTGGCGTAAGTTTGGCGTAAATGGCGTAAATTTGGGTTTAGGCTTAAGTTAGAAACCCGCATGAATACTGAACTTTTCAGCCTTCTACTTGTCGAGGGATTTCATTTTTCCCCTTTCCGCAGAAAACATCACTTTAACAACCAACTATAATTCTCTCTGCAATCAATAATATACTCTACATAAACGGTATCATCTATAATTTGATAAAGTACCAAATACCATTTTTCGATATACATCTTGTGGTATTTGCCTGATTTGATATAATCACTTTCAAACAACGGAAATCTTGCAGGCATATCCGATAAAGAACGCAAGCCTTTCATTATCTCGTTTTTATTATTCCTCGCCGAAGCTGCATTGACCTGAGCGAGAAAATCAATATGCTTATCCAGCATTTCCTTCGCTTTCGGAGAAACTAACACCTTATATTTACGCATTATTATCTCCCAAAATTTTGTCCAGCGAATCCTCGACTTCATCTAAAGTATAATATTTCGCTCCTGCTTCTCTTTCTCGCTCAACCGCAAGCAGTTCGCTGACGAGTTTTAATTCAGCGTGGAGTTTTTCATATTCCTTAATATCGAGGATAGCATATCTTCCCCTGCCGTTTTTTGTCAGGAAAACAGGCTCACCGACAGCTATATCGCTCAACACCTCGTTGTAGTTTCGTAAATCCGATACCGGTTTGATATTTGGCATAGTACAACCTCCCTGTATTATTTTATGTATTAATTGTAGCATAATTCTTCGTAAAATTCAACAACTAATTTTACTCAACTGATTGTTATCTGCACAAAATGGTGTAAATTTTGGTGTAAGCATAAAAATTCGAAAAAACAGCAATCCCCGAAAACCGCATAGATAAGCGGCTTTCGGGGAGTTTTAATGTCAATTATTTTTCGAGGGACTTCATTGTCGGGACTTCCGATACATCAAGGAAATTACTCTCCATAACCATCCACAACCCTTTATTTAAGCCATTTTCGATTTTACCGCTTTTCATAAGTCTTTATAAGTGTTTATAAACGCTGTTCTAAATGGCGTAAGGTTTTTTGTTGTTGTTATACCTATATTATATAGGAAACGGGAGAAAAGCGTAGTTTGCGATTCGTTTCAGGGCATAAAAAACAGGCAACCTCAAAAGGCTGCCTGTGACAGATATGTTTATACTTCCGAGTATTCCAACAAATCGCCCGGTTGGCAGCGCAGCGCCTCACAAATCGCAATCAGCGTGGAAAAGCGAACGGCGCTTATATGTCCGTTCTTGAGCTTACTGAGGTTCACGTTAGAAATCCCGATCTGCTCAGAAAGCTCGTTCAGCCCTATCTTACGGTCTGCCATTACACGATCGAGCCTTACTATTATTCTTCCCATAATTCACCTCAGACCGTATTGTCATGCTCTTTCTGGAGCTCGGTACCGTATTTAAATATCATCGTCAGCACAAAAATAATCAGCACAAGGGAAACGGTAAAAAGCAGATTGAAATCAACGTCTTTCCCGATGATACAGTTTTTGGCGGCGGTCATCGACTGCCATACAATCATACAAGGGATCAGCGCAATTGCAAAGGACCGCATTTTGTTTACTATACCGTCGCAAAACGGAGTGTCGCAGACCATAAATTGCTTCATAATAGCTCTGAAGAAAAATAAAGCAACAATAACAGCCGCCAGCGCTGTCGCCTTGCAAACAATCAACCACAAAGCTGTATGCATATCATATTGACTGACTGTCATATTGACGTCGCGACTCGAGCCGTCTTTTTCATTCTTGATTTCAAATCCTTCGTCGGCAAAGTCTCCGATATAAAGCTTTTGACCGCCAACATTGATATAAAACTTCTGGTCGTCAACTCCAAAGTAGTTTGTATCTACGCTGATTTCAGAGCGGGAAACGGTTTCAACCGTTACGCTTTCCTTAGGAACTACAGCCGCGATAACGCCGCCGGCAAGTAAAAAGCCCTCCGTAACCAACATAAATACAATAACAATCATCGTGATAATCTTAGCGACCTTGCCAAAAGTATTAATCTTTTTTTTGATTTTGTTCTCCATAACAGTACCTCCGAAAAATTAATTATTTAACGTTTATCGTTAACGTGACTATACCACACATTTTTTCATTTGTCAACACTTTTTTAATGATAAACGATAATTTTTTTATTTTTGACTCAACCCTCATATATAAAATACTATTACAGAACAATCAACCCGACAAGGTATTTTGAAGAACTAAAGCAAAAATCGGGCAGCCTCATTCAAAGGCTGCCTGCGAATAGATGAACAGAAATAAGAATCAAAGCAATGTTTTTATTCAACGATTTCCTCCAGAACCTGAACGGCAAGCGCTACCATATCTCTACAGGTCGTGGTGAATAATTCGTGCTTTATTGCGTATTCAACGCCTTCCTGCGTG
>JAHLAX010000031.1 GCA_020625875.1 bacterium | reverse complement strand
GGTCCACCCGTTCCCATACCGAACACGGAAGTTAAGCCCTGTAGTGCCGAAAATAGTTGGCTGGCGACGGCCTGTGAAAATAGGAAGATGCCAACATTTGTTTAAAGTGTCCACCCAGCAGGGTGGGCGTTTTTTTTGGCTTCCCCCGTTGGGGGAAGCTGTCACGGAGCTTGCGGAGTGACTGATGAGGGCAGACATACATAAAACGTTCGTATACGCAAGCTTAATTTATAAAGCCCTCATCCGACCAATCCGCCTTTAGGGCGGATTGCCCACCTTCCCCCACAGGGGGAAGGCTAAAGGAGTTAAAATGAAAAACTTTATTGATAACCTTACCTCCGTATGGGAGTTTTTTAAAACAACAGACAAGCCGATTATACTCTACGGAATGGGCGACGGCGCCGACAAGGTGCTAAAGGAATTTGACAGGCTGAATATCAGGGTGAGCGGAGTTATGGCGAGCGACGACTTTGTGCGCTATCAGCAGTTTCACGGCTTTGCGGTCGAGAAGCTCAGCGATATTGAGGCGAAGTTTGATGATTTTGTCATAGCCTTGTGCTTTGCCAGTCAGTTGCCCTATGTTATGGCTCATATAAAAAGCGTAGCCGAAAAGCACACCCTGCGTGTGCCGAGTGTGCCTGTGTTTGGCGATAACATTTTTAATGAGGATTTTTATACAACGCACGAAAAAAAGTTTAACCAAGCGTACAATCTTCTCGCGGACGATTTAAGCCGCAAGGTTTTTGAGGATATAATCAGCTTTCAGTACAGCGGCGATTTAGAGTATTTAGACAGCTGCACGAGCGACAAGGACGAGGCTTTTAATAATATCCTTAAGCTCGACGACAGCGAGGACTACCTCGACCTCGGCGCGTATAACGGCGATACTATTGACGAGCTGCTGCGCTATACAAATGGTAAGTACAAGAGTATTACCGCCTTTGAGCCGAATTTAAAGAGCTATAATAAGCTTAAGGAGCGCTGCGAGGGAATGGAGCGCCTAAGCCTCTGGCAGCTCGGTTCATATAATAAGAATACGCAAATCAATTTTAACACAAAGTCGGGCCGCAACTGCGCCATTGACCCCGCTGGTACGCCTGTGCAGGCGGCGAGGGTTGATACGATTCTCTGCGGTAAAAAAATAACCTACGCGAAGCTCGACGTTGAGGGAGCTGAGAGGGAGACCTTTGAGGGGATGACAACCACCCTCAGCCTCTTTAAGCCAAAGCTCAATGTCGCGGTGTACCACAGGAGCGAGGACTTGTTCGCGTTGATTTTGCAGCTTCACGCGATTAATCAGGATTATAAGTTTTATCTTCGCCACCATCCGTATATCCCGCATTGGGATACGAATTTGTACGCGGTTTAAACAAAAAAGTGTCATTCTGAGGAGCAAAGCGACGAAGAATCTTATATCAAGCAATTAAAGATTCTTCGCTGATGCTCAGAATGACAGATAGGAACGCTCAGAATAACGTATTAGTATAATCAGGATACAGTATGGGGGATGTCGCAGTTTTGCGGCATCCCCGTTTGTTTATAGCATTGATATTAATCCGTCAAAATATCCGTTGACCACACCGTACGCTCCCGCCGCGATTACACAAAGCGCGCTGAGCACACTGATCAACGCCACCCACATTCCGACGCGCTTTTTGGGCGTGGGGACGGGGAGAACATCCATATTATCCTCGTTGAAATCCTCGGGATTATCACGCGGATAGGTGTACTCCACGTTTTTGTCGAGAATATCCTCAACAGGCAGCTTTTGCGTCGCGCTGAAAATATCCTCGCCGCTCGACGGGACATAAACCTTAACATCGTCGTCGTTGAAAGAATCCTCAGCGTGTGGCTCTACCACGAGCGGCTGAGGCGGTTCTTCGGCGGCTCTGCTCTGTTTTACGTCGTCGAGAATCTCGTCGATTTCGTCACCGAGATAGAATCTTCTTTCAGGCTGCTCATCGCGCTGAAAGCTGTCGTGAGAGCTGACGCCGATTTTATGCTTTTCGCGTTTTCTTCGCTCGGCAATCTCGTCATAAACCGACCTGTGCACAACAGGCTCCTGCTTTTTTACCGCGGGTTTCTGGAGCGCGTTAAGCGGAGGCGCAGGGTGAGAGGGTTTGTTTGAACGGTTTAATTCATTACTCATAGCACGCCTCCTGTATTTTCTATATAAGAATTATATCACGCTGTTTTATAGATGTCAATAGGATTTTTAGTAGTTAGCAGTCAGTATTTAGTTGTTAGTTAACGGAATAATGAAAAATGAAAAGGGCTGACGTTAGTCAGCCCTTTAGTTACGCGTTACAAATCGCGATTTTATTTAGTAACTTTAACCTTGAATGTAACAGTCTTGGTGAGCTTCTTATAAGCTGTTGTGCCCTTGGCTGTTACCTTAACCTTTACAGAGTAGGTCTTGCCCTTCTTGAGGCCCTTCTTGACAGAAACCTTACCAGCCGAGGTGACGGTAATCTTCTTGTCGCCCTTAGTCTTCTTAAAGGTAACTTTGCCCTTAGCCTTCTTGACTG
>JAHLAX010000182.1 GCA_020625875.1 bacterium | reverse complement strand
TCCAGTTACCCCGCTATGTAGTGGCCCCGTGAGGATTCGAACCCCCACACTCCCTCTGTCGGGAGCACCCGCGTTTCGGCAGGCGCGTGATCCTCGCTTTTACGCTTTCGCCTCGGAGCCAAGCCGGTCTTTCCCGGCCGTCAGATACACATTAAACACAGCTTTATGCACGGACGCTTCACAGCGTTGCGGACCAGGAAGGATTCGAACCTACGACCCACAGCTTCCCGAAGGAGCTCTGCTCTACCTCTGAGCTACTGACCCGTACCCGTGTCTCTCCACAGCGTCACGCATGTCCGCAATTGCCCAATGCTGCATGCCAGTCTCAAGAGCCACCGAAAAACAGACATGCCCCGACGTCGCTTTATCCGATTACTGGCGCCTTTTCTTTAGGGGCTGACCCCAGCATCATATATAACGGACCTACCCAATATAGCGTTCAGCGTTTGAACCCCCGTTTCACCGTCGGACCCCTTTATAAACCAAAAGCGTCAAACATCCGTCCGAAAACCCGCTCCTGGCTGGATCTGGAGGCGGGATTCGAACCCGCATAGACCAATCGATCCACCAACTCGCCGGAAACCCCTTATCGGCTCCTCCAGATTACCATAGTATACTACTCGGAGAAGAACTTCCGGTAGTAAGCCTTACATGCCTCCTCGGACTCGAACAGGATGTTCTCATCCAGGATGCCCTGATGACGCTGAAGCTGGTATTTCGCATTGATTACGAAATTACCATCCCTCATGTTCTCGGATACCTTCTTCTGTGGGTCGGCCTGCTTGCCTTCCACCGGATCCGGACCGATAACAACCGCGAACACCTCGTCATGCTCCATCTGCATAGCCAGACCGTTGAAAAGGACCACATCCTGGCCCACTGAGAATTTTGTCTTAATCTCCATATAGCAAATTTTTAAGCGAATTTTCCTACAAATCCTGTGCCAAACTTATGCTCCGGTGCTTCCGTATCCTCCAGTTCCCCTCTCGCTTTCTCCGAGCTCATCGCACTCTATCACCTGGATATCCGGCAACTTCATGATAACAAGTTGTGCGATCCGATCACCGACATCGTACCAGTGATATTCCTCGTGCTTGATGAGCGGGTCTACAAACTTGAACTTCGCCATTACCTCCCCTCTGTAACCAGAATCTATCACACCTACGGAATTCGACAGGGCTATGTCCTTCTTCGCTATGCTGCTCCTGGGGAAAACGAGACCCACATATCCATCGGGAATCTCGAAAGCCAGTCCCGTACCGTATACGACAGCTCCGTCCTCGTCGATACTTCTGCTCACCGCCACCAGGTCATAACCGGCATCACTATTATGTGCTTTCTTCGGAAGCACCGCATCAGGCACAAGCTTCTTAACTTTCAGTATCATTTCTTTACGTTTTTCGAAATCATTTCGTCACATACTTCTCATAATCTACATCCACCGACCCTGGCACATCTCCCCTCTTCTTGGAAATCTCCATCCGGATCCTGTAGACCTCATCCATCTTGGCCTGGAGCAACTTCTCCAGCTCCCGGATGCTCATGTTCTTTAATTCTGGCATGGGGCAAAGGTAGATATTCTTTTTTGTTTTTCCAATACCATTAAACTTCACCATGTTCCGAAACGAACATTGACAAAACGCTCCTTCTGGGAGCAGGAAGCCAACCCCACCAGGGCCGCAACCAATACTAACAACTTCTTCATAATATAAAAATGATGTAAAGTTCAACACGCTCCCCATCTCCACAAGTACCCGCCGGCCGTCCTCTGTCTTCCGGCCAAGCAATTCCTGATGCACCTGATGTTAACATTGAGGTCAACAGACGCCTCTGACGGGTTCTGGTATATCCCCACCTTCTCGCCGTCCAGGTTCCAGGCCGAACATATAGCCGTCTTTGGCTTCGGACCCCTCTTCTTTGACTCCATCCTCTCGCACCACTCCAGGTTCTCAGCCCGGTTATCCCTTATATCTCCGTTCTTGTGCCGGACATAAGGCCTCAACTCCGGATTCGGAACGAAAGCCCTCGCCACGAGGTATGCGATCTTTTTCCTCTGGCCGTGAATATTAACGCCGGTGCCATCGATCGCCACCAACGCGCAACCATCACCATAGATCGTACCATCCTCGCCGATCTCGTATCTCTTATCCAGGCGCTTCCTCCTGATCTCGCGTGGGGGTCTAAACATAACTCAACTCCTCATAATTGAAGAAGTCATACCCGCCGCTCCCAAAAGAGACGGCCGCAAACGTCTGGGTCAGACCATCGATAACGCCCTTGATCTTTCCGGCACCGACCAGAACTTCCTGGCCGAGATGCAAATTTTCCTTTGTTACCATAGTTAAATATGTCAAAAATGTCAGTTTTCAGAAGCCGTCCCTCCCTTCAAGTTCCGTGCCATATCTCCAACAACCGGCGTCATGTCATACACTATCACCCAAGGATTATCCCGGTACGGCACCTTAAACATCCGGTCAAACAGCTCCACGAACACAGTCTTCCAGTCCAGACTCGACCCTCCGCACGCCCCGCCGACCATGTAATACCCACCAGCGTTCCTATACATGCCGGCCTTGAGCGCATCCCCCTCGGACAGGTCCCATGCGCGGACACACCTGACCTTCTCCACCACCATCCTGTGTGGCATATACTTTTCATTCACGCATAACTTGTTGCTCCACCCGGCCGATCCACCGAAAACCGCCGGATCCAAACCAGCCTTCTCATAACTCATCATCACCGCCACGCTGTCCCCTTCCGAGAACCGGCAGTGAACCAGCTCGCCGTCACTGAATCTCCAGTACTTCCCCTCCCTCTCGACAGATTCCTTCCCATCCGACCCGATAACCGCATCCATCACCAGGCTGATCTCGCCGCGAAGGAACTTGTTCGTCATCGCAAACTTGTCCAAAAGTCTAATTTTTTTCATAATTTACCTCCTTTAATCTTCATACGTTACCCCATTTTTACTAATTTTTTCACACATAACCCAATTTTACCAAAAAACACCGTTTTTTCTTAAATTTCTGCAAAAAACGCCATTTTTTCTCAAAATACCAAATTTTTCTCGCCGTGTAGGCTATGTAGTTTTGATTTTTCACAACTACATAACTACATCTCGCTCAAAATCAATGCGTTACAACCCATTTTAGCCGATCCAATGTAGTTGTGTAGTTGATTTCCTAGGAAGCTCTATATATATAGAAAATACACCGTTTTTTTATAATTCCCTATACCTTACCATTATTTATTACTTATCTACATAACTACATAAATCTACATAACTACATTATATATAATAAGATAGGAGATGTAGATGACAATGTAGACGGTAGATAACTATGCAGAACGGCTACATTTTACTACATAAAGCCAGCTTGAGCAACGTTTTAAATACCCCTTTTACGGCCCTATCTTTTTTCCTCACGGCCAATAAGTTACGTGAAGAGCCCTGGAGAAGGGGTAGGGCGAAAATTTTAAAAAAAAAAATTTCAGGATCGCACACTACGGCTCGGGGTTGGGGTGCGTATTTATCCCGCTGGCCTTCAGCTACATACGGCAAAATTACGTTCCTTATTTGGCCTTATTTTTTTTAGGTTTGCTAAAATTTTAGCAAGTTAACATAATATTTATTGTATAACAGCATTTTGCGCCCCAAAAATCTAATTTAGAATTATTCTAATTTAGCATTTTTGCCGTTTCGGGATCACTGTGGTGCACTGTGGTATTTGCTAAATTTTAGCATTTAGGTGATCCATGCATGTAACAAAAATGCTACATCGTGCCTGCTGGTGTGTTGTGCTAAATTTTTAGCATTTTTCCAGTTCCGTCCTGCTAAAACTTTAGCATATTAATTCATTGTATAAGGTATACGCGCGTATAGTAAGTTAACATAATATCGAAACACCGCGAAACACTATTTAATGAAAAAACACGATATTTTTGTATAGTATAAAATTATTTGTATCTTTGTATCGGTTCTTTGATACTACGCACACCGGAAAGCAGACGGAAGCAGCGTGCGCAGATACTGCACACCAGCAGCAAGCGCAGCAGACGCAGACGGAAGCAGCAGAAGCAGAAGCAGACGGAAGCACACCAGCACACCGGAAGCAGAAGCGCGGAAGACGCAGCGCGGAAGCGCTGAAAGATAGTATAACGTTATGCAGAAAGCGCGAAAGCGCTAAATATACAAAGTTGGAAATCTGCACCAGCACACAAAGAAAGTGCTACAAGATTAAAGAAGTAGTACACAAGTAAGAAAGCGCGAAAGAGTGCAAGCGCAGCGGAACCGCAGCGCAGAAAGCGCGATATCTTTTTTGAAAGACTGTAAGCAGTTAGCACACACCGGAAACGCACACCGGAAAGTTTGAAAGCAAGCGCAGCGCTAAAGATACAGAAACAGACGCAAGTAAGCGCGCAAGTATGAAAGTATACGAAAATTTAAGAAGTTGCGAAAACTTAAGCAGCCGGAAGAAGTTGCTATATATTGAAATGTATTTCTTTTGTGTGTAGTTGGGAAATTGCTTATCTTCTGCGCGCTTGCGCAGCATCTGCACCAGTTGCAGAAGCAAAAAGAAGATAAGCGCGGAAGCGCTGCGCTTGCAGTTCTTCCGCTTGCAGGGTTTATTCAAATTGTTTATAAGTGTGCAGCGCGGAAGTTGCTGCACACCTACATTTACTTATTAATCCTTTTAAATTTTCAAGTTATGGAAAACAAAATCAAATTCAGCGAAGTTAAGAAAGTTTACACCGGAAACGCAGACGAAGTGCAGCGCGGTTATTTTGCTATGCTTAAGCGCTTGCAGAAAGATGCAGCAGCAGCGGAAGCGAAGAAGCGCGCGGAAGTTGCAGCGCTTGCAGTTGCAGACGCAGTGAAAGCGGAAGAAGCAGCGCAGAAGCATAGCAGGGAAGTAAGCGGAAGCAGCGCGAAGGAAGAAACGAAAGCGGAAGCGAAGCGCGCAGCGGAAGAAGCGAAGAAGCACACCAGCGAAGCAAGTAAAGCGCAGAAAGAAGCGCAGAAAGAAGCGGAAAGCGCTTTCAGGGTGTGCAGCGCGGACGGAATCAAGCCGGAAGCAGTTGCAGCGCTTGCAGATGCTATGCAGCGGAAGAATTTCAGCGCGGAAGACTTAAGCAAAGATTTTTTGCTGCACTATCTTCCGGAAAGATTCAATGCAGCGCAGCAGTTATGCAGCCGGAAGGAAGTGCAGCCGGAAGACGCAGAAGCAGTGCGAAAGCAGTATGAAGCGCTTCCGGAAATGCTTCTGCAAGTAGATGAAAAATTATACATCTACAAACCTATTTCTCTATTTACTGCAAACAGTCTTCTATCTATCTTCTTCGCAGCAGCAGACAAGCGCGCAAAGTTGCAGAAAGAAGCAGCAGACAAGCGCAGCGAAGCGGAAAAAGCAGCAGACAAGCAGAAGAAAGCAGCAGCGAAATACGCGAAGTTTGTAGAATTGCAGAAGCGCGCGGAAGAATATTTCAAAAGCGAAGAAGCGCAGCAGATAGCAGCGCAGCAGCAGAAGTAACAAAGTAAACTATCTTAACAGCAGCGCAGACCGCCGGACAAGTTCCCGACGGTCTGCTGCTGCATTGTCTTGTGCGTAGGTCGGTGAAACTTCCTGCGCGCGCAAACACTTTGCAGTGGTATGGAAAACTGCAACCGAACAATTTAGATAAACCTTGCAAGATGACCGAACGAATGGAATGACCGAACGAAGAACCACGACCGGCTCAGACACGCGCAGAACGATTGTGATCTGCGTGAACGGGTGAACCATGCCCGAACGAGCCGAACGATGCATACCGCGTGG
>JAHLAX010000030.1 GCA_020625875.1 bacterium | reverse complement strand
TTTTATTGCCATGGAAAGAAATGATACGGAGAAAACAAAGATAAGGGATTTCTAAAATGTGTCTCCGTTTGGACTTATATTCTGATTTATAGGATATTATAAAATCATTCACTTTAGATGTTTGCTGTTAATTTTTGATTTGCCGTATAGGTATGAATAATACAAAGGAAAAATGCCCCTTTGTCCCTGCGCCAGCAGAATGATGAAAGGCAAAGAGGAATATATGAGCGTAATTTATAAGAGATTTAGGGAACACAACCTCCGTTTGGAGCAAATCCAAGTACAATTGCGAGGGATGAAGTCTTATCTTTATATAATCTTAACATCGTGCCGTGATTCTTAACATCATCTTAACTGACCTTATGATATAATTATACCAACAATTTTTTGCGACAGAGGTATAAAAATGTTCCGATTGATTAAACGGAAAAGGCGAAGGAAAATTACTTCGTTCCGAATAATTATCCTAAGTTTTTTTATGCTTATTATGCTGGGAACGTTCTTGCTTATGCTGCCGATATCTTCGCGCCGAGGCAGTATAACTGCGTTTTCCGATGCGCTGTTTACTGCGACTTCCGCGACTTGTGTGACAGGACTCGTTGTTAAGGACACTGCTACATACTGGTCGGTTTTCGGGCAGGGTGTAATATTCATTCTCATACAGATTGGCGGGATGGGCGTTATCACTATCGGTCTGACTGTAATGAGGGCTTCGGGTATGAAGATAGGATTATGGCACAGAAGTACAATGCAGGAGTCAATCGCGGCTCCGCATATCGGAGGAATGGTACGGTTTACAAGCTTCATAGTAAAAACAACGGTGCTTATTGAGCTGATTGGCGCGGCTCTGCTTTTTCCTGTGTTCTGCGCGGATTTCGGAGCGGCAAAAGGTCTTTGGTATTCGCTGTTTCACTCGGTTTCAGCCTTCTGCAACGCGGGATTTGACCTTATGGGGACAAGAGAGCCTTTTTCTTCGCTGACTTCTTACAGCGGAAATATATATGTGAATTGTATTATTATGCTGCTGATTGTTGCGGGCGGCATCGGCTTTCTTGTATGGGGTGATATCAAAACATATAAACACCGCTTTACGCGCTATTCACTGCAAAGTAAAATTGTTCTGCTCACCACTTCGATACTGATTGTTTTGCCCGCGCTTTATTTCTTCTTTAACGAATACGGTTCAATGGATTTTTCAGAGAGAAGCGTCAGCTCGTTTTTCCAGTCAGTTACCACAAGAACGGCGGGCTTCAACACGCAGGACCTGACAAATATGAGCGAATCGGGCTCAATACTAATGATAGTGTTAATGCTGATTGGCGGCTCGCCGGGTTCAACAGCGGGCGGTATGAAGACAGTTACATTTGCCGTGTTGTTTATGTCGGCAATCACGGTGTTCAGCAGAAAAAGAGATGTGCAGTGCTTCAAGAGAAGAATATCCGACGACACAGTCCGCAACGCGGGAGCGGTATTTTTTATGTATTTGTTTCTGTTTCTGGTCAGCGGCGCCGTCATAAGTAAATTCGAGCATATTCCGCTGGTCGCCTCGCTTTTCGAGACAAGCTCGGCAATCGGAACAGTAGGGCTGACGCTTGGCATCACAACCAAGCTGAGAATGCTCTCAAAGGCAATACTTATGATGCTGATGTTCTTCGGCAGAGTCGGAGGACTTACGCTGATTTATGCCGCGCTGCCGTCATCGGGCAGCAAGAATTCACGTCTGCCTCTTGAAAATATTTCAATCGGATAAGGAGAATTGAATATGAAATCGGTTTTAGTTATAGGAGCGGGACAATTCGGAACCCATATCGCTAAGCGCATGGAAGAGCTTCGCTGTGAGGTTATGGCGGTGGATATCAACGAAGATTGCATCAACGATATAATGCCCTATGTGACCAACGCCAAGATAGGCGACGGCACAAACGAGGAGTTTCTAAGGACGCTTGGCATCGGCGACTATGATGTCTGCTTCGTTACGCTTGGCAGACACTTCCAGACTTCACTCGAAACTACTTCTCTCCTCAGCGAGCTCGGCGCGAAACAGGTTATCTCACGCGCTACAAATGATGTGCAGATGAAGTTTCTTCTGCGTAACGGCGCGGACGAGGTTGTGTATCCCGAAAAGCAGACAGCTCTGCGCATCGCCACAAAATACGCGTCTGACAATATTCTGGACTTTTTCCACCTCGAACAGGAATACTATATCTATGAGCTTAAAGTGCCGAAAGAATGGCACGGAAAATCGCTTATGCAGATTGATATACGGAGAAAACACAACTTAAACATACTGACAATAAAGCGCGACACTGAAGTCATAATCCCGACAGCTGAGACTGTTGTGCAGCCCGATGACGTTGCTTTTGTTCTTGGAGAACTGCGCAACATACAGAAGATTCTCAGCAGCAGGAGATGAGAATATGATTAAGGTTCTTATCGTTGTTTACACTGCGGGATGTTTTATTGCCAGCCTCTTTCTGATGCACAGGTATGACAGATTCCTAGGCACGATTGACGAGAAAAACGGTCAGATTGAAGAGAATAGTAACATCAACGAAAAGAAATAATGCGACAAATATACGACGTTTGAGAAATAAAGTTGAGGTCTGATGTCGCTTCGTGGTATATTAAAAGAGGGTGAATAATATGACGGTAGATAAAAAATTAAGGCAAAGCCCGATAACCGTTCTTAAGGAATCGATGCTCTGCCTTATAGTGCTGGCGGTCGCTACACTTATGGGATATGCTTTTAAAGCGTTCAGCCTTACGGACACCGATATAATTATGCTGTACATCATAGCGGTGCTTGTTATATCAATTATTACGTCCAGAATACTTTACTGCCTAATTTCCTCGATAGTGTGCGTAACACTGTTTAACTTCCTCTTTACCTATCCTGAGTTTTCGCTGTCGGCGCACGGCGCGGGCTATCCCGTAACCTTTATAACAATGTTTATCACAGCGTTTATCGCGGGCTCTCTCGCCAACAAGCTCAAGCGCAACACTCAAATCGCAAAACAGAACGCTAAAGAAAAGGAAGAAGCCGCGCTCCTCGCGCAGAATGAACAGCTCAGGGCGAATATGCTGCGCTCAATTTCACACGACCTGAGAACGCCGCTTACCTCAATTTCGGGCAACGCGAGCACGTTGATTTCCGTGGGAAGCACGCTTGACGAAGACGCAAAACAGCAGATATATACCGATATATATTCAGAATCAATGTGGTTAATCGGATTGGTGGAAAACTTGCTTTACGCCACAAGGATCGAGGACGGGAAAATGCAGCTTCGCCTCTCAGTGGAGATACTGGACGACTTGGTTTCGGAGGCGGCAAAGCACACTCAGCGCACACACCCCAAGCGCAGAATCAATGTTGAAATGCGCGACGAAATCATCCCTGTTGTGGCGGACGCGAACTTGGTTGTGCAAGTGATAATAAACCTCATTGATAATGCCGTAAAGTACAGCGACGAGGATTCTCCCGTTACCGTAAGAGTTAAGAAAGAAACGGACTTTGCCGTTATCGCGGTAGCCGACTTCGGCGTCGGAATACCCGAGTCGGAAAGAAGCAAGGTCTTTGATATGTTCTATACAGGCGGCAACCGTTCGTCAGACAGTCGAAGGAGTCTCGGCTTGGGGCTCTCGCTGTGCAAGTCTATTGTAAGTTCCCACGGCGGCACAATCACCGTCAGTGATAATAATCCGAAAGGAACGGTAGTGAGCTTTACTCTGCCGCTCGGAAAGGTTGAGTTAAATGAATGAATATCTTGTTTTGGTTGTAGAGGACGACATCCCGATCAGAAACCTCATCACAACTACGCTTAAGATGAATGATTATCGCTATATCACAGCGAGCAAGGGTAACGAGGCGATTATGCTCAGCGCGTCGCACAAACCGGATATAATAATACTGGACCTCGGGCTGCCTGATATCGACGGCGAAGAAGTGATTGAGCATATCAGAACATGGAGCGAAGTGCCGATAATTATTGTCAGCGCGAGAAGCGAGGATCAGGATAAAATCTCGGCGCTCGACAAAGGCGCCGATGACTACCTGACAAAACCTTTTTCCGTCGATGAACTCCTCGCGAGATTGCGCGTTATTCAAAGGCGGCTGATAAAAGCCGGGAACACGTCTGTCACAGAATTTGTCAACGAACGACTGAAAATCGACTATGTATCGGGCTGCGTTTATCTTGATGAAAACGAGCTGCACCTTACGCCTATTGAGTACAAACTGATTTGTCTTCTTGCGAAAAATGTCGGAAAAGTATTGACGCATAAATATATCATTCAGAATGTTTGGGGCAGCAGCGCTGACAACAATGAAGCTTCGCTTCGCGTCTTTATGGCAACTCTAAGAAAGAAACTTAATGATAGTCAGCAATCTCTGATTCAGACACATATCGGCATCGGATACAGAATGATGAAGCTTTAATATGCTTTTAAAAAACTTTGTGCGAAACAGCACGCTAAACAGCCTCTCACGATACCGTGAGAGGCTGAACTATATCAAAACACGCTTATCCTGAAGTGTAGAAAAAATCACCTGAAACCAACAGTGTTTATGCCATTATTTTGGACGGTTAGTGGAGGACTCGGGTAGTTTGACCTCGATGCCCGATTCGCGCAAATAACCCTCTGTTGCGCGTTTTAAGAGGGTATCTTTTTGGAGCAATTTACAAACAGAATTATATTACTTTTCAAGAATTGAGCCGCTAAACAAAGATAAAGGATTTTTTTACCAAGTAACATACCAAAATACACCACGAGATTGGTGATTGATGCACTAATCAAAGAATACAGTTTTTGAATCATAGACAAACGAGGCTAAGTTTTCTATAGCTAAACATATGGAGTCCGCACCAAATAAAAAACGGCATACACATCTATTCAAGATGTGTATGCCGTCGTTGATTCTTAACATTTTCCTCGATTGTCTGATAATATTCAACAGCCTTGTTTTTATCGATATCAGCTCATGGTAACATATATATGTAAACTTTAATTCTCAGATGAGTTTATCTGTTAATTCTGTACCAGCCCTTTTTGCGGCTGAATACGTTGGCGGCGTTGTTTTATGTATTCTTTGCTTTTCATCATAAGCCATTTATACATCTCCGCACCGAAGTATGACGCAAAGGTAACCGCTGTAGCAAACAAAATATTAACCCACAGATTGGTAACACCCGAAAGTACAGGGCTTAAGCATCCGATAAACAGCCATTGAGCGATATAAATCTCCATTACGTTTCTGCTCATCTTGCTCATAAATTTCGGCAAACGCTGACGGGATATCATCAGAATCAGATTCGCGATTACAAATTCAAGAGCGATAACTCCGCAACCGCAAATTGCACATAAGGGGTGAAGCGCATAGTAACTTGCTTCAGAAGCTGAATGAGCACCAAAAATTACCGCATCCTGTATACCAAATGCCGCCATTGATATCTCGGCAAAGATTATCAGGAGCAAACCTGTAATGACCGCGAAAATCAATACAGCCCGACGGCTTGTAGCTTTTTTAAAGAGATGTGCCGCTCCGTATCCGACAACAGGAAATACAATCCATGAAATGAACGGGAAGTATGACCATTCGTTTTCTCTGATGAAAAGTCCTATTCCTGTATCAAGCCAGCTGTTGCCTGTAGTGAAGCTCTCAAATCCAACCGCGCCATTTACGGCGAAACAAGCAATTACAAGTGCCGCGCTTATCGAAATCGCCGCAACGGGCTTTTCTTTAAACTTCTTCATAACCGCGAAGTAAATCATAGCGAACGCCGCGAAGAAGTAGATGTCAACAGCGAAAATCGAAGGCGCGATTTCCCATATTGTTCCGAATGTCGCGGGGTCTATAATCGAAGGAATAAAATGCTCGAAGAAGTTAATCACAATTCCCAGAACAACCAGCTGTCTGAGCCTGCTTATATATGTTGAAGGTGTAGAACGGCTCGAGAACGCCGCGCCCCAGCCCATAGCGAACATAAACACTCCGGCGCTTGGGATATTACCCATAAACTCGATTATCCAAACGGTAGAAGTTTCAACACCCGAGTGGATTTGCATACGTGTTGACACGTCGAAAACGTGTATAAAAACCATTGCGATAATCGCTATCGCCTTTAGCAAATCTAATTCGTTAACGCGCTTCATAACAGAAGGATTATACATTTGATTTTTCATAGTCATCGTCCTTTTTTGGGGTGTTCCCCTTTGTTTGACTATACTATATCAAACCGACTACAACAGGAATACAACAAAAACAGGCGAATTTTAAACTTTTTTAAAAATTTTTTAAAAATTAACCGCCCGAGCTTTTTTCGCTCGAGCGGTTATTAAGGAGGCATGATAAAAAGTAAGTGGTAAAGTAATCCGAGAACTCTGACGATGTGCTACAATAGAGGTAGCAGAAAGACAGAGTAGATACTAAT
>JAHLAX010000029.1 GCA_020625875.1 bacterium | reverse complement strand
CAGTCAAGAAGGCTAAGGGCAAAGTTACCTTTAAGAAGACTAAGGGCGACAAGAAGATTACCGTCACCTCGGCTGGTAAGGTTTCTGTCAAGAAGGGTCTCAAGAAGGGCAAGACCTACACCGTAACGGTTAAGGTAACAGCCAAGGGCACAAAGGTTTATAAGAAGTTAACCAAGACAGTTAAGTTCAAGGTTAAGATAACAAAATAAAATCGCGATAACGCGTAACTAAAGGGCTGACTGACGTCAGCCCTTTTTGGTATTCAGTTTACTGACTGCTGAATACTGAAATATTACTCTTGTCTAAGTTGAAAAAATATGTTAAAATCATAAGAGTATTATAAAAGTAAGTAAATAAGCGCTAGCAAAAGGTGCTCGCAGCCCTTTTCGCCCATAAGGAGGACGATGAGAATCAGTATCACGCTGGTTTCCTTGTCTTTGAACAAAGCCTCCAGCCCGCTCTGTTGAACGGCGGGTTTTGCGCGGGGAGCTTTGGGCGCTTCGGGCGGCTTGTGCTGTTCTTCTTTCTGAGCTTCGGACGGCTCAGGCTGGCGTGGAGTGTTTCTCGCTCTGCCCTGCATCTGTGTGGCGCGTCTCAGCGCTTCGCGGGTAATCGGGTCAATATCCGCCATATGATCACCACCTAAAGAAAATCGAGCAGCCCGCCCTCTTTAAGAACAGGCAGAAGTTTTATTATCCGCAGCATCTTTTTGGCTGAATCCAGCTTTCGGCACTTTTCCTCGCTGAGAAAGGGCGTTAACGCCGACAAAAGCCGTGATGTGTCATCCTCCTGGTTAGCCATAGACAGCAACGGCATCAATTTCGCGACAGCGCCCAGCGCTTCGGTTGAGAGCGGAGCGTTCGATGGGGGAGGCGGCGCGGGAGCGGGCTCATCCGAGCCCAGTCCCAACATTTTGCCGAGGCTTTGCACTTCTTTCATCGCCTCGGGGTCAGCCATTATTTCGGCAATCTTGCTTTGAATATCGTCCATTACTTCATCAGCTTCTTCATAAGCGCCCGAGCCGCGGGAGAGTTAAGAATTTCCGCTGACTTTTCGGGATTCTGGAGCACGGTTTTGAGCTGATTAGCCTGCTTTTCGCTGAGCGAGCCGAGCATTTTTTCGACCTTTGCCTGATTTTTCGGGTCGGGTTTAGCGCCGTTTTTATTTATATAACTTTTAATAAGATTGTTCAGTTCATTGTTATTCATTTTAACACCTCGGTATATACTATGCGTTATAAAAGTTTTTATGAGGAGATACTATGAAAATTCTTGTTTTATCTGATACTCACGGAAACATCACAGGTATGGAAAAGGCAGTTGAAAAATACGGAAAAAACGCCGATGTTATCGTTCATTGCGGCGACGGTACGCGTGGAGAGGCTCGGTGGCTTTACGACAATATCAGCCACGCCGAGGTTGTCTGCGCGCGCGGCAACTGTGATTTTATGGGCGGTTTGGATGATGTTGAGTTTTTCGACGCTGAATCAAAGCGTGTTATGGTTACGCACGGTCATCTTTTCGGTGTAAAATACGGGCTCGAGAATCTTTCGTACAAGGCTGAGGAAGAAGGCGCCGATATAGTCTTTTTCGGTCATACTCACATATGCGCCGACGAAACCCTCGGTAATGTAAGGCTGATTAACCCAGGCAGTTGCGGGCGCTGGGAGCCGACCTGCGCTGTGGTTGAGATTGACGAAAACGGGAATGTACTTGTAAATCACGTTAGTGTAAAATAATAGTAACTTGTTGTTTTTTGTGTTATAATAAAAGGTGATTTAATGAATTATTCTGACTTACAACTGAATACAGATTTAAAAGATTCATTAAACGCCCTTGAACGAGGCAACCGTATGCCCCACGCTTTTATAATAAGCGGCGGCAGTGAATCCGAGCGAAAGACGCTTGCGGAGCATTTGTCCGCGTGGGCGGTTTGCGGCTCGGACAAAAACAGACCGTGCGGCTCATGCAAAAACTGTCAGAACGCTTTTGAGCGCGCTCACAGCGATATTTATTACGCGAAAAGTTCAGGAAAAACAAAAATATATAAAGCGGATGAGCTAAAGTGGATTGTGGCTGACGCTTCAATCAAGCCCAATCAGGCTGACAGAAAGGTATATGTTTTTGAAGAATGCGACAAGCGGCTGCCCGAAATATCTCAGAACATTCTGCTCAAAACTATTGAGGAGCCGCCGCAGGATATTTTGTTTATTCTCACCTGTGAGAACAGCAAAACAATGCTCGAGACAATACGTTCGAGAGCGACAACTCTAAATCTGGGTTACGAAAAAGAACAGAACGAGGAATATGTTGAGCTTGCTGAAGAAATTTTGCGCGGCATACTCTCCTCAAGCGAGCTTGAGCTTCTCAAAGCTACTTATAAATTGTCCGACCGCTTCTCGGCGATTCAAACGCTTGATACCGTGGTCGATATACTGGGCGACGGACTGAGTATGCAGTCGGGCTTTGAGCCCTCCGACAATACTGCGGTTGCCGAATTGCTTTGCGGAAAGCTCACAAAGTCGCAATTTTTAGCTCTGATAGAGATTACTATCTCAGCAAAGCAGAAAATTAATCAGAACGTTTCGCTAGAACTTTTATCCACGTGGCTGTGCTCTCAGTACAGAAAAACAGTCTGGTAATTATTTATAGAAAGGTAGACGATTATGGCAGAAGTAATCGGAGTAAGATTCAAAGAGGGCGGTAAGATTTATTACTTTGACCCTAAGAATATAAAGCTTAAAACAGGCGATATGGTTATCGTTGAGACCGCCCGCGGCATCGAGTGTGGCAAGGTGGCGCTCGCCAACAAGGAAGTTCCCGAGGAGGAGCTTGTGCATCCGCTCAAGCCGCTTATCCGAAAGGCAACGGACAACGACCTGTCGCACGTAGCCGAAAACAAAAAGCGCGAGAAAGAAGCTTTTAAAACCTGTGAGAAGAAAATCTCCGAGCATAAGCTCAAGATGAATCTGGTCGATGTAGAGTATACCTTCGACAACAACAAGATTTTGTTCTATTTTACCGCCGACGGCAGAGTCGACTTCAGAGCGCTTGTTAAGGACTTGGCGGGCGTGTTCAGAACAAGAATTGAGCTCAGACAAATAGGCGTGCGCGACGAGGCAAAAATGCTCGGAGGCTTGGGCGTTTGCGGAAGACCGTTCTGCTGCCACAGCTTTATGGGCGATTTTCAGCCTGTTTCGATTAAAATGGCTAAAGAGCAGGGATTATCGCTTTCACCTGTCAAAATCTCGGGCACCTGCGGACGACTTATGTGCTGTCTTAAATATGAGCAGGAAGCCTACACTGATTTGCTTAAACGCACACCTAAGGTCGGCGCGATAGTAAAAACCCCCGAGGGCAAGGGCTTGGTTGTTGAGAACAACTTAATCTCTGGTATCTTAAAAGTAAGGCTCGATTCGGCTCCCGAGGGAGTAGCTCCCGCTACCTTCAAGGTCAAGGAGGTCAAGCTTCTCAAAGACGGATATATCAAAATGGATAAGAAGGAAATCGACGAATTAAAGCACCTTGAGGAGCAATAATTTAAAAAATATAGGTATTAGACAAAACTAACCTATTGCATTTTGTAAAATTTATGCTACAATTATATTAATACTGTAAGGAGGTTCATCTCATGGCATACGTAATTAATGACGATTGCATTATGTGCGGCGCATGTTCGGATGAGTGCCCTGTAAGCGCTATTTCCGAGGGCGATGGCAAATACGTTATCGACGCTGATGCTTGTATCGATTGCGGTACTTGCGCTGATGTTTGTCCCGTAGGCGCTCCCCAGGAGGGTTAATTAGCTACATAAAACCAAAACGGCAGGGCTCGACCTTGCCGTTTTTTGTTTTTGATGATATAATGATGTATGTGGCTTCCCCCTTTGGGGGAAGGCATACTATGAAAGGATTTTAATTATGCCAAAAGGAGAACGCTTTGAGCCGCTCGGCGGCGGAATAAGAATACTGGTCAACGATATGTACCACTTTTCAACCGATACAATTCTGCTCGCCGATTTCGCTAAACCGCGAGGGGGCACAAGGGTTGTCGATTTAGGCGCGGGCTGCGGTACTATTCCGCTTTTGTGGACGCGCAGCAACAGAGAGCTTGAAATAACCGCGGTAGAGATTCAGAGCGGAGCGTGTGACCTTTTTGAAAAAAGCGTATCAGATAACGGATTGAATAATATTAAAATCATTAACGCCGACTTAAAAGAGCTTTCAGGGCTTTTGCCGTTTGGTTGCTTTGACTTGGTGTCGTGTAATCCGCCTTACAAGCAGGGCGGTTCGGGGATTAAGAATCCCGACGACGAAAAGCTCCTCGCTCGTCACGAGGAGAGTTGCACTATTGATGACGTTTGTTCCGCGGCTAAGAACCTTTTGCAATTTGGCGGAAGGTTTGTGATGTGTCAACGCCCTGAGCGATTGACAGACGTGATGGAAAGTATGAGGAATAACGACCTCGAGCCCAAACGCCTGCGCCTTGTTCAGCAGAGGGAGGGCAAAGCGCCCAAGCTGTTTTTGATTGAGGGCAGACGCGGAGGAAAGCGCGGCGGGCTGGTTACAGAGCCGACGCTGTTTATAGAGAGCGATGAAATGCTTAGTATTTACGGAGAATACAAGGAGGCTTACCTTGAGTAAATTATATGTTGTGGGCACGCCTATAGGCAACCTGTCCGATATGTCGCCGAGGGCGGTACAAACGCTCAGCGAAGTTGATTTTATCGCGGCTGAGGATACGCGCGTCACGCTGAAGCTGCTTAATCATTTTGATATAAAAAAGCCTATGGTCAGTTATTATGAACACAACAAGCGCGAGCGAGGCGAAATAATCTGCGCTCGGATTCTCGCGGGCGAGAGCTGCGCGATTGTGACCGACGCGGGTATGCCGTGTATATCCGACCCAGGCGAGGATTTGATTAAGCTCTGTGAGCAAAAGGGTATCACGACCGTAGTTATCCCCGGTCCGAGCGCGGTTGTGTCGGCGCTCGCCGTCAGCGGACTTGATACGGGCAGGTTCTGTTTTGAGGGCTTTTTGAGCGTCAACAAAAAGAGCCGCAGAGAACATCTCGAAAGCCTTAAAAATGAGAGCAGGACAATGATTTTTTATGAGGCTCCCCACAAGCTTCCGACTACACTAAAGGATTTATACGGCTTTTTTGGCGAGCGAAAGCTCAGCATAGTCCGCGAGCTCACCAAGGTGCACGAGGAAGTAATCCGTACAAATACAAAGTACGCCGCCGAGGTTCTCGCGGACAGCGGAATCAAGGGCGAGATTGTGCTTGTGCTCGAGGGAAAACAACAGGAAGAAGCCGAGGAATATACCTTAGAGCAGGCGGTCGAGCTGGCAAAAAAGCTGATTGACAGCGGCTCAAGGCTCAACGACGCCGCCAAAGAGGCGGCGGCTGTTACGGGCTTTAAGAAAAACGAAATCTACAAGGAATTAGTATGAACGCAATAGAAAAAATCCACTCGCTCGACAAGTTCGGCTCGCGCCCTGGACTCGACAGGATTAAAAAATTCCTGGATATTCTCGGCAATCCGCAGGACAAGCTTAGATTTGTTCACGTCGCGGGCACAAACGGCAAGGGCTCTGTGTGCAGACTCCTCAGCTCAGTTCTTACAGAGGCGGGTTATAAGACGGGGCTTTTCATTTCGCCGTATATTGTCGACTTCAGAGAGAGAATACAGATTAACAATGAGCTGATTGAGGAAAAAGCTCTTGAAGACGCGGTCGAGAGAACATTCCCGATTCTTCAAAGGTTAAGAGACGAGGGCTGTGTAATAACAGAATTTGAGTATGTTATGGCGCTTGAGTTTCTGATTCACAGTGAAGCACAGTGCGACGTAGTGGTGCTCGAAACTGGAATGGGCGGACTGCTCGACTGCACCAACGTTATAAAGCCGCCGCTGTGTACGGTTATAACAAAAATCGGACTTGACCATACAGCGGTTCTCGGAGATACAATTGAAAGAATCGCTGAGCAAAAATGCGGCATAATAAAAAGCGGAAGCATTGTTGTGACTTCGACGCAAAGGGCAGAGGCTATGGCGGTGATTGAGCGGACGTGCGAGGATAAGAACGTGCCGCTGATTAAAAGCGAAAGCCTTGACGTCAGTGTGCTCGGCGAAAGCCTTTCGGGCACAACGCTCGGTTATAAGGGGCTTAATCTCAGCTTAAAACTGCTCGGTAATCATCAGATTGAGAACGCGAAAACCGCTTTAGCGACAATCGAACAGTTAAGACAGCAATTTGATATTACCGATAAAAACATTATCGACGGTTTCAGCGTCACAACCAATCCCGCACGCTTTGAGCTGTTGAGTGAAAACCCCGCAATTGTTCTCGACGGCGCTCACAACCCTGACGGAATCGAGGCTTTTATCAACGCCTATAAAAAGTACTTCGGTGATAAAAGGGCGGTTTTGATTCTCGGTATGCTCAGCGATAAGGACAGCAAAAGCTCGGTGAAGCTGCTTCGGGGGCTGTTTTCTACCGTGTACACAGTGCCTGTCGATAACCCGAGAACGCTGAGCTCTCTGGCTTTAGCCGCTGAATGCGAGGAGTATTTTAGCGAAGTCAAGGTATTTGACAGTCCTTTCGAGGCGTTCGACGCGGCGCTTGGCAGCGGAAAGCCTGTTGTAATCGCGGGCTCGCTGTATCTCGCGGGACAAATCAGAAAATATATAATTGACAAAACATAATATGACAAATTTTTCAGCCTGTTCTCGCTATAATGAGGACAGGCTGTTATTTTTGTTTAATGTAAGGTGATTAAATGCTCAACACTGACTACAAAGACGATGTGCTTACAATATATCTCAGCGGCGAAATAGACCACAACCGCGCCGCGGGAATGCGCTCAAAGATTGACGGGCGGGTAAACGCTCTGCGCCCGAAAACTCTGGAGCTGGATTTTTCAAAGGTGAGCTTTATGGACAGCTCGGGAATAGGGCTGATTATGGGGCGGTTCCGCTCAGTCGGACTAATCGGCGGACGGCTTAAAGTGGTAAATGTGCCCGACAACCTGACAAAAATAATTGAGCTTAGCGGCATAAGCTCGCTGGGGGTGCTCAAATGAATGTTATCAACGAGATGCATTTAAAGTTCCCAAGCAAAAGCACCAACGAGAGCTTTGCCCGCAGCGCTGTGGCGGCGTTTGTGCTCGAGTTCGACCCGACAATCACCGAGCTTGCTGACATAAAAACCGCTGTGAGCGAGGCGGTTACAAACGCGATTGTGCATGGCTACCGACGTGAAAGCGGAATGATTTACATAGACGTTAAGCTCACCGAGGAGCGAGATGTTATAATTAAAATTCGCGACAAAGGCGTCGGGATTGAAGACATAAACAAGGCTATGCAGCCGTTGTTTACGACTGCCGAGAGCGAGGAGCGGGCGGGACTGGGATTCGCTGTTATGCAGAGCTTCACCGACAGCGTAAGGGTAAATTCAAAGCCTGACAAAGGCACAACCGTAACGTTGACAAAACGGATTGTCGCGCTAAAATGATTGAGCTCGAAAGCATTATCAGTCAAAACCTCGGGCTTGTTCACGCGTGTTGCGGACGCTTTAAGGACAGAGGCATTGAGTATGACGACTTGTACTCCGCTGGTTGCCTCGGACTTGTTAAAGCTGTTCGCAACTACAAGCCCGAGTTTGAATTTAAGCTCTCAACTTATGCCGTGCCCGTGATACTGGGCGAAATAAAGCGGCTGTTTCGTGACGGCGGCACAGTCAAGGTCAGCCGTAGTCTTAAAGAATTATTGATAAAGATAAACAGATTTAAAAACGAGTTTGAACTGAGCAACTCTCGCGAGCCGAGCGTTAACGAGATAGCCGAGGGGCTGAAAGTCAGCGCTGAAAAAGTTTGTGACGCGCTCAACTCGGGCAAGATTCCTCTGTCGTTGACAGCGGATAACGACGATGAAAAAGCGGTAGATATTCCCACCGATGACATAGCCGATAAACTGACAGAAAAGCTCGCGCTCAGAGACGTTATAAAAACGCTCGACCAAAACGACAGAAAGATAATCGAGCTGAGGTACTATCAGTTTAAAACCCAGTCAAAAACCGCCGAGACGCTCGGAATGACTCAGGTACAAATAAGCCGCCGAGAGAAGAAGATACTCACATTTTTAAGAGAAAAACTAGGTTAAAATCTGACTTTTAAATATATCTCCAAACAACAGAGCCATCGCTTATAAGGCGATGGCTCTGTTGTAGTAGTCAGCAGTCAGTGGGCAGTGGTCAGTTGTTTTCGAGATTTTAAATCGGATTATTTCAAACATCGGTGCCCGATTGTATAAATAATGAAATAAACAAATCAAAGTCTTAGGTTTTGCGCTGAACCTAAGACTTTGTTTATAGAATAAAAATATTATAAATAGTTCGGGAATTAAACTTTTAGATTAGCAGTTTCCTTGTTCTAGACATTCACTGATCACTGAAAACTGACTACTGAGAACTGATAACTGAATTAATCTAATTCTTCGTACATTTTCTTAAGGTCTTCAAGGTCATACGGTGTCTGCTGATAGACATAGTAGTTGAGCCAGTTTGAGAACAGTAAGCTCGCGCTGCTGCGCCATACCATCGGCGGGTCATTCTTGGGGTTATCATCGGGAAAATAATTCTTGGGAATTTTTATGTCGAGTCCCTTGTTGATGTCACGAAAATACTCATTCGCGAGCGTTTCACGGTCGTACTCGGCGTGACCCAGTATGTAGAACGCCCTGCCGTTTTTCTTGCCTATTATGGCAACGCCCGCCTCGTCGCTCTTTGCGAGGATTTCGAGCTTGGGGTTTTCGTAATTATAAATATCTTCCTCAACCACTCCCGTGTAACGTGAATGAGGAATAAGAAATTTGTCGTCAAAGCCTCTGAGCAGCGGGTGGAGCGGGTTGAGAATTCTGTGCTCAAAAATGCCCGAGAGCTTTTCTTTGAATTCGTACTTGCGTATGCCGTAGCGGTGATAGAGCCCCGCCTGAGCGCCCCAACAGATATGGAGCACGGAATACACATTCTTCTTTGACCAGTCCATAATCTCGCACAGCTCGTCCCAGTAGTCGACGTCTTCAAAATCGAGCTGTTCAACGGGAGCGCCTGTGATAATCATTCCGTCAAATTTCTGGTCTTTAATCTCATCGAAAGTTTTATAAAAGGTTGTCAGGTGACGGCGCGAGGTATTTTTGGATTTGTGCGTAGCCATCTGCAAAAGCTCAATATCAACCTGAAGCGGGGTGTTGCCGAGCAGCCTGAGAAGCTGAGTTTCGGTCACAACCTTGGTAGGCATAAGGTTGAGTATGACAATTTTAAGCGGACGAATGTCCTGCGCCATAGCCCTCTCCTCGGGCATAACAAAGATGTTCTCGCTCTCAAGAATCTTGATTGCGGGTAGGTTTGTCTGAACCTTAATCGGCATAGTAACACCTCCTTGTTAAATGAGAAATGAGAATGGAAAAATGAGAATTGCGAATTAATATTGTTTTCCCCAATAAACCATATGCTTGGCGGGTTTGCCGCAGCACACGCAGGTATTGCTGAGCTGTTCTTCCTCAAAGGGAATGCAGCGGCTCTTGACTCCGCCTGTTTCCTCTTTAAGCTTATCCTCGCACGCGCTGTCGCCGCACCACATAGCTTTGATAAATCCGCCCTGCTCCTTGCCGAGAGCGATGAATTCATCATAGGTTAAGGCGACGTTGGTCTTTTCTTTCATATTCTCGAGCGCTCTTTCGTACATAGCGTCATGCACATCCTGAAGCGCCTTTTCTACTGTTTCACAGAGCTTGTCAATGGGAGTAAAAATCTTTTCGCGGTTGTCGCGGCGTACCACTACACACTGACCTTTTTCAATGTCCTTGGGGCCGATTTCAACTCTGACGGGAACACCCTTCATCTCGTACTCTGAGAACTTCCAGCCAGGAGCGTGGTCGCTGTCGTCGAGCTTTACTCTAAACTTTGTTTTGAGCGCGTCCTTAAGCTCATTTGCCTTTTCGAGCACGCCCTCTTTGTGCATCGCGATAGGAAGAATTACAACCTGAATCGGGCTGATTTTCGGCGGCAGAACAAGTCCGTCATCGTCGCCGTGAACCATTATAATCGCGCCTATCATTCTTGTCGATACACCCCAAGATGTCTGGTGCGGATAGTGAAGCTTGTTATCACGCCCTTGGAACTTGATGTCAAAGCTCTTTGCGAAGCCGTCGCCGAAGTAGTGCGAGGTGCCGCCCTGAAGCGCTACGCCGTTGTGCATCATCGGCTCGATTGTATATGTAGCCTCAGCGCCCGCGAAACGCTCTTTTTCAGTCTTTTCGCCGACTACCGCGGGGATCGCGAGTGTCTCACGATAAAAGTCCTCGTAAACCTTGAGCATCTGGAGAGTTTCAGCTTTAGCTTCCTCGGCTGTTTCATGCAGAGTATGGCCTTCCTGCCACAAAAACTCTGAGTTGCGCAGGAACGGACGGGTTGTCTTCTCCCATCTTACCACTGAGCACCACTGATTGTAGAGCTTGGGGAGGTCGCGATAGGTTTCGACAACGTTCTTATAATGCTCACAGAACAATGTCTCGGATGTGGGGCGAACCGCAAGGCGCTCCGTTAGTTTTTCAGAACCGCCGACAGTAACCCATGCGCACTCGGGAGCGAAGCCCTCAACATGGTCCTTCTCTTTCTGCAAAAGGCTTTCGGGAATAAACATCGGCATATAAACGTTCTCGACGCCTGTTTCCTTGAAGCGTCTGTCCATATCCTTCTGAATATTCTCCCAGATAGCGTAGCCGTAAGGGCGAAAAACCATACAGCCCTTGACGCTGGAGTAGTCAATCAGCTCCGCTTTTTTAACTATATCTGTATACCATTTGGCAAAATCCTCGTCGCGGCTGGTGATAGCCTCGACCATTTTTTTGTTGTTAGCCATGTTTTCCTCCATAAATACCTAAAGATTAACATTACTATTATACTAAAATGTATAAAGAATTTCAAGAGCCAGTTATATTATTTGATTGCTTTATTATAAAAACTCAAAACACTTTCCATATAATCCTTGTCAAGCTCATTGGCCTTAGCTTTGTCAGGCTTATGGAATGAATCGTCGTTGTATTTCAGCGTGTATTTAGCCGCCTTCTCTGAAAGCCAGATTGTGGAGTGAGTTCCTCTTGACTTTGAATTAACCTCAATATACTTGACGTTGGGATTTTTTATCTCGCTTTTATGAGAATAGATACTGATATTATAGGGAACTATGCCGTCATTGTTGCCCTGAAAAATTGCGACGGGAGTGTCGCTCGAGCTGATTGCCTCAAACGCCTGGGTATTGGCGTTGTCGCCGAACAGAACATAGTTATGAGCGTACATAAACGGGTATTCTATGTCAGCGATGAAGCCTATATTATCCTTTGTAAACGAGTGCATAAGCTCAACAGGCGAGTTGAAGCCCGCGACAGATACAACGGCTTTTATGTTTTTGTTGTCCTCGAGTGAGGTAGCCGCGGCGTAGCCTCCCGCGCTGTGACCATAGAGCACAATTGGCTTTGTGCTTTTGGAGCTCACATACTTCACAGCCGCTGTCGCGTCGCGCCTGAACTGAGGCAAGCCTATCTGACTGTCTCCGCCGCTTTTTCCAACTCCAGTGCCGTCATATGTGAACACAGACCAGCCGTGGTCGACAAAATACATAATCTCAGGCAGATGTCTGTCGGCGGTGCATCTGTAGCCGTTGATGACAATAACCGTTCCGTGGCTACGTTTTGAAGTCGAGTACAGATAGCCTTTGAGCGTGTTTTCGCCCGATTTGAAATCAGCCTCACCGCGAGGGTATTTATTTTTGTCAATGTCTGAGTATGAGTAAAACAACGGGTTGCTGTCTTCGTTATATCGCTCAAACATATTTGCGAAAACGCACATCGAAACAACGACCGAAGACAGACAGAAAAGTATAAAAATAATCAAAAGAGAAATAATCACTCGCTTTAATATTTTGTGATTTGAGGGCTTTGTCATTATCCTCTCCTCCTAGTTATCCACAGTTTAATTAAAAATATTCGGCGCCCGAGAGAGCGCCGATTAATGATGTTGATTTCGGATTAATAATAAATGTGATAATTACCGCTGTAGTAGGTTCCTACCGCGCATGCGATAGCTGAAAAGTAAATAACCCAGAAAACTGTCATTACAATGCTGACAATCATGCCTACTCTCGAAAGAATACGGCCTGTGATGGACATACCGCAGCGAATTCCGCCAGCTTTAACGTAGGCGTTTGACTTGCCCATACCGATAGCGCCAACAACGATACCGCCGATTCCTACGAACGGAATACATGAAACGGCAAGTGAAATTATACCTAAAATAAGGATAAGCTTGGCGCTCGGAGCGGTCCCCTGAACCTGAGCCTGAACGGGCTCTGCGTATGGGTTGGGGGGCATCGGTGCAGGTGTAGGCTGCTGATACTGAGGCTGAGCAACAGGTGCCTGCTCGTACTGAGGCTGGCTTACGGGAGTTCCGCAAGCGGGACAAGCAGAAGCAGTCTCGGGAACTTCAGCTCCACAATTTCTACAAAAACTCATAATAATAATCTCCTTTTCCAAATTATTAACCCCGTTAAATCACGGTAATTTAATTATAGTACAGTTTATCATAAAAATCAACTATTGATTTGTCATATTTTGCGCTGTCAATGATTCTCAGGCGCGAGTGCTTGCCGTGCTCAAACCATACGAGTTCTTTTTCGCAGTCGCATTGGTCGTACATCTGCTGAGTTTTTTCGGGCAGCGAGTATTTATCCTCTTTGCTGTGAATGAACAATATGGGCTTTCTGAGCTTGCCCACTCGGTTTTTGGGACCGTTTCTGATTATGTTGACGTGACCGAACATCAATATCAGCAGAGCGACCTCGAAAGCTACGGGTTGAATCGGCTTGCGTTTTTGTTCCTTCATATTGTTTATGAACGAATCATAAAACCTCATATACATTCCTTCGACGGTGAGCGCTGAAATGTAGTCGGGGCAATTGTCGTCGGTAATCGCGAAGATTGCCGCTGACGAGCCGATGCATATTCCGTGGAGCACAATTCTCTCGTTGTGCTTTTCGTCGTGCAGGAATTTGCTCCAGTTAAGAATATCCTTGTATTCCTTCATTCCGAACGAGGTAGCCGTGCCGTCCGAAAGACCGTGCGAGCGGTTGTCGATGACGAGCACGTTGTAGCCGAGCTTTCTGTAGGGTTCGGCGAAATAATAGCCGTAATAACACGCCTCGGTCCTGCCCGCGATGATAATCACGCAGGTTTTTCCGCCGAAATCAAAGTATTCGCCGCAAAGGTGATAGCGACCGCTCTGAATATCAACGGGGATCTTATTCTGCTTGTACTTTTCGCCCCACTCAAGACCGAGGTTGTACATACGTGTGTACTCCTCGTCTTCGGGAAAGCTGCAAACCCTGCCCCATTTCTTTTTGCTTGTTCTTACAAAAAGAATAAGATAAAGCACCACAGCGATGAGTATCATCGGCAGTATCAGAAAGAAGAACAGAGAGGCTATACCTATCCAAATCAAAAGTGACATTGTTTCTCCTGTAGGGGAGCCGCTCCTGCCGCTCCCGAATGATTACTAATCAATATTTACTATATAATTCCAATTATAAAATGATAAATCTGCTGACCGCCGTCTATCATTTCGACGTTGAGATGCGGGAACTCCTCCGCCACAGCGGCTTCGAGCTCATTGGCTTTAGATTCGTCTATTCCCTCGCCGCGCATAACTGTCAGGGTTTCCATCATTTCGATGTCGGGAACATGCTTAAGTCCGTCGATAATCGCCTTGAGCCAGTTTGAGCTGACGCAGACAATCTCGTTGTTTATAAGCGCTATGTCCTCGCCCTTTTTGCATACGATTTCGTGATATGAATAATCGCGGGAGGCAACAGTCTGGGCGAGCGTTATAACGTCTTCCATACCCGAGCGCATCTGTTCTATCCGCTCGTCTGCCGTGCCGTGGAACGCGTCGTCCATAGCGAGAGCGTAATAGCCCTCGGCGAAGCTCTTTGATTTAAGCACGGTGATGTTGCCGCGTCCGCTGATTTCAGCAGCCTGTTCAGCGGCGAGAATAACGTTTGAGTTATTGGGAAGCACGACGATATTGTCGGCGTCCAGCTCCTCGAACGCCTTTACAAACTCCTCTGACGAGGTGTTCATCGTTGAGCCGCCGTCAATAACGCAGTCGGCTCCAAGCTCAGTAAAGAGCTTTTTGAGACCGCTGCCGTTCACTACCGAAACAATAGACAGCTCCTTGTGCTCCTTCGGCTTAACCTTGATTTCGTGCTCGTTGTGCTGGAGCTGCATATTCTCGAGCTTGAAAGTCAAAAACTCGCCGTAGCGCTGGCTGTGGTCTATAATTTTTGACGGTTTTTTGGTGTGTATATGGACCTTGACGCGCTTTTCGTCCTGAACAACAACCAGCGAGTTGCCGCAGTTTTGCAGGGCGCTTATATAGCGGTCAATGTCAAAATCCTGTTTGTATCTGGGGTTAATCATCAACTGAAGAATAAACTCCATACAATAGCCATCGTCAAAGCTCGAGCGCTCGTTAAATAAATCGAAGTCGAGTTCTGCTTTTTCTTCGGGATGATTGACGGGAGCTGAATCGGGCTGGATGATTTCGCCGTACAGATATTTGAGCATACCCTCAAATATTGTGATAAAGCCCTTGGCTCCGCTGTCAACAACGCCCGCTTCCTTCAAAACGTCAAGCATTTCGGGAGTATAGGCTAGAGTTTTTTTCATCTCAGCGACATACATTGAAAGAATGGTGTCAATAGATGTGTTTCTGCCGATTTGTGTTCTGATGTTTTCGATACCCTCTCTCGCTACTGAGAGAATAGTGCCCTCGACAGGGTTGATAACAGACTGGTACGCGATGCGATAGCCGCGAATAAGTCCGTTGCGAAGCTCGCCTGGACCTATGTAATTGCAGTGCGAAAGCTCCTGAAAAAAGCCCGTAAAGAACTGGGATAGAATAACGCCCGAGTTTCCGCGCGCGCCGAGCAGCATCCCCGCGCTCAAGGATTTTAGGAACGCGCCCGATTCGGTTCGGTCGTTGGAGCGGTTGATTCCGTTCTCGAGCGTAAGGCGCATATTTGTGCCCGTATCGCCGTCGGGAACAGGGAACACGTTGAGGTTGTTAATTTCCTCCTCGTATAAGCGAAGATTGTTGAGCCCGTTTTCGAGCATTTTTTTCAGATGATAGCCGTTGATTTTTCTTGTACCCATATGAGCACCGCTTTCTTTTAGCATTTAGCATTTAGTGATTAGTATATCTAAAACCTAACACACTAAACCTTACTTAAGATACTTGTTGATTATTTCGGTTTCTTGTTTTAAGCCCTCTGAAATCGGCTTGCCATAATAATACGCCGCCATAAGCCCTGGTCCTACGTTGATTCCGTTGGCGGGGAATACGTCGTTGATGTATACAGCCTTGGGGTGGAATTTTTCCTCAATCAGCTTTTTATACTGCTGCGCCTGAGGGAGGCGGTTGGTCTGCGCGATAAATATAATCTGCTCCTCGGGATTCTCGATAGTTTCCTCAATGTACGAGAGCAGAGCGGGATAGGCTTTTTTAGCGCCTTTAGCCTTGCCGATAACGGTTGTAAGCCCGTTGTAGTCAAACTCACCGATGGGCTTGATGCCCGCAAGCTTGCCGAAGAAAGCCTTTGAATGGGTGAGTCTGCCCTTCTTCGCGACAAAGCTGAGGTCGTCAAGCCAGCCCGCCTGATGATAACGGTTCTTGTTGCTTTCGATATATTCGCAAACCTCGTCCATCGACTTGCCTTCGTTGCGAAGTATCGCGGCGTTAACCGCCATAAGACCAAAGCCTACCGAAAAACGGCGCGAGTCGATTACCTTGATATTAGCGTTGGGATACTTCTGTAAAACAGCCTCTTTAGCCTTTGTGGCAAAGCTGTAGGTGCCGCTCATTCCGCCCGAGATTGTGAGGGTGAGCACGTCAACGCCCTGTTCGGCGTACTTCTCAAACGCCTCGGTGAATTCCGCGACATTCGGGGGAGCTGTGGAATAGTCGTTGGGGTTTTTCTTTAAATCCGCGTAAAACTCCTCCGCTGTGGTGTCAACCCACTTGGGATAGGTGGTTTTTTCGGTTTTATCGGGCAAAGTCATATGACCGTTCAGGACGTCAATGTCATATTCTTTCTGGAATTTTTCACTCAAATCACAGGTGATGTCACAAAGAATCTTAAAGCTGTTCATTTTTTTCATTTCCTTTCAAATTGTTTATTCAAAAAGTCTTTTAACTCGTTTTGCAGTTTGTCTCCGCCAGCAATGAAGCTGACGGTGTGGCTGCCGTTTTCGACAGCGTAAAAATGCTTTTCGCTGCCGCAGGCTTCATAATTTATTCTGCCCTGCTCAATAGGCACGGTAGTATCGTTGGTTCCGTGAATGAAAAAGGCGGGAATATCACTATTTTTAAGCGAGTCGGCAACAGTCTGTTTCAGATTTATTTTCAGTTTTGTTTTTGCCAAAAAACAGTTTATAGCGAGCATCTGGCGCCACGGCATATGTCTCAACACATAATCGTGCTTGAGTTGTTCATAAGGTGAGGCGAAAGCGCAGTCGATTATCATAGCTTTTACAACGCTTTTTTCGAGCTTTTCGCTCGCGTAAGACACAGTCGCGCCGCCCATTGATATGCCGTAGAGCAGGACGCTTTTTGCGCCGAGCTCTTTTGCCTTATCAATCCAACAGATAAGGTCGCGGCTCTCATAAAGCCCAAAGGTTATGCTTTTTCCGCCGCTTTTGTCGTGGGCACGCTGATTTATGAACAGAAGATTGAAGCCCAGTCTGTTCAAAAACTCGCCCTGAACGGCAAAGTTGTAGTCAACGCCAGAGGCGTAGCCGTGAACACAGATTGCGGTTTTATCATAACCGCTGTCGTAATAATCGGCGTAAAGCTGTGCGCCGTCAAAGCTAGTTATCCTTACTGGCGTTTTTGTCAAGCCCGACAGATAGCTTGTTGACGAATTAATCTTGTCAACAAAAGGCTCGTAATAGCCGAGACTTTTGCGCTCGTTCAGCGGTGTTGTCGTCTTACGCGCGAAAACCGTGAAAAAAGCTACAACGGACGGACCGATTATTAAGATTGTGTATAGTAAAATAAGTGTCAGTATTAAAAGAAAAATCCACATATTAATCTTGATTGTCGGATTGATATTTTCTCCATTTTTGGCGGAGCTCATCTTCCTGAGAGCAATAGCTCACGCCGAACACACATTCATAAGCGAAGTGCTCACAGTTGTTGTGAATGATATTGTAGCCCGTTTCGCCGATGCGCGAGCGCGCCAGCTCAACGGTTTTTTGGGGCTTATAGCGCCTGAGCTTTTCTTTGAAGTCGAGCTTAGCGACCTCGACAATCTTTCCGCACGAAAAGACGTCAATATCGGTAGCCACAACAGCGATTTGTTCATTAGGCATAATGTTCTCGGGGATAGGCGGAAGCCCAAACTGGATAACCTCATCCTCACTGACGAAAATACCTATATGATAAAACTGTCCGATAGGGATTCTTATCATATCGCCCGTTTTGCACTTATCGGGAGCCCACTTCATCACAGTTTACCTTCAATATATGTTACAACGTCTCCGATTGTCTCAAAGTCTGACATTCCGACGTTGTCAAAATAGATGCCGAAGGTCTCCTCAATCGCTATTACCATATAGAGGATGTTGACCGAGCTGAGTCCGAGCTCGGTAACAAGCTTTGAATCCTCGGTATATTTGTCCGCATCAACAATGCCTCTGTCGTCAGCGCTGATAAGAATATCCTTAAGCTTTTCAAAAATCTCGCTTCGGCTTAATTGCATTTCTTATTCCTCACAATTTTCATACTCGGTGTGCGCTCAAAATCTGTGTCACGGATTGTGATTTTGCTCACTCTCTGGTAGGGAAGCAGGCTGTTGTTAACCTTTTCGAGTTCAGCGGTGATGTACTCGGCGGGATTCTCGAGCCCGAGCTTAGCCACCTCTGTGGCTCTGGGTACAACCTCGAGCGCCAGAATATGAGCGCCGCCCTCTGTTACGTCCTCGAACACCTGACTGTCCTGAATAACGTCGAGCGCGTTGAACTTAGCCTCAACCTCGGCGGGGCTTACGTTCTCGCCGTTTGAGAGGATGATAATTTCTTTGATTCTGCCCGTGATATAGAGGAATCCGTCCTCGTCCATATTAACAAGGTCGCCTGTCTTGAACCAGCCGTCCTCATACGCGTCCTCGTCCTCGCCGACATAGCCGTCCATCATATTTTTGCCCTTAAGCCAGAGCTCGCCGTTGACAAAGCGCAGCTCCTGATTAGGATAGGGCAAGCCTATGGATTCGGGCTTTCTGAGGCTTTCGGGGTTGCCCGAAACGAGGTTGGCGGACTCTGTCAGTCCGTAGCCGCCGAACAGAGCTATGCCCATCTTGTCGTATTCGCCGATAAGATAGGGAGGAACATTAGCCGCGCCGCAGATAATATATTTAAGGTCGTCGCCGAGCATATTCTTGCCGAACTTCTTTGAAAGAGTCATCGCCATCTCCGCCAGAGCGGGAACCATAACCATAATTGTCGGTCTGAACATAGCGACGTCCTTGAACATATCCTTGTTGTTGCGGCAAATATACATAGCGCTGCCTGTATAAAGCGAAGTCATAAGGTTGCGGATAAGTCCGAAAACGTGCGAAAGCGGGAGCACCAGAAGATACCTCTGACCGAACACGTCCTTATAACCGTAACAGCCGTTAACAGTGCCCTGCATAACAGCGGCGTTGTTCAGCAGAGCGCCCTTGCTTCTGCCTGTTGTGCCGCCAGTGAACATAATAACACAGGGAGTGTCGCCGCTCGTAACTGCAGCATCCTCGCTTTTGCCCGACTTTGCGTCAACGCTTATAAGCTCGATGTCGGGGCGCTTAGCCGCTACAATCGCGGTGTTGTTCTTGAGCTCGGGCTGATAAACGAGCTTGCTGATGCCGAATTTCATACAGCAGCCGAAAACAGTCATACTGTCGAGCTGAGCGGGCAGGATAACCGCCGTGTAGCCGAGAGTTACAACAGCGAGATACGCCTTTACCATATCGTATGAATTGGCGGAATAGATACCAACGCGGATGTTTTTGTCAGCCTTTATCGCGCCTCTGAAATCAGCCGCGTCCTTTTCAAGCTGAGCGAAGCTGTAGCTTTCGCCGTTATCTACAATCGCCGTATCGTCAGCGTAGTTTTTTACGCAGTCGAGCCACATTTCGCTGACTGTTTCGTAATCCTTGATTTTGTTGAAGGTTGCTTCGTCCGTATATTTGCGGAAAGCCTCTCTTGTGTCTGTTTTGATAATGTCCATAATTACCTCCTGAAATTATCTGTTATTCGCCAGAGCCTCAAGCTCTTTTTCTTTATTTCGCAAATCCTCCGCAAAAGCGTCAATCTGCGTGAATGTCTGTTTATTGCCCAGAGAGTTAACGTCGACAGGCTCACCTATAGCGACAGTGAGCCTGCTGTACCAGTGCTTTCTGGGTTTAAGATAAACGGGAACAATAGGCTTGCGGCTTCTGACAGCCATCATCACCACTCCAGATTTAAAAACGTCAATATTGTCGCTGCCGTCGTTTACATGCCCTTCGGGGAAAATCGACACCAGCTCGCCCGCGTTCAGATGCGCTACAATGTTGCGAAAGCTCTCCATATCGAGGTTGTCCTTGTCAATCGGAATACATCCGAACCGCTTGAACCACCACGCTGACTTGCGCTCAAAAAACTGTTTAAGGCACACAAAGTGATGCCTGCGGTACCACACCGCCGCCATAAGGCAGACAGGGTCAGTAAAGCCGTTGTGGTTTGATACCAGAAGCGCTCCGCCGCGAATCCGCTTCTTCGCCTTTTTAGTTGAATACAAAAACTTAGGTCTGAGCCAAATCATCGTGGGAATCGCCGATGTCACCTTGACAAAGTCGTACACAAAGTTTTTTGGACTGAACAGGGGAGATTTATTTTTTTGATTGTTTTTCATTCAACAATCGCTCCAACTCTATTATTTTATCGCGCAATGCCTCGGTAGCGTTTCTGAGATTCTCTTTTTCGGAAAGATTGTCGTCAATAAAGTCGCTCATATACATCGGCTTACCGATAATCAGCCTCGCGCGCTTTTTTGAAAAATACAGACCGTTTGAATAAACGGGAATGACGGGGGCGTTCGAGCTAAGCGCGATATACGCCGCGCTCGACTTAAAGGGGAGTGGACGCTCCTCGTTTTTTTTGGGCAATCGGCTCTCGGGGAAAATCCCGACCACGCCGCCTTTGTCTAGAATATCAACTGATTGTGAAATAAACCCAAGCGTGAATATGCTTCGGTTAACATAGATTCCGCCGAGCATTTTCAACAGAAAGCCGATGAATTTATTCTTGAACAGCACCTCAGCCATCTGAACCCTTAACGTTCTCCAAAAGAACGTGAACACCAAGGCTATAAAATCAAACAGTGTGGTATGGTTTGAAACTATCACAGCCTTGCCTTTTATATGTCGTGACTGCGCGCTTTTGTCTTCGTAGTAAACCTTGGTGCGAAAGACGATAAGCTGCGGAAGCCATACCGTTATTTTAAAAATCGCGGTAAAAAATCTAATCAGAATTTTTCTCTCCTTTGATAAACGTGTATAAATCCTCGGCGGTGCTCAGGCTTTTGTCAGATTCTGTCGGCAGAGCTATGCCGAACTCCTCCTGAAGCTTCGCCGTCATAGCCAGATAGTCGAGGCTTGAACCGCCCAAATCGAGGAAGAAATCAGCTCTTGGATTGACTTCGTCCTCAGCTTTGCCGAGTGTTCCCGCGATAACCTGTGTCAGGTAAACCATAAGGCTGTCGCTTTCGGATTCATCAGCTTCCGCTGTCGGCTCAACAGTATTCAACTTTCCGCCTAAATAATCCTGCTTTATTCTAAGGCGGTTGAGCTTGAATTCCTCGCCCTG
>JAHLAX010000215.1 GCA_020625875.1 bacterium | reverse complement strand
GGCGAAAGCGTCCGAAACACGATGCTCAGGCCCTTCCATCTGCGCTGGCAGCCGATTACGCCAAAATACGTATCTTCGCCGCTCTCAATAATTGCCTGGAATGTGATCGTTTCTTGTCCGAACGGAAAAGAAACTTCGTGCGATTCCACCGGGGACGAGATCAGCTCGTAGAAGTCGTCGTAATCGGACGGATCCGCCGGGTCCGGTTCGATTTCGATCTGGTAGTCGTACCGGGTTCCGATGATGTCCCGGATCAGCTTGCCGTCTATCGCGGTCCCGCTGTTCGGCCCTTCCGCAATTTCGAAGGCACGCCGCAGCGTTTCGTATTTCAGCCGGATGTTGTAGTCCCGTCCGTCTATCGTGATTCCTGTTGTCATGCCGTCACCCCGCTGTAGGATAATCCGCGCCGCGCGGTCTCCACCTGGATCTCAGGCTGCAGGATCCGCGCCAGCTGCGAAAGGCTCCCTGTGAAGTTCACCTTGACAACGGTGCTACCGCCGCCGACCGAAGAAAGCGCCGTCTGCGACTGCCCGTTTGTCAGCGGTGTGATCTGCGCCTTGTTTCCGACCATTGTGAGCAGTTCCGGGCCGTTTTCGCCGACCAGGGCGGAACCGGAAGAGATCGTGCCGCCGACCGCCATGCCGCGGATATGGCTCCCGCCGATTCCGCCGCCGCCGAAACTCGCCGCGGCGCTCGCCCCGAAACTGAACAGGCTCTTCAGAATGTTGAGGAGTCCCTGTACCATGCTCCGGATCATATTCACAATTCCATGGAAGAAGTTCACTATCGCCTGCCCGATGGACCGGAAGATGTTCCCGACCCACTGGCCGAGCTGCTGAATCGCCGCCTTGATGGTGTCGATGTTCTTGACGATCAGGATGGTCAGCGCTACGACCGCCGCGACGATCGCCGCAATGACGATCACAACCGGGTTTGCCGCGAGGAACGCGAACAGCCCGGAAAGCGCCGTTCCGATCGTCCCGATCGCGGACACGATCATCGGGATCATCGTCAGCACAGTCCCGATGCTTGTGATGACTTTGCCGATGATAATCAGCAGCGGACCGATCACGGCCACGATCCCGGTGATGATCATGATGATCCTTGCCTGTTCCGGAGTCAGCCGCTGCATCCACTGCACGACCTTCTGGATGGCTTCCGCCACCTTTTCGATAATAGGCGCGAGCGCTTCCGCAATGGTCGCCCCCAGTTCCAGAAAGCCTGCCTGGAGCTGTGCCTTTGCCTTGTCAATCCGGTCGTTTGTTTCGTTCAGGCTTCCGAGGACTTCGTCCGACAGGATGAGCCCCATCTGCTCGGCCTCCGCGCCGTAGGCTCTCAGGGCCGCGCCGCCGTCGTCTATGATCCCGGCCAGCTGGTCCGCGCTCTTCCCGAAGAGTTCCATGGCCACCTGGTCGCGGAGCGTTTCGTTCTGGATCTGTGACAACGCCTGGATCACATCGTAGAACACGTCCTTGGCGTCCCGCATCGGGCCGTCTTTCCACTCGGTCACGCTGACTCCGAGCGCTCGCCACAGTTCCGGCTGCCCGGTCATGTTCTTCTTCATCTTGGCAAGCGCACCCGTCATCGTCTCAAGCGGCACGTCAATCCGGTCGCTTGCGTACTGGAACT
>JAHLAX010000214.1 GCA_020625875.1 bacterium | reverse complement strand
TCATCCCCATCCTTTTCGCTTAATCCGGTATAAATCTTATGGTCAACCGCCGTGTAAACAGTCTCCGCGCGAAATCTCCTATCGTCTACGTTGAACTCCATCCATGACGGCATCTTATCCTCGTTATTGCAAAATTCACACATAGTCTACCTCCTTAACATCCATACTCCCCAGAATCTCGCTTTGCGTTGTACTTGTATCCGTCACGAACCTTGTCTATGAACCCATCAATGGTGTCACGGATCACTCTCTCTGGATAGCACTTATCTCTCATCGCCTTAACCAATTTGTCAAAATGCAGTTCATGATACAGTTCCGGCTCATCATCATAGAGTTCCGGTGGGTCAAAAATCGGGGTAGCCCCGCATGAACACTGGATTTCAGAGTTCTCACAGACCAACTTTCCATCCTCAATCCATGCTTTCCCATCCGCAAAACTCTCTCCAACGATGTCAAGAACCTGTACCGCAGTCCGTCCACACTGCTGTCCAACCTCGTCAAACGCCTGTCTTGTGCCATTCTTGACCCTTGCTGACCATACTTGTGTATTCAAACTCGGCATATTTCATCCTCCGTAAACCGGGGTAGCCCCGCAGTAGTATTGGATTTTCCACCATCAAGAGGTACTACGCTCAGCAACCACGCGATGTACGCACTCAATGTCTTGCCATCACCCTTGGCACGTTCTTCCAGTTCATCCGCTATCGCATTCGGCACTCGCGCCATTACAACTCTCGTTCTCTTACTCGGCATCTTTCCTCCAACAGGGGTAGCCCCGCATGGTTGAGCCATTTCTTAAATCGCAATCCTCACAAATGCGCCAACCATGCCGTTAACAGCCATCGTATTCAAACACGGCATCCTCTTCGCAGAAACTACACGGATTTGGGATCATCACTCTCCCATCTACCACTAACATCAGCCCTTCCGCAAACAGGTCTCCTACCATGTCCAGTACCTGCCCTACGCTCATCCCAGATGATGCCGCCGCCTCTTCCAGTGCCATCTTCGTCCCGTTCTTGACCATTACTTCCAGTTCTGTGCGTGTTCCCATTGTCCCTCCTTCGCTAACAACCATGCCCCTTTTTGTATTTTCGGTAGTCGGGGGGCTAATCAAGTCGAACACCTGTTCGCCCTATGCACCCCTGACCCCATGCACCACAGGAGCCGACACCGATCACGGGAGCCACAGGAGCCGCCCGAAAAACTCTCAGCTTATTATACAATATGTTAAGTATTTTCCCCCGGCAAGGCTGGCACATCGTCAAAAGTCGGCAGCGCGGCAGCAGTATCTCCCGTTTTTCCGTCAGTGTGGACGATTTCGCGCTGGTCTTTCCAGCCGTGCCAATTCTTCAAAAAGAAAATCTGTCCTACCTGAGAGCCGCGACCGTCTACCAATCGGGACGAAATACCCAACTCCTGCACGTTCTGAAGCTTTTTGTATACACGACCATCAGCGCTGGTTAACGTCCCATTATTCCCATTATTATTATTAAGCCACGACCACGAAAGCCCGGCAAAGTTGCAGAAGTCAGGCATCAAAGGCGGCTTGCCAAAATCATTGCAAAGCATCGACCAAACATCTATAAGCGCGGAAACCTTCTCAACATCGTAGACCGTGCCGCCCGTCACCCTCTCCCGTTCCCGGTCGTGTAATATATCTGATTTTTTGAATAGTGTCATACCGACATACATACAACAAGCAGTCC
>JAHLAX010000213.1 GCA_020625875.1 bacterium | reverse complement strand
CAACGGGCAAACGCCGCCTCGATCCTGTGCTCAATCTCAGCTGCGCGCGCGGCGTCTATTCCGAGCGCCTCAGAGTCTATACACGCGTCGAGATGCAGACCACGGCCAACCACACCATCACGACGGGCAAGCAGGATTGCAGACAGAAAACTGCTGCTCATATACAGATCACGGGAACGACGGCGCAAGGCGTCCAAATTCTTGTCTATATCATCACGCGGCGACGCGGCGAGACTTTCCCAGGACGCAAGCGGCAATTCCTCAATATTGGCACCGTGCCGACCATACCCCGTCCAGGAAAAAAGCTCCTCGCCGTAATTCAAAACGCGCTTGATAAAACGGCGCGCCTTTTTATTTATTGCGCGTAAACCGTCCATTTAAAAGCGCCCCCGCCAATTTCGATGCCACCAACAAGCAGGCCAATGATCAAGGCTAACGACCGGTCGGAAAGTTGCGCATCCGCGACCGCCGCGCATTGCCATTGCAAGACGCATACGCCAATAATCCAGCTGATCTCGGACGGCGGTGGCATCCTGCCTCGTGTAGGTCAGCCCATCAACCGTGTAGGATTTGCCGCGCGAAATCGCAAGATCCGCCGCCTCCCATTTCGCGAGATGCGCTTTTATTTCGGAAATTTTCACAACGCACCCCCACAGAAAAAGCGCGCGCGCCCAAGAAGGAACGCACAAAAAAGGCGCGCGCTGTATCACAATGGAGTGTATCGCGATAAAATATACAAATCAAATATTATTTTACAGGATTTGCATATTTTACCAGGTTGAAAACATAACCTCGGATCGCAATTTGCCGTTAAAACAAGAAATCAGCCCGTCTTTTTGAAAAAAGCGGGGATTGTACTTTTCGGTTAAGACCTCATACCAAAACGAGATCGAAGCATCACCGAAGAGGATAAACGGGCAGATCTCCATTAAATCACGGCATCCGCGCAAAATTTGCAGCGTTTCTCGCCCGCTGTACTCATCCACACACGACCCCACATAGGGAGGATCTAAAATCAGGAAGTCACCCGGACGAATATCCAAATCAAGAAAATCTTTATGCACAACGACAAGGCCGTCGCACCATGCAAGCGCTTGACCCACACGGATCGAAGCGCGCGGCACATGCGCATAAAGATCCGCCGGGGGCTTGTAGGGATCGATCGGGGCCTTGCAAGCACCGATACTCAGCCAGCGCCGAACCGTTAAACCGTCAAAGTACCCATATTTTTCAAAATGCGCACGGAAAAGCGAGCAAACCTCATCGCGCAGCGCGCATTTTATTGGAGCGCGAAAGCGCGTGCCGTCATCCTGGCAGCCCTCATATCCGCACATGCGGATAAGAGACCGCCGCAAATCTTCAGTCTCAGCTGCATGAAGCAGACGGTCCGAATAGCCGTCGTGGTCATTCCACACCACCTCGCAATCTGGCCGCGCGTCTTTAATCACGCGCGAGCACACGCCCGACCCGCCGAACACGTCCCAAACGCGAGCACCTGCAGGCAATAGCAGCGCCTCGTCGGCGAGCTCGCCCGCCCAAAAGCGCTTATTACCCGAGAAAGCAAGCGGTGGTTGAAGAGATGATTTATTTTTTGGCATGACTCGAAACCCTCACGAAATGCGCCGCCGCGTGTGCGTCTTGATATTTGAGGCACGGCGACGACCGATGCAGAACAGCTCTTTGGGCGCGAACGCATAAACCGCACAATCTAGCGCCTCGTTGCGCTCGCGTAATTTTTTCCAAACCGCGATTGTTCGACCGCGCTCAACCATGATTTCTTTTTTTTCGGCGTTCAATTGCGCCCAATACTCATCCTTTAGCGCCTCGGGGATGTGGATGTATCCAGGGCCAACTGTTCGGATATTGAGACGATCCGCGATCACTTCTTTGATCTTATCAACACCGAGCACATACAAAAGCGCCTTGTGTGCATTGCGCCGCGAAGGCGCCGCAAACATGGGGCACAAGTCGCCGCCACGCCCCTTTATGCTCACAACGTGGAGATCTTCAAATTGCGCGGTAAACCGGTAGACCATCTGCGTTAAGACGCCGTCGCCGGAATCGACGCACGCCGCAGAAATGCGCATTTTGCGCCCATCAGCAAGATCAACCCACTGAAAAAGCACGCGGGCAAAGCGATCCCATGTGGCAGCGATAGAAGGATCGCCGTCCACAACATCATGCTTAATCACCCAGGATTCACGATTAGACCCCCAGCCCCAGAAAGAAACCTCTATTCTATCTCTTTGAACATCAACCCCGGCAGTAATCGCCGCTATAGTTTCATGACGCGGCGAAGACTCGAAGCGGCTTTTTTCAACAGCCGCGCCAGAATCATGCCAAGGCGCGGGACGCTCATCCCAAGGCTCGGCCAAACGGTCGGTAACAAACGTTTTGAGGCGGTCTATGTCACGATTATGGCAAGCCGAAAGAAACTCGTCGACGATCGCGGAGAGCGGCAGCCACGGAGAGAGCAGGCTCGACATGTGATACCCGACGACGCCGCGTGAACGATCGCCGGAGACAAGCACCCAAGAACCGGTTGCAAGAAGGACATCGGACGCCGCACCCGCGCCTTTAACGACACCGCCGCAAGCAGGACAGACAAT
>JAHLAX010000028.1 GCA_020625875.1 bacterium | reverse complement strand
TGCGGACACCAGTTTACCATACGGTTGCCGCGGTAAATCTTTTTGTCACGATAAAGCTTTACGAAAACTTCCTTGACGGCGTTGCTGCAGCCCTCGTCCATCGTGAAGCGCTCACGCTGCCAGTCGCAGGATGAGCCGAGCTTTTTGAGCTGTTCGGTGATTCTTCCGCCGTACTCGCGCTTCCAGTCCCAAGCTCTCTCGAGGAACTTTTCACGTCCGAGGTCGTCTTTTGTGACACCCTCTTTACGCATAGCCTCAACGATTTTCGCCTCAGTAGCTATGGACGCGTGGTCAGTACCCGGGAGCCAGAGAGCTGAATAGCCCTGCATTCTCCTCCAGCGAATCAGAATATCCTGCAGGGTTTCGTCGAGAGCGTGTCCCATATGAAGCTGTCCCGTGATGTTCGGCGGCGGCATTACGATTGTGTAGGGCTTTTTGTCCTTGTCCACTTCGGCGTGGAAGTAGTTGCCCTTCATCCAGAAGTCGTAAATTCTGTCCTCAAACTCGCGGGGAGAATAAGCTTTCGCCATTTCTTTTGCCATAATGATTACTCCTTATGATACATTATATTGATTGCGGGAGCGGCGGGAGCAACTCCCCTACAAATTAATACTAACAAAAAGCCCCGAGCAAGACGCTCGGGGCGAACAATTATCATTAGTCCGTGGTACCACCCAAGTTCGGTTAAAAACCGCACTCAAATCCTTAACGCGGAAAACGTCGAAGCCTACTTAGTTTCAGCCCCGCGGCTCACGAGCTACATCGCACACACCGTCACGAGAACTTACACCGACCGTTCTCTCTCTTTGCTTTCGGTAATGCCGACCTCTCGGTCACAGCCTTTAAATATCGAAATTTATTCTATCACAGCCGTTGCCTGTTGTCAATCAGCAAATTGTGAATTATACAATTTATAATAAAAGCCTTTGCTTTTCAAAAGCTCCTCGTGCGTACCCTGCTCAACAATATCGCCGTCGTTCATAACGAGTATGAGGTCGCTCTCTTTTATAGTTGAAAGGCGGTGGGCAACAATAAAGCTCGTTCTGCCTTTCATCAGCTTTTTGAAAGCCTTTTGAACTCTTATCTCTGTGAGGGTGTCTATTAAGGAGGTAGCCTCGTCGAGAATAAGAATCGGCGGGTCAAGCGCCATAGCTCGGGCTATGCAGAGCAGCTGCTTTTGTCCCGCTGAGAGGTTCTCGGCGTTCTCGCTTATAAGGGTATTATAGCCGTCGGGCATTTTTCGGATAAAGCTGTGGGCGTAGCTGAGCTTCGCCGCCTCTATCAGCTCCTCGTCCGAAGCGTCGGGGTTGCCGTAGCGGAGGTTGTCCATAATAGTTCCCGAGAACAGCCAGCTGTCCTGCAGCACCATACCGAACTTTGAGCGCAGACTGTCGCGGTTGATTTCCTTTGTCGATATACCGTCGAGCGAGATTCTGCCGCCGTCAATCTCATAGAATCGCATAATAAGGTTAATCAGCGTAGTTTTGCCGCAGCCTGTGGGACCGACAATCGCAATCTGCTGACCGCTGTTTACCTTGAGCGAAAAGTCTTTTATCAGCGGCTTATCGGGTGAATAGGAAAAACGCACATTCTTAAATTCCATTCCGCCCTCAACCTTGTTGAGCGTTATTTTTCCGCTCTCATCAGGCTCGCTCTCGGAATAAAGCACATTGAATACTCTGTCGCCCGCGGCGAGCGCCGTCTGAATCTGAGTGAGCACACCTGTGACCTCGTTGAACGGCTTTGTATACTGATTGGCGTAGGTCAGAAAGCACGACAGTCCGCCTATACTCAGTGTTCCCATAAACGCCGAGATAACCGACAGCGCGCCGATGATACCCGTTGCGGCATAGACCATATTGTTGACAAAACGCGTGCTCGGGTTAGCCAGAGCGCCCGCGAACTGAGCTTTTAAGCCGACCTTAAAGAGCTTTTGGTTTTGCTTTTCAAATTCCTCTTGTGAGCGCTTTTCATACGAGAACGCTTTGACTACCTTTTGGTTGCCGATTATTTCTTCAACATAGGAGCTGATTTCCCCCTGAAGCTGCTGCTGCTCGCGAAAGCTTTTTGAGCACATTCTGCCGATAATCGCCGCTACCAGCACTGAAAGCGGGGTAAGGACAACAACCACGAGCGCTATGCCCGCGTTAATAGTGAGCATAAATATGAGCGTGCCTACTATTGTTACTATGCCTGAAAACAGTTTTGTTATTACCTGATTAAGCCCGTCGCCGATTGCCTCGACGTCGTTTGTAACGCGGCTGATTAAGTCACCGTGAGCGTTCGAATCTATGTCCTTAAGCGGCAGAGAATTCAGCTTTTTAAAAACATCCGCTCTCAAATCTCTCGCCGCTCTCGCCGAGATGAGGTTTGTGCAGTAGGTCATCAGCCATTGAAACAGAGCGACAAGCGCTATGAAAATGAGTATTTGTACTATAACCGTACCTATTCGCGCGAAGTCAACCGCGCCCTTGCCGAGCATATAGTCAATAGCTCTGCCGACAAGCACGGGTATATAGAGCGTAAAGCCGACGCTGACCGCCGCGCACAGCAGCGCGAGTATCAGAAACAGTCTTTGGGAGCGCAGGTATTTCAGGAGGTTTCTGACAGTTTTCATACCGCCGCCTCCTTTTCGCCGAGCTGAGAGAGGCAGATTTCACGATACGCGGGGCAGGATTCGAGCAGTTCATTGTGAGTGCCCTCGCCCTCAAGTCTGCCGTCCTCAAGCACAAGAATTTTGTCGGCGTTCATTATTGAGGAAAGCCTCTGTGTAACTATGATGATGGTCGTGTTCTCTCTTTTTATGAGCTCCTGTCTGAGTGCTTTTTCGGTCGCGAAGTCGAGCGCCGAAAAGCTGTCGTCAAGTATAATCAGTCTCGGCTCGCCCACAAGAGCTCTCGCGATACAAAGCCTCTGGCGCTGACCGCCCGAGAAGTTTGTTCCGCCCTGACTGACCTCTTTATCCAGGTCGTTAATAAAGCCGTCCGCTTTGGCGATTCTCAGCGCTGCCCAAATCTCGTCGTCCGCGGCGTCGGGCTTCTGCCACAGCATATTCGAGCGGATGGTGCCGCTGAACAGTACCGATTTCTGCGGCACTTCGCCAATCTGCGAGCGAAGCTGACTGAACGGGTATTCCCTGACGTTGACTCCGTCGACAAACACCTCGCCCGAGCAGGCGTCATAGTAGCGGTTAATCAGACTAATGAGCGTGCTCTTGCCCGAGCCCGTTGTGCCGATTATACCGACTACGCTGTTTTTCTCTATTTTAAAGCTGATGTTTTCAAGCTCGTTGTCACCGTCGCCATAGGAAAACGTGACGTCCTTAAACTCAATCTTAGGAGCGTTGTCTATAGGCGCAACCTCTTTGTCCGAGAGCTCCTCTACCGAGGGCTTAATATCAAAAATCTCGCTTATTCTCGCGCCGCTCGCTACTCCGCGCGAGAGCAGCACTACCAAGTCAGCGAGTACTATCATAGCGAGAAGAATCTGCGTCATATAGCTTGTGAGCGCCACAATATCGCCCGAGAGAAGCTCTCCCGAGTTTACCTGATGTCCGCCGAACCAGAGTATCAGCACTATCGCCGAGTACGCCACGACATAGGTTGCGGGGTTCAGAAGCGCCGAAAGCCTGCCGACTCTTACGGTAGTTTTTGAGAGCTCCTCGGTTTGTTTTTCAAAACTCTTTTGTTGTTCCTTTTGTTTCGAAAAAGCTCTGATAACCCTGTTTCCGCTGAGATTTTCGCGGGTAAGCAGGGATATTCTATCGAGCGTCTTTTGTATTCTTTTATAAAAAGGCAGCGACCTTGTCATCACAACAAACAGAATCGCTCCGATACACAGCGCCGCGCCAAAGAATATCAGCGATATTTTGAGGTCGATGAAGCACGCCATTACGAGCGCGCCGATAATCAGAAACGGCGCCCGAAGCAGCAGGCGCATTGTCATAGCTATGTTAGCCTGAACGGCGTTGATGTCGCTTGTCATTCGCGTTATGAGCGACGGCGTGCCGATTTTGTCAAGCTCTTTGTGCGACAGCTTTCCAATATGCTCAAACAGCGCCGTGCGGATTTTGGTGCCCGCTCCCTGAGAGGTGTAGGACGCCATATACTGACACACAAGCGCCGAACTCAGCCCGACAACTCCCAATAAAACAAGGACCGCGCCCATTTTCAGGACGTAGTCTGTGTTGCCTATGAGTATTCCGTTGTCGATAATCTCAGCCATCACAAGCGGAGCCAGCAGCTCGAGCACCGCCTCAAAAAGCTTGCACAGCGGTCCTACTATGAGCTGGAGCTTGTAATCGGCTAAAAACCGTCTGAGCTTTAGCATATAAATCCTTACCTATCTGCCTTCCCCCGTTGGGGGAAGGTGTCGCCGACAACTCGTTGGCGGTGACGGATGAGGGCATACTTGCGTTTGTCGTCGGTATACGTTAGCTTGTATAAGGGACAAATCACCTTGAACCAGTACATTTATAAAATGCACTGGTTCCCCTCATCAGTCCGCTGCGCTGACAGCTTCCCCCACAGGGGGAAGCCTTGTTAGTTATCTCAACATCTTTCAGTTTCATTCTTCCTCTTTTTCAACCGTAATATTACTGATTGTAATTTTATAGTTGTCGTTTTCGAGCCGTTTTTCGCGCTGCTCCTTTTTCTTTTGTTCCATATTGCTTTTGTATACCATATCGCCGATAAAGCAGCCGAGCATACCCACAATCAGATAAACAAACACATACAGCGCCCAGTGATACCAGTGGTTGAAGATAAAGACGCTCCCAAGATAAATCAGCGGGGCAATCAGCGGAAAGGTAAAATCCACCCCGCGCTTCCACGAATAGGCAAGCCCAGCTATGAGCGCCGTCGCGGGGAACGTGAACTGATACATAAACGGGTGAAAGCTCTCGTTGCTGTGCAGAAATACAGGCAGAAGAAGATATACCGCCGCGATAATCAGCGCGAAAATAACATAGTTTTTAATAATCTTTTTCATACTTTTATCTCTTTATATCGGGCATAGCGCGCGAAAAATCAAGGAAATCCGCGAACGAACCCTGTTTGTACTGACCAATATCCTTGTCATCTCGGTTTATCAGACAATCCTTGACGAGGAATACGTCCATTCCTACCGACGAGGCGGCTATCATATCCTCGCCGACGTCGTTGCCGACCATAAGGCACTCCTCGGGGTTCAGCCCGAGCGTGTCCGTAATCTCGAGAAAGTAGTTGGGGTTGGGCTTGCAGCTTGAACTGTTCTCATATGTAGTGACAAGGGCAAAGTCGTCTTTACTGACGCCCGCCCAGCCCAGGCGGTTGTTAGTAGCTATCGCGGGGAAGATGGGGTTGGTCGCCGCGACAACGGTATAACCTTTGCTTTTGAGCGTATTTATTGTTTCCTTAACCGCGGGATTATATCCGCAGACCTTTTTACATTTGTTGAATTCGTTTATATAAAAGTCGTCAAAATCTTTTTCGTGTTCCAGAACAACCTCTCCGCATATTTCAGCGAAGCTTCTCCAGAAAACATTGTAATTCGGCTCGACACGATTGTTGCGCACCATCGCTCCCGTCGCCTGCCATACGGCTTTAACAAGGGACTTGTCGTCAATCTTCAGCGCGGGACAAAAGCGTCCGCAAAGCTCGCCGAAATACACCTTAACAAACTTGTCCTGATCCATAGGCAGCATTGTTCCGTCGAGGTCAAACAACACATTTTTTATCATCCAATCATCTCCGAAAAATATTATACATTATTACTTTACGCATTTCAAGTTTTATAGTATTATATATACGGTGATAAGTATGAAAATTGTTCTGACTGACGCGAAAACCGTAACACAGGGCGACCTGTCGCTTGAACCGCTTAAGGAATTTGGCGAAGTGATTGTATATGAACTGACCGATTATGACGAGATTGCCGAGCGCGTCAAAGACGCGGACGCTATAATATGCAACAAAACGCCTCTCAACGGGGACACTCTGCGCCTCGCTTCTCATCTTAAATATATCGGGCTGTTCGCCACAGGCTACAATAACATCGACACGGACTACTGCCGAGAGCACAACATAACCGTATGCAACGCGGGCTCCTACAGCTCCGACGCCGTGTGTCAGCATACCTTCGCGCTTATTCTGGAATGTATGAACCGTGTGGGCGATTACTCGGACTTTGTAGCAAAAGGTAACTGGAAGAACAGCCAGACCTTCTCGCCGTTTGTGTTTCCGCTAAATGAGCTCGCGGGCAAAACGCTCGGCATTGTCGGCTACGGCAATATCGGCAAATCCGTAGGCAGAGTCGCCAAGGCTTTTAATATGAATGTGCTCGCCTATAAACGCCATCCCGAAAATGACGACAGCGTACAGTTCACCGACCTGGACTATCTGCTCAAAAACAGCGACATCGTCACTGTGCATTGTCCGCTCAATGACAGCTCGTACAAGCTCTTTGACGACAAAGCGTTCGCCAAAATGAAGAACGGCGCTATCTTCATCAATACCGCCAGGGGAGCGATAATGGACGAAAACGCCCTCAAAAACGCTCTCGAAAGCGGCAAACTCGCCTACGCGGGTATTGACGTTCTCGAAACCGAGCCTATGGCGAAGGACTGCCCGATATGCGGCGTAAAGAACTGCTATATAACTCCTCATATTGCGTGGGCGCCTATGGAAACCCGCGAACGACTGATGGGCATTGTATGCGATAATCTTAGAAGTTTTTTGAACGGAAAGCCCAAGAATGTTGTAAATTGATTCTTATTATGTTAGAATAAATCCGAAAGAAGGATTTTTATATGAAAAAAGCTCTCATATTATTATTAATAGTATTCCTCGTGTTTTTCGGAACAGCTTGCTCAAACGACAAGGATTCCGATAGTTCTAAAACTAAAAAGAATGAACCCGTAAAAATTCAAATAACCAGCAAGCCCATAGCCAAGGCGGCTGACGATGTCGAAATCAAAGAAGAAACCGTAAAAATATCGAAGAAAAACTCCACAAACGCGACTGACCCAACCTCTAAAGCCAAACCTAAAAAGAAGAAAAAGAAAAAATCCTCAAAGCTCCCGACTCAGGGACAAACTCAGGCGGGCACCTATATATCCGTGACGTCTCCGCCGAAGGGCAGCCTGAAGCCAGCCGATTTGAGCTTTTATTATAAAGGGAAAAACCTCAGCCTCGACGAAGATATTGAGAACGCCTTTAAGCTTCTCGGCGAAGACAACTCCGTCACCGAGCTTTCAAAAACCAAAACAGAGTACGAATACGACGACGTAACTTTGGTTTCTTATACGGTCGATACACAAACCAAATCCGAAAAAACCAAAAAATCCAAAGCCTCTGACGAAGCCGACGACGAAGAAGCTGAAAAGCCCGAAAAGATTGAGCAAATCACCGTCACCTCCGACAAGCTGTCCACCCAAAAGGGCGCTAAAATCGGGATGTACGCTACCAAGCTCAAAGGGCTCTACGGCGACCCTTCCAAAAAAACAAGCACCGCTTACACCTACACCATCGGCAACAAATCGCTTGTATTCAACTACGAAAACAACCTCGTAACATCTTTCAGCTATGTGCTGACGAGATAAATAAAAAACATTTAATTTGGTATTGATTTCATCCATTAAATGTGTTATTATATCATACGGACTTTGAAATCCGTATGCGCGCTGGTATAGCTCAGGCGGCAGAGCGCATCCTTGGTAAGGATGAGGTCGGCAGTTCGAGCCTGCCTATCAGCTCCATAGAAAACAGAGTAGTCACCCGACTGCTCTGTTTTCTTTTTACGTTCAGAGATGAGAGGCAGGCTCGAACAGGGCGTGCGGTTGTTTTAAGCGTAGCGAAAAACAGCCGCAAAAACGCTTCGGGGAAGCGTTTTTAGCCCGCCGCGTTGATGAAATTTTACCAATAATACACTCCGCAACAAGCGTGGTAGCGTTGCGACCGCCGCCGGTGGCGGATTAAGGGAGCAAAAGCGCTCTCCAAAATAAGGAGTTGAAGGACTGCGCTCCAAGCTGTCCGCACAACGAGTATATTTTGGTGAGGATGGTGTTTTCCAATACATTAAACCTCGCCTATCAGCTCCATAGAAAAGAGGTACTCCGCACGGAGTGCCTCTTTTTTATATTCAGCAAAGAGATGAGAGGCAGGCTCGAACAGGGCGTGCCATCGTCGTCACGGACTCTGTTCACTGCGATTAAGGTATTAATCGCGACGTGAACTCCGTCGTTCCTCCTCTCCCCAAAAAGCTATGCTTTTCGGGGACCCCGTTTAAAGCGCACGGGCATCGCAATCATAAGCCTGATAGCCACAAGCTATTGTTCCGATAATCTTGATATTGTTGCGATATTAAAGGCTGAGAGCTATTATAGTTCTCAGCCTTATTATTTATCCTTCGATTTGCGATGTCAGGTATTTTTGTGTGTTGCTGTCGAGCTCGCCCAGCGCGTTTCTTATCAGCTTTTGGGTTCTCAGCGCTTTTCGGCTTGACTTCTATTCAGGCATAATACCAGCCCTTTCTATTATATATATTGCAAATTTAACAGAGAACAGGCGATTTTTCAAGGAATTTTATTGAGTTACGGAAAGGTTACGTCTTGTTTTTCATTCCCGTAATCGCCGCGGGCGCCAATGCCGACCAGCCTCTCATCGGGGAAGGCTTGGGCACTATTACTAAAAACCCCGTGCTTTTTTGGTGGCATATGTCAATTGAATTGAATTGTGAAAAAAGGTATATTTATAATGTATAACTATAATGGAGAATTATTTTCAAATGATAGGGTGATTTGATGAAAAATTATAGTACATTCAAAAAACTATCGAAAGGATTTATTTCGCTGTTGCTGGTGCTCGCGGTAATGGTCAGCCTCTTTGTGCCGTTTAATATTTCGGTATTAGCTGAGGAGGAGCCCGCGAAACCAGGTCAAATGCACGCAATCTTGTATGTCGTAGACACGTCAAAGAAAAATACAGACGGAACTATCAACTACGACGATAACCTTGAGCTTGTATTCCAGAAAGGCGGCGCGGAAGACACGAACCGAACCGTTCTGGAGCATTTCGAAGACTTCGGCGGAAAAGACTACGAAAACAAACAGCCGCCGTGGCGCGACGAAGGACCGTGGAACAAATTAGACAGCAAAAATAAGAGATTAGGTCCTTCAAATGTTATAAAAATAACTGTCAAGGATAAGATTCAGCCTGTAAGTATGTGCCAGTGGTTCGAAAGTTTCAGAAGTGTACCAACAGGTAATTTTGTAGGCATTGAGAATATCGACACATCCGAATGCATCTCGATGACGCAAACCTTCAATTATTTCAATAAAATCACCAAGCTTGACCTTAGTATGTGGGATGTATCAAAAGTTAAGAGTATGATCTGCACCTTTGGCCGCTGCTGGGGATTAACGGAGCTGAATATTTCTACATGGACATTCGAAAGCGCTACTACCATGGGAATGACGTTCTGCGGTATGAACATTGAAGAACTGGATATATCAAGCGCGAATTTACGTAAGTGTACATCATTTGACAGAACATTCTCATACGACGGCAGCTATTCGCGGTATCAAATAAAAAAGATTATACTGCCCGAAAACTTCCAGGTAGCGGATAAATGCAATTTTTCCAAGATGTTTTACAAGCAGTCTGAACTAATTGACGTCAATATAGGAGAGCTCAAAGCCAATAATCCCCAGAAGATGACAGAAATGTTTACCGACTGCAAACTGTTGACGGATATTGATTTGAGCGGTATCACAGGTACAGCAGAATATACAAAGAATAGTGATACTAATAAAAATGCTGTTTTCAACAATATGTTTTCGGGCTGTAAAGCTCTCAAGACTATTGATATGTCGGGATATGAGGGACCGATAAAGTTTAAAGACAACAACGCGCCCTTCAAGGGCTGCGAAAGCCTTCTCAGCCTTGACTTCGCTAAAATCAATACCGCGAGCGGTTCAGTTACCGATTTATCAGACAAGTCCAACCTCTTTGCCGATTGTCCCGACTTTTCTTGGATAAGGCTCAGCGACAAATGGCCCGCGAGCGACAAAATCGGAAGCACTATGCCCATAAAAGGCACATGGAAAAAGCTCGACGACCCTGATAAAGGTCTTGAAAAAAGCAACGAGGAACTATTCCGCACCTTCCAGTCTAGCTACGAGGGAACATGGGGCGCGATGGCTGTTATTACCTTTAAGGGCAACGGCGGTTCGCCTTCATTCCAGACCGTAAACGGTATTAAGAACGATATTATCACCTTTGGTCCCGAGTTGACCGCGACCAGAGGAGGTTATGACTTTGCAGGCTGGTGGCCCGACAAGACAGCCGAACCCGAGGGCACATCGGCTCTTCAGTCAGGAGAAGAAGCAACGCAGTGGAGCTACTACGCTCACTGGACACCGCATCACTATACATTAAAACTGAACGGTAACGGCGGAACAACCGAAAAGAACAACGAGACCGTGACCGAATATATCGCCACAAGCAGTCTCGCCTATGACGAGTTCTATGAGCTGAGCAACACCTTCTTTACAAAAGAGGGCTCGGTGCTCTCGAGCTGGAACACACGTCCTAACGGAACAGGCACATCCTTCTCCGCCAACGATTCGGTAGACAAGCTCACCGAGGCGGACGGCGGCGAGGTAACGCTCTACGCCCAGTGGCACACACCCGATGTTGTAGTAAGCTTCAACACCCACGGCGGCACGTCTGTGGATGACAAGTACTATACATTAGAAACAGGTCAGACCGTCACCTACGGCGATCTCAGCGAAACCACCCGCTCTGCCGACTCGCAGGGTCCAGGCGGCTACACCTTCCTCGGCTGGTATACCGAAGAAACAGGCGGTACAAAAATTACATCATCAACCGAGGTAACTGAGTCGTGCACACTCCACGCTCACTGGCAGAGAAACTCAAGCGTAACCTTCGACGCTAACGGCGGTTATTTTGACAACAACACATCCAAAGTATCAACGACAAAGATATGCAAGCCAGGTCGTACCCTCGGCGTAACACCCGAGCCCGAGCACGCCTCCGCGACCTTTGAGGGCTGGTATACAGCCGCTAGCGGCGGCAACGAGATAAGCTCCGCGACCACTGTCGACGGCGATGTTATCTATTACGCTCACTGGGGCTACAAGCCCAAGTTCGTTACCAACGGCGGCACATTCACCTCATATAACGCGTCGCTTTATCAGTCGCAGTCCGACTCTAACTATACGATTACCGCGCTCCCGACAATCGACAAGGAGCACAGCCAGTTTAAAGGCTGGTATCATAACGGCACAAAGCTCGTCATCAACAAGGAAAACGAAGATCCAAACGACGACAAAGTCACCCTCGACCTTTCGGTCAGCAACCTTATTGAGGCGCAATGGGAAGACAAAACTAAATACACCATAAATCTAAATAAAAACGACGGAACAAACGCAAAGAACACTATCAAAATCTTTGAAGGACAGACCGTCGGCGCGTTCCCGATTGTTACGAGAAGCGGCTATGACTTTGAGGGCTGGTTCCCGAACACTGACGGAACAGGCACCGAGCTTAAGACAACCGATACCGTCAGCTCAAGCACAAGCGGCGATTATTACGCCAAGTGGTCACTTCGCGACCGCACGCTCACTTTTAACGCCGACGGCGGTACTATGTACGACGAAACCACGGTAAAAGTAGCGAACGGAAAGACTATCCCCGCCTTACCTGGAGCTAACCGCGCGGGATATTACTTAGACGGCTGGTACACCGAGAAGAACGGCGGCGGTACCAAGCTGACTACGGATACCGTTATATCCGAAAACAAAACCTATTACGCGAATTGGACGCCTATTAAGATTACCGACGGAATTTATAAATATTCTATTGCCTGGACACAGAACTCAAACAGTAATGTTACCAATGCCGGCAATACACTTTCATTTCATCCGACAATAGGCGATGATATGAGCGCTAATCTCTATCTCCTCTTTGAGATTGACAGTAAAGTTGATTCAGAAAAGCAGTTCCCCGTGGGCGCTGTTTCGATAACTTTCCCCAAGAGCTTGTTTGAGGAAAACGGCGTAGCTAAGGACAAAACAAATATCGACGCGTTTGCCCCTGATAAAAGCAAATTTGATTATACCGTATCAGGCGACAATTATGTCTTCACAAACTATGTTCCGCTAAAAGCGGGAGATAATATAGAGTTCACGTTCACTTGTACGGTTGATCCGCACAATATAAAAGGCGGATATACTGACCAGAACGGATATTATCAGGGCGATTATTATCAGAAGAATTTTACACCGAGTATTGTCGTAACTGACGCGACCAATCCTCTCAACTATAGCAGAGCTATGAACCTGGAGGCGCACACCAAGGTTATAACCGAAGCGGGCAAGTCAAGGTCAAACGTCGTAACATCGTGGAATTCTGACTGGGGAACCAGACCCGCCGACGCCGACGAGTATTTCTATGTAATATGGGAGCTCGAGTCCAACGGCTCGTCAAACTCCAGCCAAAAATACCATTGTTCATGGAGCGAGGACACCGCTCACGACGGCTCAGTTATATACAGCGATCCCGAGCTCGGTACAGAATCAAACCTGATGTCGAGCGGAAAATACTACACGACCGTTGTCACCAAACACCTCAAGAGTTCTGCTCTTAACGAGCTGACAACGATAACGAACGAGGCAATCTACACCGTTAAGTGGGCTTCGGGTTATACTGAGCACAAGCGCGTTTTCGCTTCGACTAATGTTTATATTCCGTCGTCGAGCGGTTCGGGCAGTTCGATTGCAAAGACTGTTTACGATCCTTCTGAGAGCTTCACGCCTTACAAGACCGAATACCATTACAGAAACGGCGGACAGGAGTTAATACTTGCTGAAGAAGAAGTCGTTATGCCATACCAGATTACATACTCCGAAAGCAAGAACGAATACGATCTCTTCTGGAACAACGCAACCGAAAAATACACAGCGGCTAAGCGCGACTATGTACTCACCGACGGCGCGAAGGGCGACGCGGTAATCTCAACCTTAACAAACAGCGCGAGCTATAACTGGAACAATTCCGCCAATAATGCGCTCAACGACAGCGACTATTATTTCACTGACCTGAGATTAACTGTGACGGAATGTGACGCGGTTTGTCTGGGCGACGTATGGTCTTCCCCCGAGGAGCACACAACTTATTCCGACTATGATGACATAGAGGTATGGATAAGAACCGAGGGCAGCGACACCTTCAAGATTTACAAAACCCTCTCGGGCGTCAGCACAGCCACGGTTGATTTGCCCGAAAACACAGTGGGCTACCAGATTAAGCACAGCTCCGAGTTCTATTCCACAAAAATAAACGTCAAAGCGACCTTCACCTCAGAGCTTCTAACCGAGTACTTTCACTCGTACGCAACGACGTCGGCGCGGGCAAGGCTACGCTGATTAAGAACAAAGCGCTCCTCTCGATTACAACACTCAAGAACCACGAGAGCGTAACACCAATCTACGACACAAGCGATTCTGACGGCTGGCTCGCCTCTTATGAGCTCAATATCGGTAAGAGCAGCCTCTATGCAAGCAAAAACTGCAGTAATTCCAACAGCAGCGTTGAAACTAACTCAGCGACTTCGACCGAAACAGTTCCCGTTATGATAGCGGGCTGGGGTTATAACAACTCGGGCAACAAAAAGCTTATGAAGTCAGGCGTGTTCTATGACCTGCTTCCTCCCGAGTTCTCGGTTGACAAAAGCTCGATATTCATTGTTCCGCTTGAGACCAATATCGCAAAGCGAACCCAAAATTCATTTGACGCGGACGATTACAATTCTAAGAAAAACAACGCCACCATCACCAAACTGTCCTCGGGCTGCTATGATGTAAGTTTTACAGAAAACTGGCAGGACACAGACAGAACTTTGATGACCGTCAAGGTAACTGTCCCTGACAACATCAAAGCCACAGGTCTTGATCTTTACTACAAGATGACAACCTCGTTTGTAAATCTGATTACGAACGGACTTAATCAGATGAATTACGTTGCCTTTGAGGATACAACAGACGGACAGAGTATTCCTGATTCTAAGGACGGCGTGCTGGCTGTGATCGACAATAAGTACCGCGGAGCCTATGATGCGGTGAACGGAGATTTGACCGCTTACGCTGAGGCGGAAACCCACTGTATCCTACCGCTTACGTATGAACACGGTATGAACTCGGTTGTCAAGACCGAGGGTGTTTACAAAACAAGCAACGAGACAGTCGGTCTCAACAGCGATTATTCATACTATGTAACATACGCGGGAAGCTCCTCAGAACATACCAAAGACCTTGTTATTTATGATGTTATCGAAAAGCGTATTGACGGAATGGAATCCGAGTGGTACGGAACGTTCGATTCTGTAGACCTTTCAATGGTCAGAAATCTTGACAGCTCAGACCCCAACGACGGCGTTTGCTCGCCTGTAATATATTACTGTACCTCTGACGTTAAGACAAAAGACCAGTTTACAACAGCTGATTTTAACGTGGACAACAGTCAGATATGGACAACAACAATGCCCGCTGACAAATCCAAAATAACGGCTGTCGCGATTGATTGCCGAAAGACAAACCTGCAAAAGGACTTTGTACTCGCTCCTCAAAAGAAAATAAGCGTAAATATTAATATGATTTCCCCGTCTGCGGCCCCGAGAAACGATATGATCACCTATAACGAGGCGTATATCAAGGCGACAAATCAGGAACTGCAAAGTCCTATTTATGAAGTAACGCGCACAAGCGTAGACCTGCACTTTACTCCGCCCGCGTTCGAAAAGACCTCGTTCCCCGAGGCAGGAACCTCCGCGGCACCCGCGGAAGTGGTCAAGAACAGTGTTATTGATTATAAACTGAATGTATCAAACCCCGACGACACCCTCTCGGTTTATAACATTGTTGTTGAGGATACTCTGCAGAGCGGTCTCGCGATTAACAACAAGGTTACGGTAAGCATCGGCAACGAAGACCCGATGGCAATTGAAAAAAGCGCGCGTATCAGCGAGTACGCGATTACCGAAACGAACGGAACAGCGAAGTTTACCGCAAAGATTACGTCGCTTTCTCCCGGTGAGAGTATGACAATTACCGTCCCCGCTACCGTAACCCAGAATAACGGTACCGAGATTACGAATACGGCTTATGTAACGGGCTATAACGGTATTGTATTTAAGCCAAATGAAAAAATAACCAGCGAAACTACCTATCATGTCGTAGCCGATATAAAGGCGAGAGTTAAAAAAGTCAACTCCAAGGGCGAGGGTCTCGCGGGCGCTGTATTAGAGGTTTATGATAAAAACAGCACCAACTGCGACTCAAACGGTAACCTGAAGATGACAGAAGGCAACAATCCTGTTCCCACAGGAACGCCCAAGACAATTACCATAGACGGTAATAACGTAACTCAATTTACATCCACAACCGATGTTATCACGTTCGAGATTGAGCCCGGAGATTATATCCTTCACGAAGTAAGCGCTCCTTCGAGCAATTATAAGAAAGCGGCGGACATTCCGTTTACGATTGACGTAGAGGGCTTGGCTCACGTTAACGGCGAGTTAAAGACCGTTGTCGAGATGGTTGACCAGCCCGCATATAAGATTGTTTTCCACGAGAATAAGCCGAATGGTACTGATGAAGAAAAACAGAAAGTATTTAAAATCTTTGAGCCTACTGACTTAGAAAACAATAAGATTAAGCACTTCTACGACATTCCCGAGTGGGCAGGCGATGAGTACGTATTCGCGGGTTGGTACAGTAATGCCAATTACGCGTATCTGTCTAATATTACATACAGTACTACTTCCAATACAGCGAATAGGGCGCTGAACTTTGAAACAAAAACCTTTACAAAAGCCAACAGCAGCTCTGTTAGCGGCGCTCCCGACTACCACCTCTACGCCAAGTGGATTCCCGTCGGCACGGTAGACAAGGACAACGAAGACGCCAACCTTATGTCAGGCGGCTACCGCGGCTTCGGTCTCGCGGGCGTTCAGATTCGTACCCCGAATATGTGGGATTCAAACTACAACAATCCTGACGGTACAGGTTCAACCGCGGGCGGTATGCGTTTTGTAACCTCGCTGAAGGAAAGCCTGCTTTCGAGCATTGACGCTCTATCGACTACACAAGTTGAAACACCCGAGGGCAACGTTGACGTCGAGTACGGCTACGCTGTCGGCGCTGAGGATAACATAAAAGAATTCGCGTCGCACTACGGCATTTCCGACTCGACAAAGTATCAGCTTCAGTACAAGGGGACTAATGTCAACGGAGTGAATACCACAGGTGAAACCAAAACGGCTGAGACCGACTACCGCTACATCACCAACGTCAACTGTACCCGAGGCACTGGTAAGATTACCGACGACCACCGCAACTTTACCAACTACCGACTTTATACTCTTATCGTAACTTATGAAGGTGATTCAGCTTCTAAAAAAGATAAAAAGATTTCCGCGCGTTCGTATATTCGTTACTACGACGCCAACGGCAAGCTCAGAGTATTCTACAACACCTACAAAAAGTCGATGTACAGCGGTTGTATGTGCAGCTATAATCAGGCTGTGAATTTGGCTCTTCCACAAGATCAGACTCTCTTAGATCAACAGCAAGCGATAAACAACGATTAAAGACAAATCCGAACCCTGCTTCAATTGAAGCGAGGTTCGGATTTTTAATAAGCTTTTAAAATCATACATCAATCAGTTTCATAAACAGCGACGTCGTGGTTGATATAAGCATTTCGGAATCGATATTGTTATTGCGTATAAAGGTATGGTAAGCTCCCTGAATAAACAGCGTAAATATGATATTAATCTCGTTGTTGTTCGGTATATTCGGGAAGGTCATAAAAATATATTTCTTGACGCTGTCCTCAAGGTGATTGATAAAGCTGTTGTTGTCGTAGTCAGAGTAGAGAATCTTTATTTCTTCGGCGTGAGCGATAATAGCGCGGCAGAGATTCTCGGCGAACAGCCTGAACTCCGCCTTGCCCAGCCGCAGGTCATACTGCCTTACGTTGTCGATAATATCAGCCACAAGCTCGTTTTCGAGCTTATCCGATAAGTCATACACATCCTTGTAGTGCAAATAGAACGTAGCCTTGTTAATCATCGCCATTTCGCTGAGCTCTTTTACGCTGATTCTTTCGATTGGCTTCTTCTTTCGCAGCTGATAAAACGACTCTTTTATGTTTTTCAGCGTCCTTTTTACACGCAAATCCATATTAACCACACCTTTTAATAGACAGATTTTATATTATAGTAGCATAAACGACAAAATAAAGCAAGTGACTATAGAAAAATTAATAAAAATAATGTATAATTTGTTTAAAATATAGTAAAATGCACTAGGTGTCAAAATCTATACTCTAGTCGCACACTATTATATCACAATTTCAAGCCGAAAAGAGGTTATGTTATGGAAATTGATTATAATATGAGGAAACTTTTTAACGAGGAATACCTCACCCAGGTCGCGTATATGTACAACAATATGCCGCGCGGACTTCTGGGCCCCCACTTCACCGAGTACGGACTGAGGATTGCGGTTTATCTTCCGCAGTGCAACTCGGTTGAGTTCGTAAACAAGGACAACGGCGAGGTTCACCGCGCGTTCCTTGTACACGAAAAAGGCATTTTTGCCGCCAATGTTCACACCGACAGAGTATTTGACTACTACTATCGCGCTTGGGACGAGGAAGGCAACTACTATGAGAGCGAAGACAGCAACGCTTTTCCGAGTCAGTTCTCAGAGGTTGACGGTTATCTGTTCGGTCAGGGCACTCATTATGACCTCTATAACAAACTCGGCGCTCACAAAAAGAGAATCAACGGCGTAGACGGCGTACTGTTCAATGTTTGGGCTCCCAACGCTCAGCGCGTATCTGTTATCGGTAACTTCAACAACTGGGACCCCGCTCTCCATATGATGAGCAAGGTAAGCGAGGTAGGCGTTTTTGAAGTATTCATTCCGCGTATCGGCGAGGATGAGATGTATAAGTTCCAGGTTAAGACCTGCGACGGCTTCTGTGTTGACAAGACCGACCCGTTCGGCAACACTCAGCAGATGCGCCCCGACACAGCCTCTATCGTAACCAATATCGACAGCTACGAGTGGAGCGATAACGCCTGGATTGAAGACCGCAAGGTTTCTGACTATAACACCAAGCCTATGGCTATCTATGAGGTTCATCTCGGCTCATGGCGTCAGCGCGAGGACGGCAGCTTCTATACATACAGAGAGCTCGCCGAAATGCTTGCTGACTATGTTGTTGATATGGGCTACACTCATATCGAGCTTATGGGTATTCTTGAGCATCCGTTCGACGGAAGCTGGGGTTATCAGGTAACGGGTTATTTTGCCCCGACATCACGTTTCGGCAAACCCGAGGAGTTTATGTACTTTGTAGACCATATGCACTCAAAGGGCATCGGCGTATTCCTCGACTGGGTACCCGCTCACTTCCCCAAGGACAGCCACGGCCTCGGCCGCTTTGACGGCACCTGCCTGTATGAGCATCCCGACCCGAGACGCGGCGAGCATCCCGACTGGGGCACATTTATCTTTAACTATGAGCGCAACGAAGTTTGCAACTTCCTTATCGCGAGCGGACTTTTCTGGCTTAATAAATTTCACATTGACGGTCTGAGAGTTGACGCGGTTGCTTCTATGCTTTATCTTGACTACGGCAAGAGCGACGGTCAGTGGCTGCCGAACATCTATGGCGGCAGAGAGAACCTCGACGCGGTTGAGTTCTTTAAACACCTCAACTCTATGGTCGGTCAGTACGCTCCAGGCACCCTCGTAATCGCTGAGGAGAGTACAGCATGGGCTGGCGTTACCAAGGACGTTAATCAGGACGGTCTGGGCTTCGCGCTCAAGTGGAATATGGGTTGGATGAACGATTTTCTTGAGTATATCTCAAAGGATCCCGTTTACCGCCAGTATGAACACGGCAAGCTGACATTCTCGATGATTTACGCTTATACCGAGAAGTTTATTCAGGTTCTTTCTCATGATGAGGTTGTATACGGCAAGTGCTCGATGATTAACAAGATGCCTGGCGATGACTGGCAGAAATTCGCCAACCTGCGTACAGCGTACGGCTTTATGTATTCGCATCCAGGCAAGAAGCTGCTCTTTATGGGTCAGGATTTCGCTCAGTATGACGAGTGGAACGCTCAGGTAGGCTTGCAGTGGTTCCTTATCGACGATAACGAAAATAACCGCAAGATGCAGAAGTATTTTAGAGCGCTGCAGCATCTCTACAGAAGCCACCCCGCGTTCTATGAGCAGGACTTCGACCCCGCTGGCTTCGAGTGGATGAGCTGTGACGACTATCAGAACTCGGTAGTAAGCCTCGTTCGTAAGACCAAGAACGGCAAGAACTCCGTTCTCTGTATCTGCAACTTTACTCCTGTTCCCAGAAACGACTACCGCGTAGGCGTTCCGAATCTCGGCAACTACAAGGCTATATTCAACAGTGATGACGTTGAGTTCGGCGGCACAGGCGACTTCCCGCAGGAAGACAAGAAAGCAGAGCGCAAGCCATGGAACTATAAGAAACATAGCATTTTGGTTAATATTCCTCCGCTCTCAATGATCGTGTTCGAGTATAACCACACAATTCCAAAGCCTGATTCTCCCGCGAAGAAAAAGTCTGCCAAAAAGGCTGAAATCAAAAAGCCCGCGGCTAAGAAGATAGCCAAGGCTGCCAAAAAGACAGAAAAACCCGCCGAGGAGAAAGCACCCGAAGCTAAGGCTGCCACGGCTAAAGCTCCCGCTAAAAAGGCTGCGGCTAAAGCTCCCGCCAAGAAGGCGACTGCGGCTAAGAAACCCGCCGCTAAAAAAGCTCCCGCAAAAACTGCGGCTAAAAAGGCAGACGCGGAGAAGAAAGATTAATACAAATAGTTTGGGCGACCGAAAGGTCGCCC
>JAHLAX010000123.1 GCA_020625875.1 bacterium | reverse complement strand
TCAACGACAGGTCACGAAGCTTCAACCTAAAACCTCCCGGTAGAACCGAATCCGCCTGCACCCCGAACGGTCTCGCTTAAAGTCTTACACGGCTCAAAAAAAATCTTGGGGATGTGCCTTACGGCAATCTGGGCGATTCTTTCACCAGGTTTAACGAACCGGGGAAGTATCGACCATACGCAGGCGGAAACTTCCCCTCTGTAGTCCTCGTCAATCGTTCCGTGAACAACATACAGCCCCTTCCGTCCGTTGCCGGAACGTCCCCTTACAATGGCTTCCGTATTGCATGGAAGTTCAAGGCATATTCCCAGAGGTACAAGGACCGGTTTCAGCCATACGAACTTCCGCTTCGCAAGCCTTGCAAAAGAGTCTGCACAGGCACTCCCTGAAGTCTTGAATACAGGCATCATTCCCAGTACCTTACCGCCCTCTTCCACCAGCTTTATCTTTACGTCCATAAATCCTCCAGTTTTTTTTATTTCCGAATGATGGTCATCCACAGCATCACGCATGCCAGGAGACAGATCATTTCGACTCCAAGATTGCCGAGCACGCAGTTTACGCATGCAAAGGCAAACATTACTGCAAACATCAGCAGATATTTGAACATTGGCTCCCCTCCTGCCAAATCGTCAGTATATGACGCGGATGTTCCTGCTTCCCGCAAAAGAATCTCCGTCGTCGTCCTTCCAGTCGTCCCACTGCATGTCGCTTCCGGTAAGTCCCCTGCGGAACGCTTCCGTCAGTTCCGGAGTGACTTCAAACGGATTGCCGTCCTCATCCTCCGTGAAGGTCAGTTCGCAATCGTTTACGGTGAACTCCTCCGACGCAGGTTCCCGCCCCCCTTCACAGAGGTAGTATGTTCCATGGGCGAGCACGTTTGCCGTAAGAGCCTTTCCGTTCTTGCGGATTGTAACCAGCCCGTCGTAATGCAAAGGTATGGTTATCACTTCTTTGCCTCCTTTTTTTTAGACCGCTCTTTTCTTCAGTCTGTAGCTCGCGCCTGAGAACGTTACGAATGTACACGTCTCGTTGAGCCTGTCTTTGACTGCAAGTCCGAGCCATTGAATCAGCTCCATCTTTTCAAGATTGCTTATGAGCACGGTCTTTTTCAAAGACGAGTACCTTTCGTTGATCAGGTACCCGACCAGTTCCTTCATGGAGTCTTCGCGAACTCCTCGTCCGACTTCATCAAGTACAAGAACCCCCGAAACCTTGCAAAGTCTGTCAAGGATATCCATTTTGGTTTCCTTTGCCCGAAAGCTCGTCGCACTGTCAATCATGTAAAGCAACTTCTGTACGGAAAGGTAGGCTCCTCCAAGCTTCCTGATGATTCCGCATCCGAGGTGAGTCTTCCCTGTCCCCGGATTACCGCACAGAATGAGTATTCCGGACTTCTGCTTTGATTCCGTAAATTTCCGGACCTCTGCGAACTGTTTGGATAAACCTGTCGATACGTCAAAGGTCTCAAGGCTTTCGGACAAGTACCGGTCGGGCACTCCGCTAAGACACCTGTAGTTCTCTTCAATTCGAGCTTTCTTCTGCTTCTCCGAAAGCTGTTTCTGCTCAGCTTCGAACTGTTCTACATCCCTGTCGTCTGCAGGCGTGTACGACAATCCGCCAAAACTGAACATTCCGTCAATTTTCCACGGGTGTCCGTCCGGAAGGGCTCCAATCTCTTCTGCAGTCAATTCATCTCGAGTTTTTGCAGACATAATTGCCTCCTGTTAAAAAAGTATTTCCCCCATATCGTCTGGGTGATCAGCCTTATCGATTGCCTTTTCATTTGATTTGTTGGTAAACCTTTCCGGAGAAAAGTTCTCCGGAGTAAAGTTTACGAAGTTTTTGATGAAGTCTTGCCAAGAGTAGTACGTCTTCCATGACCTAGGGTTTTTAGCCAGTGAGATATAATTTTCTAGGGCTTCTAAAATCGTTGAAGAAGGGGTTCCGCAATTAATAAGAGTCGCCAGGTCTCTTGATTCTTTTTGAATGAAAGACACCTTGTTTCCTGATACGGGAATTTTACGTTCCTTGGGAACATCCTTTGCTCCGTTATAGGTTCCTAGCCGCGCAAAAACCTCTTCCTGAAGCTTCCCGAAATTCATTTCTTCATCGTTTGGTGAATTTGAGTTTGCATTTTCATTTGCATTTTCATTAGAATTATAATTATAATTCTCATTATAATTAGGGTTTTTGTTTTCCGTTTTCTCGAAACCCATAGGGTTTTCTGTTTCTATTTTTTCAGAACCCACAGGGTTTTTGTTTTCCGTTTTCTCGAAACCCATAGGGTTTTCTGTTTCTAGACCTACAAGGTTTTTATTTTCTTTTTCCTTAGACGTTATCTCTTTTTTTGCCGGTTCGGAACATTTTTCACCGTTTGCCTTTAAATTTTCCTCTGACGCTTTTTTTGTTGGTCTGCCGCCCAAGTCGCCGAACTTGCCGTTGTCCTGTTTCTTGATGTTTGCATCCAACTGAGGCTTAATAAGGATAAAGCACGCCCTTTCAAGTTCTCCTAACTGCTCAATGTCAGGCTCTGTCTGATACAAGGCGTATTCGTTGATGATATACATGACTTTTCCGTAAACGTCGAGAGGAAGTCCTTTTAAAGCTTCATGAAACGAACGGTAGGTTATGAAAGATTCTCTTTGTTGCTGTGCCATTTTCACTCCTTTTTCAGTTTAATAAAAAAAAGCCTTCGGTTCTTTGTCCAAACCCGGCCACCACGCCTGTCTCCCCCACCACAGAGAGACGATTCGGACAAAGAGCCAAAGGCTCTTCGATTGTGGCGGGATACTCTTCATAAGGGCGGTAATTCTTATGAACCTGATTTTATTTACGGCCAATTTTTTTTAGCAAGTCCAAACAGTTTTTTTTTCTATATTATTGATTGTTTTCTTCGGCTTGCCGGATTCTTCGTATCCATTCCCTTGAATATCCGAAGACCCTTGCAATGGAAACGTTGCTGTACTCCGGAAGGAGAGACTTGATTGTATCCATGACGTTTTCGGGAGGCGTTTTCGCCTTTATTTCCATCAGCTTTGCTTCGGATTCGACGTTCTGCTGTCTTTTCGTTCTGTAGGGAATCCGCCTTACGCTGAGCCACTTGATAAGGAATGACAGTTCTATTCCGTGCTTCCTTGCGACGTCGGTTACGAACATGACCTTCAGTTCTTCCTTCAGAATGTCAGCATGAATTCCCTTGCAGAAGTTCAAATCTATGGACCTTGCAGGCTTAAGGCCGTACCGTTTGCAGGCGACATAGACCGTATTTCTTTGGATGCCGTATTCCTCTGCGATTTGAGTCGCCGTTTTCGTCCCATCGACTATTTGCCGCCAGTCCTTTTCGTATCTCTTCTGTCTGGACATCAGATGCATCTCCATTTCTTAAGGAAATCATCAAGTTCCGATGAAAGTTTTTCATGCTCTTCATCGGACAGTTCCACGGAAAGCGTCGTGTCGTTTCCCGCCAGCTCGACTTCGACCGTACATGTCGGTATGGTTTCTTGAATCCATTCCGCCGTCTTGTAGGCGATGAACTCCCTCCAGCAGGAAACCTTTACTCCGTCCGGAAGGAGTTCTATCGTTTCATGGCGGTCAAGCTTTCTTGCGTCGGACGATTTTTTCCGTTCGCTCTTGAAAGCTTTTGTTCCGGCCTCCATGAACGTCTCTATGAGCTCTTCCGTCGTCATGCGGGTTCGTCCACCGACTTCAGGTTTTTCTCTGCGATGAGGATTTTCACCTGGTCGATTGCCTTGCCGAGCATTTCAACACTCTTCTCAGGGGTGTCGTATTCGGTGGAGAAATTACGCAACATCGCCTGCCTCCTGTAATCCTTTTTCTTTTAGTAAATTACGGATTTTATCAATCGTAATATTCATTTGTTCAAGGGCTTTATCTGGTGAATTAAATTCACAGGTACATTCCCATTGAATTTTTCCTTTGCTTGTAAGAGCGAAATTAACCCTTACTCTTTCGTTTGAAATCGTGGTTTCCATTTTTTTTTACTCCTTTTACAGAACCTCTTCTGCTTTTATGTTTTTATCTTGCAAGAGTTCATTCATTAAAATCCTTGCAAGTTCTTCGCTTTTTATCTGCCTTTCATTTCTTTCATATTTACATTCAATTTGCGCCCTGTTATCTGGAGAACCTCTTGGACATCTTGGATTTGAACCAAGTTCCCTAACACTTAAATATTCCGCTCTAACCGATTGAGCTAATGTCCTAAAAAGAATGGTACTTAGCCTACATCCGCAGTACCAAACGTTTTTCCTCAGTAGGTATGAGTAAGTTGATTCGCCTGTCAACTCAGGGTACGGTTATTGAGGTCACGTACGTCCCTGCTGTTTTTTAATGTTTATTTTGAACTGGGTTTTGAGCTGTTTTTTTTGCGCGTAACCATCGAGGCGTTCTTGAAGTGGAAGACGTATTCCGTCTCGGACAGCTTCTCTGCCGGAATCGAAAAGGAATATCCCGTTGCCTGTAAGTTCACGGGGAGGTCTTCCTTGGAGAAAACTCTGATGGCAACGCAGTTTTTAAGGGATTTGTTTCCTTCTGTCAGTTCAACTCCGATACCATCCTCTACAATCCCTACGCTCTTGATTTTCAGGGTAGGACGGTCAGTTTTTATCTTTATTAAAAACTGACCGTTCCTGATGAGGCACGTACCGTCGGATGCGGTCCTCCCCGGTTTAGGTTTCAGTATTTTGGTAAATTCCATGATTGCTCCTTTTTGGATATCCCGTGAATACTTTCATTCACGGGAAAATGTCAGAACGGAATGTCTTCGGGAAATTCCTGTTGAGGGAAGCTGTCCTGCGGTGGCGGCGGGTATCCGTTGCTAGGTACGTTTCCCGGTGTTCCTGCCTGAGGATATCCTCCGTACGGGTTCCCCTGCTGAGGCTGACCTCCGTAAGCCGCTCCCTGCTGGGCGTAGCTGTTCTGCATCGGTGGACGCTGTTGGTAGCTGTTCTGAGGCTGAGAGTAACCTCCCTGGGGCTGTCCGTAGCTTCCTCCCTGAGACTGTCCTCC
>JAHLAX010000076.1 GCA_020625875.1 bacterium | reverse complement strand
TGATGTAAACACCATGTTTCGTGCCGGAACCCAAACGCTGCTTGCGGTTTCGCTGCTTTTTTCGATATCATCCAAATCATTGAAGGACACTTCCGGAATTTCTTCGGCAGTATTTAGACTTGATGTGCTTATTTTTGAAAGCCATGGAAGCTCAATGACTTCATGGGTCCAGCCCATTTTCTCACAGATTTCCTCTGCAGCTTTCAATTCTCTTTTGAACGCTTTTTGACCATAATCAAATGTTATCGCATGGATTTTCCAATTTTTTGCAAAAACACTTGTTGATACGGTACAGTCAAGGCCTCCGGATAAAACAGATATGGCTTTTTTCATTTCACCAACTCCTTAATTTCCTTTAAAGCCAAACCGCTGTCTTCAGCAATTCTTTTTAAATCTTCATATTCCGGTCTTGAGGAGATTATTTCGCCATTGACATAGCCTATTTTGAATGTCACTTCATAGGTTTTGCCTTCAATTTCATATTCCTTTTTAATGAACTCCCTTTTGGCTATGCCTCTGTGCAGATTTGGAGCTATTCTGATGCCTAGACTTCCTGTCTCCTTGAAAATTGTGTCGAGTAGATGTTCCCTATTTTTGCGGGCGGAAATCACTTTTAAAAGACTTCCCTGCCTGTTTTTCTTCATTATTATTGGAGTTATGGACACGTCGCTTGCCCCTTCCTCAAGGAGCTTGTCAAACAGGTATCCGATTTCCTCGCCGGTGAGATGATCAATATTTGTCTCTATGACGTCAATCTCATCGCTTTCACTAACATCACTGGTTTCGATTATCCTTAAGACATTCGGATGGTCAAAGTCTTTCTTTCCCGCTCCATAGGCAACCTTTTTGGGCTTGATGAGTGGTATGAACTCTTTGATTTCATCACATATCTCTGCATAGATTGCACATCCTGTCGGTGTTGCAAGCTCTGAATCAACAGGTCCTCCAACCATTTTTGCATCCTTTAGGATTTCAACGACTGCCGGTGCCGGAACTGGGATTGTTCCGTGGGCGGTTTTCACTCTTCCGCCTCCCACAGCTATTGGCAGTCCGATTGTTTTTTGCCTGTCAAGGTTAAGTGAATGGTATGCATATATTGACCCGATTACATCCGCCACTGCGTCACTTGCTCCGACTTCATGAAAATGAACTTTTTCTAAAGTTTTTCCGTGCACTTTTGCCTCGGCCTCTCCAATCCTTTTGAATACGTTGATTGATGTCTTTTTAACCTTATCATCAATGTTAAGGCTTTCAATCTTTTGAATAAACTCCGGATAGTTGATTGGGGGCTTATTTTCAAGCATTTCCACATGACAAAAGGTTGAGGATATTCCGTGTTTTGTGATTTTATCAAATTTTACTTCGATTTTTCCAAATTCCTTTGCGGATTTCTCCATGATTTCTTTTAATTTCTTAGAATCGGCGCCCAAATCGACCAAAGCACCTATTATCATATTTCCAGCTATTCCACTGGATTGTGGGTCAATAATGATTGTCATAATTTAATTCCATTTAAGTTTCTTTAATATTAAGTATAAATTAAATGATTAATAT
>JAHLAX010000027.1 GCA_020625875.1 bacterium | reverse complement strand
TGTGAAGGGATGGTGCATCGCAATCCACTCGCCGCTCTCCTCGTCAAACTCAAAGAACGGGAAGTCAACGATCCATACGAATTTGAACTCATCGGGGATAATATCGAGCCTTTTTGCCACTACAAGTCTCAGCGCGCCGAGCACGGGCAGGGTTACGCTGTTCTTGTCGGCTACGATGAGCACTACGTCGCCCTTTTCGGCGCCGACCGTGCTGAGGATGTTCTCGAGCTCGCCCTCTTTCATAAACTTCTTGAAGGAGCAGGCTGGCTCGTCCTCTACCCAGCGTACAAAGGCGAGTCCCTTTGCGCCGATTCCGCGAACGTACTCCGTGAGCTTGTCAATCTCTTTTCTTGTATAAACCGACGCGGCGTTCTTCGCTACGATACAGCGTACCGACCCGCCGTTTTTAATCGGGTTGCTGAACACGCCGAACTCGCTGTCCTTTACGAGCTCTGAGATGTTTTGAATCTTCATTCCGAAGCGGACATCGGGCTTATCGGAGCCGTAGTTCTCCATAGCGTCGTTGTAGGACATCTTCATAAACGGAGTTTCGAGCTCCTTGCCGAGAACCTCCTTGAACAGGCGCTTGAAAAGCCCCTCGTTGATTTCGAGGATTTCATCGACGTCGCAGAAGCTGAGCTCCATATCAATCTGGGTGAACTCGGGCTGACGGTCGGCTCTTAAATCCTCGTCACGGAAGCAGCGGGCGAGCTGAATGTAGCGGTCAAAGCCCGACAGCATCAAAAGCTGCTTGTAAATCTGAGGCGACTGGGGCAGAGCGTAGAACTTGCCTTGGTGAATCCTCGACGGAACAAGATAGTCGCGCGCGCCTTCGGGCGTGCTTTTTATCATCATCGGGGTTTCTATTTCGATAAAGTTGTTTTCATAAAAATAGTCGCGCGTAACCTTGGCAATTTTGCTGCGGAGCAGGAGGTTGTCCTGCAAGGGCTTTCTGCGAAGGTCGAGGTAACGGTGCTTGAGGCGGATTTCCTCACCTGTCTTGCTGTCGTCGACAATCTCGAACGGCGGAGTCTGCGCCTTAGAGAGCACACGAAGCTCCTTAACCTGAATTTCAATATCGCCTGTGGGGATTTTGTCTGTCTTAGCGCTTCGCTCGGCAACTACACCGCGCGCGCCAAGCACGAACTCGCTGCGGCAGCTTGATGCCTTTTCAAAAATCTCTTTATCTGTTTCATCCGAGAACGCGAGCTGAACGATGCCCGTTCTGTCGCGCAAGTCAATGAAAATCAGTTGACCGAGGTCTCTCTGGCGCTGTACCCAGCCGAAAAGCGTAACCTCTCTGCCAACGTCAGTTATTCTTAAATCTCCGCACATATCGGTCCTTTTGAGACCTGTCATAAATTCTGCCATTACTCCACACCCTCACTGAATTTTGCGGCAATCTGCAAATCCGAAAACTTTTCGGCAAAGGTTTCGCCGAGTTCGATTTCGGTCTGCTCGCCTGTAATCATATTTTTTATATTCGCTTTGTTTTCTTCGAGCTCGTTGTCGCCGATAACCATACTGAACCGCGCGCCGATTTTGTCAGCGTATTTCATCTGGGCGCGTAAGCCTCTGCCGACAACGTCTGTTTCAGCCGCGAGACTGCACGAGCGAACAGCGCCGATAAGCTCAAACGCCTTGAGCTGCGCCTTGTCGCCCAAGCCCGCGATATACAGCGAGCAGGGCTCGGGAGCGGGAATCTCAATACCCTGATTCTCCATTACCATAAGCAGGCGTTCAAGTCCCATAGCGTAGCCGAGCGAGGGCAGATGCTGTCCGCCGAGCTGTTCAATAAGCCCGTCATAGCGGCCGCCGCCGCAGACTGTTCCCTGACTGCCTATAGCGTCGGATACAAACTCAAACACTGTTTTTGTATAGTAATCAAGACCTCTTACAATTGTGGGATTAACTTTATAATTGATTTTGACGGTCGAAAGATAGTTTTTGACCTGTTCAAAATGGCTTTCGCAATCCTCGCACAGATAGTCGAGAATGCTTGGCGCGTCCTTGGCAATTTCGGAACACGAAGGCACCTTGCAGTCGATTAATCTCATCGGGTTCTTTTCAAGACGGTTGAGGCAGTTGCCGCAGAGCTTGTCCTTGTGTTGTGAAAAATAGTTTTTCAGCGCCTCGTTATATTTCGGTCTGCACTCGGGGCATCCGATTGAATTGATTTCGAGGTGCAGGTTGTTAATCTGCAGACGCTTAAATATTGAGTCGGCGAGCGCGATAACCTCAGCGTCAGCCAAAGGAGAGGCTGTGCCGTATTCCTCAACGCCGAACTGGTGAAATTCTCTGAGCCTGCCCGCCTGGGGCTTTTCGTAGCGATAGCACGAGGTGAGATAATAAGCCTTAATCGGCAAGCCTTCGTTGGGAAGCGCGTGCTCGAGAAGCGCTCTCGCCGCCCCCGCCGTACCCTCGGGACGAAGGGTGACGCTCTCGCCGCCCTTTGTGTCAAAGGTATACATTTCTTTTTGAACAACATCCGTTGTGTCGCCCACGCCGCGCGCGAAAAGCTCGGTGTGTTCAAACACAGGTGTGCGCATCTCCTTAAAGCCGAAGTTCGCGGCTTCCTCGCGCATTATTCTTTCTATAAACTGCCACCGATAGCTCTGCTTGGGCAGAACATCCTCGGTGCCCTTAATCTTTTTTGTGATTACTCCCATTTTTGTCCTCCAAATTACCTATTCTATGTATCCTAAAACGCAACTAACGGGCAGCACCCCGCCGCCCGATAGCAACTATTCATTAATCTGTTACTTAATAATATTACGCCAATCAAGGTCGCCGCGCTCAAGACCGTGTATGAGCACCTCGGCGGTGGCGATATTGGTCGCGACAGGAATGTTATGCATATCGCAGAGCCTTAACAGATTCATATCGTTGGGCTCATTGGGCTTGGGATTGAGCGGGTCACGGAAGAACAAAAGCATATCAATCTCGTTGCAGGCGATGCGAGCAGCGATCTGCTGGTCGCCGCCCTGAGAGCCCGCGAGGAAGCCGGTCACCTGAAGACCTGTTGCCTCCGAGATGATTTTTCCTGTTGTGCCTGTGGCGCAGAGATTGTTCCTGCTTAATATACCGCAGTAAGCTATACAGAACTGAATCATCAGTTCTTTCTTTTCATCATGAGCGATAAGAGCAATATTCATAGTGTCCTCCTGTCTGCGTTAAATTGGGGTATTGCCCCAAAATCAAAATCTATCCCCTAAAAGCGAGAGGCACGTTATACCCCTCGACGCGTTTTGCCAAACAATCAAATATATTCATTGCGGGACACCAGCTTTGTCCTGAAAGTCCGTTTTGAATAATTGAACTTAGCCTGAAATCCATCGGAATTAAGGCGATAAGCTGTGTTCCAGAGATGTCGATTACCTCGTCCAAATCCTTGTAGCAATCAAGCTCAACAAACTGCTTGCGCTCAAACCTGTTGATGACCAATCTGATATTTTGAATATCGAGATTTATAAGCTTGCGGCGGATTTTTATAGCTCCGCGAAGACTTGTCGGCTCGGCAATCGTCACAATCAGCGCCCTGTCGGCTGGAGCTGCGGCGGTTATAAAGCCCGAACCGATACCCGCGGGCGAGTCGATAATTACATAGTCGTAGTGTATTTTTAATTCATCAATCAACTGTCTGAAAACAGACGGGCTGATTTCGTTGTCAGAATCAAACGGCGCCGCCATAAGATAAAGTCCTTCAAGGTTCTTGGCTTTATAGACAGCCTCATGAGCCTTGCAGTTGCCGCATATCGCGTCGGCACAGTCGAAAAGAATCTCTTGCTCAACATTGAGCATCAAGTCAAGTCCGCGCATTCCGCTGTCGCAATCTACGAGAAGAACTCTCTTGTTCTGTTTTACCAAAGCAACAGCCAAACCGACACAAACCGTTGATTTTCCTGTGCCGCCTTTGCCCGAAGCTACAACAATAACGTCGTTCATAACACTACCTCGTTTATATCTTACCACAAAACGTGAAAAAGGGCAATCCCAAAGCAATAATTTTATTCACAAAAATCCACCTCGTTTATTGGTTAAAATGCCCTAAAAACCTGCAAAATGCCTTTAATCTGGCTTTTCTGATAACAATTATGTTTTTCTCAATTACAATCTTAATACATCTATTTGTTATTGACCATACTTGTAATATAATTAGAATGGATAAATATGATAGGAGGACTATCTATGAATAAACACACTGTATTCGTAGCTGGCAAGCACTTTGTGCTTTTAAGTGAGGATAAGGACGAGTATGTTCAAAAGCTCGCCGAGGAGGTAAACGATACTATATCAAACATCTCGACAGAAAACCCCGCTCTCGACCGCCGCGCGGCGGCGATACTCTGCGCGCTTGATTACGCGGACGATATGCACAAGGAGGCTAACCGCAACAAAAGCTTGTCCGAAAAAGCTCAGCCGCTGATTAATCAGGCGGACAAGCAGTCAAAACAGATAAAAGAGCTTAAAGACAAACTCGCCGAAAAAGACGAAGAAATCACAAAACTCAAAAAAGAACTTTCGGATTTGAGAGTTTCGTTTGAGAAATCCACACATATGCTCGACGGCAAGGATATGGCAAAGCCCTTGTCACAGCCTCAGCAAAATCAGAAAAAAAAGATTCCGAAGAAGGGCTATCGTCCCAACCGTCAGTATTCTTTGTTTGACAATGACAAATAAAATAGAGATTCTTGCTCCGTGCGGCGGTCTGGATTCTGTGCTTGCCGCGGTGCGTTCGGGCGCTGACGCTGTTTATCTGGGCGCGAAAGATTTTTCCGCCAGAGCGGGCGCTAAAAACTTTGATAGAGATGAACTAAAAACCGCTGTTGATTACTGTCATCAAAGCGGGGTAAAGGTATATCTGACCGTCAACACCATCGTGTTTGACAACGAGCTTGATGATTTAAAACAAACGATACTCTCAGCGGCGAAAGCCCGTGTGGACGCGCTTATTGTACAAAATATGGGAGTCGCCATGCTCGCGAAAAAGCTTGTGCCCGAGCTGGCGCTTCACGCGTCCACTCAGATGAGCGTCCACTCGCCGAGCGGCGCTAAGCTGCTTTATGAGCAGGGCTTTAAGCGCGTTGTGCTCGCACGAGAGCTCAGTCGCGACGAAATAAAAGAAATCGCCGAAAGCTGTCCCGAAATAGAGCTGGAGGTATTTGTGCACGGAGCGCTGTGTATGAGCGTTTCGGGGCAATGTTATTTCAGCGCTGTCTTGGGCTCGCGAAGCGGTAACCGCGGACGCTGCGCCCAGACCTGTCGCCTGCCTTTCTCACTCGGTAACAAAAACGGTTACGCGCTGAGCCTCAAGGACAACAGCATCATAGATTATATCCGCGATTTGCAGGACATCGGCGTGACTTCTGCAAAAATTGAAGGTCGCCTTAAACGCCCCGAGTATGTAGCCGCTTCAGTCAAGGCTTGTGTTCAGTCCAGAGACAGCGGCGAAGTGGATGAGGTTACGCGCAATCAGCTTGAAAGCGTTTTTTCGCGCACAGGTTTTACAGACGGTTATTACCGTTCCAAGCGCGGATATGAGATGTTCGGCTACAGACAAAAGGAGGATGTTGTTTCGGCAACATCAGCTCTTCTCGCCGATATTCGAAACGGGTACAAAAACGAGCTGTCACGCGTTGAATTGCAGGGTGAGTTTATCGCCCGAGATGGTTTTGAGCCGACTTTTACGCTTAGTGACGGACAAAACCGCGTTGAAGTTCAGGGCAGTATTAAGTGTGAAAAAGCCATTAACCGCCCGCTTGATGAGGCGGTGGTAAAAAAACAGCTCCAAAAAACAGGCGGCACACCATATAAGCTGTCAAAGCTGGATATAAAGCTTGACGACAACATCAGCCTGCCGTTGTCCTCGCTCAACGAACTGAGAAGAAACGCCGTTCAAAAACTGAACGAAGCGAGAACTAACATAAACAACTATACAATAAATAACTTAGAATTTGAAAAATTGCCGCCTCATAAGGCAACGAACCATAAGCGTTACGCGCGATTTACTTCTACAAATATAGGCAAAGGGTTTAAGGCACTTGATTTATGTTTTGTTCCGCTCAACAGTTCGTCAGAAGAAATAACACAACTTAAAAACTTAGGCTTTAAGCTCGGCGTTGAAATCCCGAGGGCTATGTTCTCCCGTGAAAAAAGTATTCAAAGAGAGCTTGAGCGTGTAAAAACACTTGGAATCAAGGACGTTTTGTGCAATAATCCGGCGGCGGTTTATATCGCGAAGCAAGTAAAAATGAGTATTCACGGCGGATTCGGGCTGAATTTCAGCAACACTCTCGACCTTTTGTGGGCAGAGGACTATGGTTTTCGCGACACTGAACTAAGCTTTGAGATTAAAAAAGAGCAAATTGAAAAATTAGGCGGTAATCTTCCGCGAGGAATAATTAGCTACGGCTACATTCCCGTTATGCTCACCCGCAATTGTCCCAACAAAAGCGCGGATATAAGCTGTAAGAGCTGCGGCGGACAATCCAAAATGAAGGACAGACTCGGCAAAACTTTCATTTTTTACTGTGACGGATACGCTACAGAAATTCTTAACAGCGTTGTTCTGGACGCTGTCGGGTTTGCGGAAAATATCAAAAATCTTGATTTTGAAACATTCAGGTTTTCTGTGGAAAACTATGTGGAAAAAGTTGAAAGATTCCCCGAGTTTATCAGCGTTTGCCAAAAAACCTCAGAGAAAACACACGGTTTGTATCTTCGCGGGGTAATTTAGCGATAATTCCTGATGTGAAATTTATTATTTTCTCTCTCGGAAAATTTTAATATTATTTATTAGAACTAAGATTGATGTATAAATAATCTTTATTTGTATTTTTGCAAGAGGATTTTAAAAATCTTGCAGAATTGAGGCAATTATGGAACTTAAAATCAAACGGCTCAGAGAAAAAGCCAGGATTCCCACAAGGGGCACGGCGGGCTCCGCGGGAATGGATTTGTACGCCTGCATCGACGAAAACGTCACAATCAACCCGCGGGAGCTCAAAATTATACCGACAGGGATAGCGATAGCTTTACCCGACAACTCCTGCGTAGCTTATCTGTACGCGCGTTCGGGGCTTGGGGTAAAGCACGGAATCTGCCTTTCCAACGGCGTCGGTGTTATTGACTCAGACTACAGAGGCGAGGTGTGTGTCGGGTTATGCAACGTTTCTAACGAACCATACACCATTTCACCCAACGAAAGAATAGCTCAGATGGTGATTTCTCCCGTAATAATCCCCGATTTGGTTGAAACAGACACTCTGGATGATACAAAACGCGGTACGGGCGGCTTCGGTTCAACGGGAAAGCGTTAACTTTTCGACAAATAATTATTGATTTAATCGCTCTAATAATGTATAATTAATAGGATAGTTAAAAGGAATGAAAGGAGTAAACAATATGTTTTCTTTCTCAAAGGATATAGGTATAGATTTAGGCACCGCGAATACTCTCGTGTGCATCAAGGGTAAAGGCATTGTAATGCGCGAGCCGTCGGTTGTCGCGGTTGACATTCGCAACGATACAGTTCTTGCTGTAGGCGAGCAGGCTCGTGATATGATAGGTCGTACTCCGGGTTCAATAGTTGCTGTTCGTCCTCTTAAGGACGGCGTTATAGCTGATTTTGATATTACGGCAACTATGCTTAAGCATTTTATCAGAAAAGCCGCGAAGCCCGGTATTTTCAGCAAACCCCGAATTGTTATCTGTATGCCGACAGGCGTAACCGAGGTTGAGAGACGCGCGGTTGAGAACGCCGCGGTACAGGCTTCGGGCAGCAAAAACATAATTCTTATCGAGGAGCCCATGGCGGCGGCTATCGGCGCGGGTCTCCCCGTAGACGAGGCAACTGGTTCAATGGTTGTCGACATCGGCGGCGGTACCGCTGAGGTTGCGGTCATCTCGCTGGGAGATATTGTTACGGCTTGCTCCGTAAGAGTAGCGGGCGACAAATTTGATGAGGCTATCGCTACATACATCAAAAAGAAATACAACCTTCTCATAGGCGACAGAACCGCCGAGGAAATCAAAATATCAATCGGCTCGGCTTTTCCGTATCAGGACGAGAAGGATATGCTCGTAAAGGGTCGTTCGCTCGAAACAGGTCTGCCCAAGGATATTACCATCACTGCTGAGGAAATCCGCGGCGCTCTCGCGGACCCGCTTATGGTTATTGTTGAGGCAATCAAAAACACTCTCGAAAAAACTCCGCCAGAGCTTTCAGCGGATATTATTGACCACGGTATTATGCTCACAGGCGGCGGCGCAATGCTTCGAGGCCTTGACAAGCTCGTTATGCAGGAGACAGGTATGCCCGTACACGTTGCCGAGCGCCCGCTCGATTGCGTAGTAGAAGGCGCGGGCAAACGCCTCGGCGGACTCAGAGCCGAATATAAACACAACAGAGAATAACAGGAGTTGCCTTGCAACTTTTCAGTGGTAAGTAGTAAGTGGTAAGTGGTAAGTTTTCTTCTTATCACTTGCCGCATATTTATTATTATGAGAGAATTTTTATCAACTAAAAGCGCAAAAATATTAATAGCTACGCTGGTGGTTATCCTTATTGTCGCCATTCTCGGCGCCACAGGTAACCCCTGGGTTTCGTCCGCTTTTAATTTTGTTACGAAGGGTCTTTCATCGGTTACGGCTAATATGACGAGCGACCAAAAGAGTTATGATGAGCTTAAAACAGAAAACGAAAAGCTCAAAAAAGAAGCCGCGGATTTGCGCACTCAGCTTGTGGATTATTATGACATAAAGTCAGAGAACGCGCGCCTTTGGAAGTATTATAAGCTGACAAAAACAAACCCCGACTTTCGGATTATGCCCGCGTCCGTCATTCGCCGCGATACCAACGAAGCGTTCTACTCTTTTACAATAGACGCGGGTAGTTCTTCGGGAATCTCTGTGCTTGACCCCGTTATGACCGAAAACGGCGTTATCGGCTTTGTTAACTCTGTTAACGCTACCAGCAGCAAGGTAACTACTGTTCTTTCGCCTGATTTTCAGGCGGGCGCTGTTGACAAAAAGACAAGCGACAGCGGCGTAGTTTCAGGGAGCGCGACGCTCAGCGACGAAAATAAAACAACGTTTACAAAAATTGACGCCAACGCCAAGGTCAAAAAGGGCGATATAATTGTAACCTCGGGTATAGGCGGGGTATATCCGTCCGACCTTATACTCGGCAAAGTCACCGAAATCAAGTATGATGATTATGACGCGACAAAATACGCTGTTGTTAAACCATATGAAAACATAAAATCTGTTACCGATATTATTGTTCTGACTGACTTCAAGAACAAAGGAGAGATTAAGAAGGGGGCGAAGTAGTGGACAAACGCTATACTGTGTTCCGTTATCTTGCTTATTCGCTCGAGATTGTGCTCCTCTTTGTTTTGCAGACCACGCCGAATCTTATGCCTGAAATATTGGGGAGCAAGCCCCTGCTTTTAATCCCCGCCGCGCTGACTATCTCTTTTTTGGAGAGTGAAATTCCCGCGATGTTTTTCGGCCTCGCGTGCGGACTTTGTCTTGATTTCGGGTATAGCGATAATGTCGGCTTTTTTACTATTGCTCTGACAATCTCGTGCTATTTTATCAGCATTATTTTCAGAGATTATATGGTTGTCAGCTTTTTAAACGCCACGGCGTTTAACGCTATTTTTTGTTCGGGACTTATTATTATTTACTTTTTATTCTCGTATGTTTTCGCGGGTAAGGGTGATTTTCTCGCTTATTTCGCGGCTCATTATATTTCGCGCATATTATACACGTTTGTATGCGGAATACTGCTCTATTTTTTAAACAAGTTTTTGTTCAGAAATCTGAGAGTTTATTAATAGCAATTTTGTGATCGGAGGTGATTATTACGCTTTCAAACGAAGAAAAAGAAAAAAAGCTGCGTGAAAAACGATTTCTGCAGCGTCGTTCCACTATCTGCGTAATAATCCTCGCGGTCGTATTTCTCGGATTCGCCGTAAGACTATATAAATGGCAGGTTATAGAGGGCGCTCAATACAAAAAACTCGCTACAACCTCAACCGCTTATACGGTAACCACCGACGCTACGCGCGGTGAAATCCTCGACTGCAACGGCAAAGGTCTCGCGGTCAACCGCACAGGCTACCGAATCGCTATAGACAAGCTTTTTATGAAACCCGAAAAGCTCAATTCCACCATACTTTCATTGATTAAGCTTGTTGAAAACCGTAAGGAAAAGTGGATTGACGTTCTGCCGATTAAGCTCGATTCAAAAGAAAAATTTGTGTTCAGAAAAAATATGACCGCTGAAATCAAAGCTTTAAAATCAGCGGAATTTCTTGATTTAAAACCCGAATCAACGGCGGAAGAATGCGCCAAACAATTAATTGACAGATACGAGCCCGACTCGTATAAGACTAAAAAGGAGCTTCGCAACCTGTTGTCGGTTCGCTACAATATGGAGCTCAACGCTTATTCAAATACCATTCCCTATATTTTCGCTAAAAACATCTCGCCAGAAATGGTAGCGATAGTCAGCGAAAACACTCAGGGAATCAGCGGCGTAGATATTCAGACGTTTCTCACCCGCAAAAGTCCCAACGGCTCGCTCGCGCCACATATTATCGGCGCGCTGGGCAGCATCTCTCAGGAGGAATATGAGAAAAAAACCAAAGAGGGCAAGAACTACGGATTCAACGACTTAATCGGTAAATTCGGCGTTGAAAGCGCTTATGAGGACGAGCTCAAGGGCGTAGGCGGCGAGCGAATTGTTCAAAAGGACTCCGAGGGTAATGTAACAAAGGTGGCGAGCTCGGTCGATGCTCAACCAGGGCATACTGTGTACCTTACTCTTGATTCGAAGCTGCAAAAGGTAGCCAACGAGTCGCTGAAAAAACAGATTGACGCCGCAAGGCTCAACGGCGAAAAAGAAACCGCCAAAAAAGGCGATAAAAACGGTGAGGATTGCCACACAGGCGCCGTGGTTATGCTGGACGTCAAGGACTTTTCGGTTCTGGCGGCGGCGAGTTATCCTTCATATGACTTAAACAAATACTCAAATTATGACGATTACTATGTAAACCTGACCAAAGACAAAAATGCGCCGATGTACGACCGCGCGTTTATAGGCTCTTTCGCGCCAGGTTCGGTATATAAGCCCTGCGTAGCCTGCGCGGCGCTGCAGGAGGGTATCATAAACTCGGGCACAACCTTTGAGTGTACGAAGCTTTATACCTTTTATCCGACAAACCCTGTAGCTTGTATGGGCTATCACGGTTATATCGGGCTTAATTCGGCGATTGCTCAGAGTTGTAACTGCTATTTTGCCGAGACAGGCAGACTGCTCGGTATAGATACTATGTATCTTTACGCCGAGAAATTTGGTCTGGGCGTAAAGACAGGACTTGAAATCGAAGAAGGAACAGGCATCCTCGCGGGCCGCGACAGCACCACCTGGCAGGAGGGTAATACCGTTCAGGCGGCTATCGGTCAGTCTGACAATGCCTTTACTCCCGTTCAGCTCGCCTCTTACGCCGCGACTATCGCCAACAACGGCACGCGCCTTAAAACTCATATTGTAAAAGAAATCAGAGATTATGAGCGCAAAAAAACGTTGTATAAATACAACACCAAAAAGCCCGAGAAGCTCAACACCGTAGGTGTTTCTCAGAAAAACCTCAATCTTGTTCAGGAATCTATGCGCAGCGTTGTCACCGCGCAAAACGGCACAGCTTATGGCGTTTTCGGCAATTATAAAATACCTGTCGCGGCAAAAACGGGTACAGCCGAGAACTCAGGTTCTGACCATACGGTATTCATCTGTTATGCGCCGTATGATAAGCCTAAGGTTGCCATCGGCGTTGTGCTTGAGCACGGCGCTCACGGTCAATACAGTATGGGCGTGGCGAAATCGCTTTTAGACGCGTATTTTAAAACAAAGTAAATAGATAGGGAGCTGAAAATTAATCAGCTCCCTTATTTAATCGTCTGTTAAGCTCCGCGCACGGCAGACCGACTACATTATTATAATCACCGTTAATCCGTTTGACAAACAATCCCGCTTTACCTTGAATGCCATAAGCGCCTGCCTTGTCGCGCCAGTCATCGGTCGCTATATACGCGTCAATTTCTTGTTCAGTAAGATTATAAAACTCGACCTCGGTTACAACCGAAAAACTGTGTTTTTGTCCGTCACTGATAATACAGTTGCCTGTAATAACCTTGTGCACTCGACCGCTCAACATATTGAGCATATCGCGGGCGTCCCGTTCGTCCCTGGGTTTTCCAAGCATAATATCATCTACAATAACCGCCGTGTCGCATCCGATAACAAGACTATCGGGGTGTTTTTCGGCGATAAAGCCCGCCTTTCGCTCAGCAATCAGCTCTGGACGTAAATCGACCGCTGTTTTTTCGCTTACGCTCTCGTCAACATCGGCGGGGATAATATCAAATTCATCAACTATCATCTTTAACAGCTCCTGCCTCCTCGGTGAGGCGGATGCTAGAATTACTTTTGTATTACTTACCACTTACTACTTACCACTTTTCACTTAGAGGCTGTGTGAAATCACACAGCCTCTATTAATTATTCTTCTGTTGTTTCTTCAGGTTCTTCTTCGGGCTCGCTGTTATCTACTGGAGCCTGAGTTTCTTCCTCATCGTCGTGCGGAAGCTGAGCGAAGGATACAACCTTATTGCCCTCGTTTATTCTCATAAGAGTAACGCCCTTTGACGGTCTCGCGCAAACTCTGACGCTGCTCGCTTGAATACGGATTACAACGCCCTCTTCGCTGATGAGAATAATGTCATCATCAGGATTGATAACGCTGATGCCCGCGACCTTACCGTATTTGGCGGTATGGTAGTTAGTAAGACCTTTTCCGCCTCTGGACTGAACACGATAGTTATCGGGATTGCTGAGTCTGCCATAACCTGTTTCGGACACGGTGAGAATCAGACCGTCTTCGGTAATTACGCTCATACCCACAACCGTATCGTCGGGCTTGAGGGTGAGCGCCTTTACACCGCGCGCCTGACGACCCATCGGGCGAACGTCAGTCTCTTTGAAGCGGATAGCCATACCGTCGTGTGTAGCGAGAATAATCTCGTTGTCGCCGTTGGTCATCTTAACCCACGCGAGTTCGTCGCCTTCGTTAAGGTCGAGAGCTATAAGACCGCCTTTACGCGCTGTATTGTAAGCGCTGAGCGCGATTCTCTTTACAATACCGTACTTTGTAACCATAACAAGGTACTTGTCGTCCTCAAATTCTTTGACGGGAATCATTGACGTTACCTTTTCATCGGTAGCAATCGGAAGAATATTTGCGATATTAATGCCCTTGCTCTGGCGTGTACCTTCAGGAATTGTGTAACACTTAACTCTGTAAACTCTGCCCTTGTCCGTAAAGAACAGAATGTATGAGTGCGTGTTGCAGATGAACATCTCGGTGGCAACGTCCTCCTCACGGGTGGACATACCCTTAACGCCTCGTCCGCCTCGGTTCTGGGTAGTGTACTCGCTCTGTTCGATACGCTTGATATAGCCGTATCTTGTCATAGTAACTACGCAATCCTCAACGGGAATGAGATCTTCAATGTCAACCTCGCCGCTGATCTGGCAAATCTCGGTTCGTCTTGGATCGGCGTATTTGTTTCTGAGAGCGATGGCTTCATCCTTGACAACCTCAAGAAGCAGATGATGACTGGCGAGAAGTTCTTCAAAGCCTCTGATTTTTTCCTGAAGCGCTGCGATTTCGTCCTCGATTTTGCCACGCTCCATATTGGTCAGCTGACCGAGACGCATCTGTACAATAGCCTGAGCCTGAATCTCATCGAGTCCGAAGCGCTCAATAAGATTGACCTTAGCCTGAGCGGTATCCTTGCTGTGGCGGATAATTTCAATAACCTCATCGATATTATCAATCGCAATCTTCAAGCCCTCTAAAACATGGCAGCGTTCCTTGGCTTTTTTGAGGTCAAACTGAGTTCTTCTGGTAACAATCTCAACCTGGAAATCAATGTAGAGCTGCAGACATTCTTTGAGTGTAAGAATCTTGGGCTCGCCGTTTACAATAGCGAGCAGAATCGCGCCGAAGGTTGTCTGAAGCTGAGTGTATGAGAAGAGCTGGTTGAGCACAATCTGAGGAGACGCGTCACGGCGGATGTCAATCTCGATATGCATACCGTTACGGTCTGAATGGTCTTCGATGTTGGTGATACCCTCAAGCTTTTTGTCCTTGACTAGCTCGGCAATATGTTCAATGAGTCTTGCCTTATTAACGCCGTAGGGAAGCTCTGTGACAATAATCTTAAAGCGGTTGTTCTTCGCCTCGATAATCTCTGTTTTAGCGCGGACCATAATCTTGCCGCGGCCTGTGGCGTAGGCGGCGCGGATGCCGCTTCTGCCCATAATTATGCCGCCTGTCGGGAAATCAGGACCGGGGATACACTCCATAATATCAGCGAGCTCCGCGTCGGGGTTTTCAACAAGAAGCTCTATAGCGTCAATAACCTCGCCGAGATTATGCGGCGGAATATTCGTAGCCATACCGACCGCGATACCGCTCGAACCGTTGACAAGAAGGTTCGGAAAACGGCTGGGAAGAACCGTGGGCTCCTCAAGTCTGTCGTCGTAGTTGGGCACAAAATCAACCGTCTTTTTATCGATTTCGGTGAGCATTTCGGTTGAAATTTTGCTCATTCTGGCTTCTGTATATCTGTAAGCCGCGGGCGGGTCGCCGTCGACCGAGCCGAAGTTGCCGTGACCGTCGACAAGCATATATCTCATAGAGAAATCCTGAGCCAGACGTACCAGAGCGTCATAAACCGACGCGTCACCGTGGGGATGATACGCGCCCAGCACAGCACCGACGGTGTCAGCGCACTTATGGTAGGGCTTGTTCGGTTCAAGACCTCTTTCGTACATTGTATAAAGTATACGTCTGTGAACAGGCTTTAAGCCGTCGCGCACATCGGGAAGCGCGCGGCTGACGATAACCGACATTGAATAATCGAGAAAGCTCTGTTTCATCTCTTTTTCAACGTCAACGTCTATAATTGTTCCGCCAAATTCTCTGATTTCGTTTTCGTTACTCAATTTATTCACCTCATCCGAATACCATTCTGAATATTATCCTGTTAACTTCATCATTTTACAGTGTTGCTTTTATCTGTTCATATAGCTTTGGCATACGCTTGCGCAGATTACAGGGTTTGAAGGTTTTGCTGTCCACAATGCCGTGTTCGGTTGTGCCGTAACCAAGCTCTGTTTCTGTACCGTCATCGTTTATCTTTTTTACGGTATAAGTAAACTCCATCTGAGCGGCGCGAAGCCCTATTACCCATGTTCTGATTATTATTTTATCCTCGTATCTTGCGGGATATTTGAAGCTGCAGCTGAGATTGATAAGCGGCATAAGTACACCCGCTTCTTCCATTTCGCTGTAGGTTGTTCCAAAAAGTTTTATATAATCCGTTCTGCCTACCTCATACCAGACGGGATAGTTTGAGTGGTGAGCTATACCCATTCTGTCGGTTTCGGCATATCGGACTGTTAAGTAAGATTTAGAATGCATAATTACTCCTTATACGTCCAGGTTCTGAACAAACTTGGCGTTCGTTTCGATGAACTCTCGTCTGGGCTCGACCTTGTCACCCATAAGAATACTGAAGGTTTCGTCAGCCGCCTCGGCGTCGCTTAGGTTAACCTTGAGCATAAGTCGGGAATCGGGATTCATTGTTGTCTCCCACAGCTGTTCCGCATCCATTTCACCAAGACCTTTATATCGCTGAATCTCGGTTTTGCCCTCGATTGAACTGAGAATTCTGTCGCGCTCAATATCGGAATACGCGTATTTATGCTCTTTGCCCTTTGTAATTCTATAGAGCGGAGGCTGAGCTATATAGATATGGCCTCCCTCAATAAGCGGGCGCATAAAGCGGAAGAAGAAGGTCAGAAGTAACGTTCTTATATGCTGACCGTCAACATCAGCATCCGCCATAATAATAACCTTGCCGTAGCGCAGCTTGTTTATATCGAATTCTTCACCGATACCTGTACCCAGAGCTGTTATAACGGGAGTGAGCTTATCGTTGCCGTATACGCGGTCAAGACGGGCTTTTTCAACGTTGAGCATTTTACCCCAGAGCGGAAGTATCGCCTGAATACGTCTGTCACGTCCGCCCTTGGCTGAACCGCCCGCGGAATCACCCTCGACGATGAAAATCTCGGTTTCGGAGCTGTCCTTTGACTGACAGTCAGAGAGCTTACCGGGGAGCTGTGCTCCCTCGAGAGCGGATTTACGTCTTACGTTTTCTCTCGCCTTGCGCGCCGCCTCTCTTGCTCTCGCGGACGCGAGCGCTTTATCAAATATTACTCTGGATATAGCTGGATTTTCTTCAAGGAATACCGACAGCTTCTCACTGAGCAGCTTGTCTACCATAGTTCTGACTTCGGTGTTGCCCAGCTTAGCCTTGGTCTGTCCCTCGAACTGAGCTTCTTTAACCTTAACGCTGATTACAACGGTAAGACCTTCTCTTACATCTTCGCCTGAAAGATTTTTGTCGTTTTCTTTAAGCTTATTGAAGCGGCGAGCATAATCGTTCATTACCCTCGTCAACGCTCTTTTAAAGCCTTCTTCGTGAGTACCGCCGTCAATTGTGTGAATATTATTGGCGAACGACAGCATCAATTCGTTGTAGCTGTCCGTGTACTGCATAGCAACCTCAACGGTTACTGTATCCTCAGCGTTCTTAGAGGAGAAGTATATAACCTCGGGATGAATCGGGTCAACGTGCTTCTTTTTATTAAGGAACTCTACAAAGCTGCTGATACCGCCTTCATAACAGAAGTTCTTTTGAACAATATCCGCTTCTCTTTCATCGCGCAGCTCAATATGAATACCCGCGTTGAGGAAAGCCTGTTCTCTGAGGCGTTTTTCGAGCACTTCATATTCATAAACCGTGGTTTCTTTAAATATCTTTCCGTCCGCCTTGAAGCGTACTTCGGTTCCTCTGTCTGAGGATTTGCCTATTTTCTTTAGGTCACAGACAATTTTACCGCGCTCATAACGCTGATAATAAATATCCTCGCCGTCACAGACTTTTACTTCTACCCATTCGGACAATGCGTTTACAACCGAAGCGCCAACGCCGTGAAGACCGCCCGAAACTTTGTATCCGCCGCCGCCGAATTTACCGCCCGCGTGGAGCACGGTAAATACAAGCGTAATTGCGGGCACGCCTGTTTTTTCGTTGATTCCTACGGGGATTCCTCGACCGTTATCTTTAACTTTTATAATATTATCGGGTTCTATTACAACATCTATTTTTGAACAGAATCCAGCAAGCGCCTCGTCGATAGAGTTATCGACTATCTCATAAACCAGATGATGGAGCCCTCTGGGACCTGTTGAGCCTATGTACATACCTGGTCTTTTTCGAACCGCCTCTAGTCCTTCAAGCACCTGTATGTCGTCAGCGCCGTATTCATTTTCAACCTTAGACATCTTTATTTCTTCGTTTGACACAACAACTACCTCCAACTACAAAACATTATTCGTTACTTTTTATAGCTTATAAAACATGGAATCAAAAGCATTCCGATAATTACCGCCGCTATACTTATTACTGATATAGGGATAATTGTGATAAAATTATCCGTCATAATGTTCAATAAAAACACATTTATCAAAGCGGTCAGAAGAATTACAATAATCGCTAAAATTGCGACACCTTTTCTTGAATTCTTAAATGATTTTTTACAGTGATAGCAACAGATTTCTTTCTTTTTAGTATTCTTTTTAACCTCTTTATAACTGTAAACAGTGTTACAATGAGGACAAACAGGCAGTTTAAACATAATCAGAACTTTCTGTTAGCCGTATATCTTGAACCGTTCGGTTTATTTTTTTGAGGAACATACTGCTTGACGTCTTCTTCCTCATAAATTATCGGCTCAGGTTCGGGTGTATACTGTCTGGGTATTTTTTTCAGCGGCGCCTGTGATGATGATGTGTGTGCTTCGCTGACGTCCTCTATTACGGGAACATATTGTTCTTCTTCCGCTATAATTCTGTCGATTTTTTCTTCTACGCTCGACACTGATTGTCTTTTGTTTTTGATTTCATCAAAGACTTTTCTGTCAAAGACAAATTCGTCGGGTTTATATGAATCAACTTCGGGTTCCTGTTTTTGAGGTTTCTTGTCTTCATAAGACAAGAATCTTTTTAATGGAACGAATCTTATAAACAGCGGTGAACAGAAATAAAAGATTATAAGCAAAACAGCGGGAGGAATTATTCCCAAAGGATTGGTGTATAATCCCGAACTGAACCAGAATATCACATAGAGAATGATTATAAGAATCAAAGCCAAAAACGCTATAAGTAATTTATTATCTGTTTTAATTTTGCTCTCTTTTTTGCATCTGGAACATTCATAAATACCGTGTTTTTTCTCATGAAACACTGTCAGATATGATATTCTTCTTCCGCAGTACGGACATTTTTTCCCTTTCATTTCATTTCCTCCCGTTAACAATTATTCGCCTGTATAAAGTTTGGCTTGACAATTGACTTATATATATAATGTTCTTTTCATTTACTTTACAAACAATAAAGGATTTTGGCAGCTCATAACTGACATTAATAACCTCTCCGTTTTTTTGTGCCAGAGATAGATAATCTCTGGTATTTTTTGATAACGTAGTATTATCAAGGTCAAAGATTCCTATAATATCGTTTGTTCTGATAACTGTTTTTTCTCCCAAATGAAGATACATCAGCTTATCCTGCCTTCTTCAATTAAAAACTTTTTTCCTTCTTTTAACAGACCTTCTTCTTCAAAATCACAGCAGGTAATAAAAACCTGATAATCAGCTATTTTATTGAGTAAAAAGCTTTGTCTTTTTTTATCGAGCTCCGAAAGCACATCATCAAGAAGAATTATTGGATTTTCTCCCGTTAATTCACTCAATACATTAGCCTCGGCAAGCTTTAAAGACAGAACCGCGCTTCTCTGCTGTCCCTGTGAAGCGAATATTTTTGCTTTTTTATTATTGATTATTATGTCAAAATCATCTCTTTGAGGTCCCGCGTTGGTAAACCCCGCGCGACAATCCTCATTGACATTTTCATTTAAGACAGTTTTAAGTTTATTATATATTTCTTCAACACTGTCACCACTTTTGGCTGAGCAAGTTGAAATATATTTTATATCAAGTTTTTCGGTATTGTCTGATATTCCGAGATGATATTCAGAGGCTTTTTCTCTGATTTTTTCGATATATAAGAATCTTTGGTATATTATCTGAGCTCCAAGATAACAGAGGTTCTCGTCCCATATTTCAAGCATTCCTTTAAGCTCGGGATGCTTAAAAATATCCTTTAAAAGGGCGTTTCTTTGATTTAAGGTTTGATTATACTTTGAAAGAATCACCGCGTTTTGCAGTTTTTCTCTGCAAATCGCGCTATCAATAAATTTTCTTCTGGCGGATGGACCTCTTTTAACCAAAGTCAAATCATCCGGTGAAAAAACAACCGCGTTATATTTACCTATCAAAGAAGTTGACGAGTGTTTTTTTACTCCGTTAATTGAGACTTCTTTTTTTCCTCCGTTAAAGAGAATTTCCGCCTCTTGATTTCTGTTCTGAGAAAAGAATTTAATTTTTAATCTTGAAAAACTTTCGCCGAATTTTATAAACTCGTTTTCTTTTGAACCTCTGAAGCTGTGACCGCCGCAAAACAGCCACAGAGCTTCTATAATATTTGTTTTTCCCTGGGCGTTGTTGCCGTATATTACGTTTATATTTTTGCAAGGTGAAATAATTCCGTCGTTAAGATTACGGTAATTCTTGAATTGTAAATCATTAACGTACAATATTATTTCCCCTTTAAACCATAATTACTTCTATCTTTTCATTATCAAACTCAATAATATCTCCCGTGCGCAACTTTTTTCCGCGCATAGTACATACTTCACCGTTTACTTTAACTTCACCGTTATTAATAACTATCTTAGCGTGACCGCCTGTCTGACAAAGACCGCTGAGTTTTAACAAATCTTGAAGCTTTATATATTCTCCTGTAATTTTAAGTGTTTTTTTATCCATTAGAAAGCCTCATCGGTACTACCAGACTTACAAAGCTGTCTCCCTTGACAGGAGTAATAATCATAGGTGAAAGACTGCCGTTGAGTATAATTTTTACCTCATCGGTATCAGCGTTTCTGAGAGCGTCGAGGAGGTATCTGTTATTAAAACCGATTTCAACATCTTCGCCTAAAACATCCACAGCTATTTTATCATTAGCCTTACCTACCGCGGATGTACATGAAAGATGTATTCCCTCTGATGTAAAACTGCATCTTACAGGGCTCTGAATTTTGTCGTTATTAAGAAGTGCCATTCTGTCAACCGAACTGATAAGACTCCTCGTATTAATAACAACGTCTGTTTTTGATGTTTTTGGAATTGTGCTGTTATAATCGAGGAAAGTTCCCTCAATAAGTCTCGAAATAACCGAATATTCCTCAATTTTGAACAGAATATGTCTTTGTCCAACGCTGATATTTACATTTATATCATCATCGTTAATCAACTTTAAAATTTCATGCTGGGTTTTACCGGGTACAACAAACTGAGTATTGGTATCCGAATCAATCTCTTCTTTTCTAATTGCCATTCTGTAACCGTCGATAGCGACAATTTTAAAAGTTTTATCTGAAATATCAAACAGCGAACCAGTATATATTGGTTTAGCGTTATTATCAGATACAGCATAAACTGTGCTCTTAATCATATCCCTGAGAATTTCGGCTTTAATTTCAAAATTCTCATTTTCCTCGAATTTAGGAAGATCGGGATATTCAACCGACGACATACCGACAATCTGATAATCGGCTTGTCCGCTTGTGATATATGTAATCATTCTGTCGTCTGTTTCAATACAAACAACTTCTTCGGGAAGTTTTCTGACTATTTCAGAAAAAAGCTTTGAGCTTACTACTACTTCACCCTGTTCCTGAATTGTCGCGTCAATATTGGTAACTATACCGATTTCAAGGTCATAACCCGAAATTGATAGCTTTGAACCGTAGGCTTTGAGAAGTATTCCCTCAAGAGCAGGAATAGAAGCTTTATTTGAAACTGCTCTTGATACATTATTTACAGCTTCTGCCAAATCTGTTCTTAATACGTTAATTTTCATTTTGTTCTCCTTACATTACATTAAATAACTATAATTAACAGTAGTAGTAGTAGAGTGTGTTGAAATGTTGAAAATTTTATTTTTTCTTATAAAAACTGAATTTTTATTATTATTTTATTATTCTATAAATGTTGATAATGTTGAATTAATGATTTGTTTTAAATAATTTTCAACATAGTGTTAAAATATTGATGTTGAAAGTTTAAGAAAAAGTGGAAAATTATTCCGCGCTGCAGTTCTTAATAATATCCTCAACAATTGATTTTAATTTAGAGTCTTGCTTCATTTTTTTATTGGTTGTGTCAATAGCATATTTTATAGTTGAGTGATCGCGGCCGCCGAATTCTTTACCGATGTTTTCCTGAGTAAGGTTAGTTAGTTCATTTACGATATAAATAGCAACCTGACGTGGTTTGCTTATGTATGCGCTTCGATTATTTGAGCTTCTCAATTCATCAGCGTTTACATTATATGTTCTGGCTACTTCGTGAACTATTTTGTCAACTGTAATTTCGGGAGGAGTGTCGTTATTAAGAATATCAGCGATAATATTCTGAACTGACTTGATAGAAGGTCTTTCGCCGTCAAGATTATTTTTTGCTTTAATTTTTTTGACTGTTCCCTCAAGCTGACGAATATTACTTTTTACATTGGTCGCGATATATTCACAAACATCGTTTGGAATCTCAATTTGCATTATATCGGCTTTTCTTTTTATGATTGCGATTCTGGTTTCGAGATCGGGCGGCTGAATATCAGCAATTAATCCCATTTCGAATCTGCTTCTTAATCTGTCGTCAAGAGTTTTTATTTCTTTTGGAGGTCTGTCAGATGTCAGGATAATTTGTTTTTGATCCTGATAGAGAGTTTCGAATGTGTGGAAGAATTCCTGCTGGGTACTTTCTTTACCGCCTATGAACTGAACGTCGTCTACGAGTAGTACGTCATTATATCTGTATTTTTGTCTGAATTCTGACATAGAAACCTTGTGGAGCGATTCAATCAGGTCGTTTGTAAAATCCTCTCCCTTTACATAACAGATTGTTTTTGAGGGATCATTCTTTTTAATTTCGTTGCCGATAGCAAAAAGAAGGTGAGTTTTTCCGAGACCTGAGTTTCCATAAAGAAACAGCGGATTATATGCTTTGGACGGATTCTGCGCTACCGCTAGACAAGCTGCGTGAGCGAATTTATTTGAATTACCTACAATAAAAGTGTCGAAGGTATATTCATATCCGTTATCTGAAATCTCGTCCTGGATAATCTCTTCCTGTTCATTTTCTTCGGGGACTCTGAAGATGATTTTTATATCTGTATCAAAAACAGCTTTGAACGCGTCGTTGAGCAAAACAAGATAGCAGCGCTCCAGGGTTTTTCTGTGAAAATCATTTGGAACAAGCAGGATGGATTCTTTTTTGTCGAGGTCAATATCCAACGGTTCGATTTTGCTGATCCATGTATTATAAGCTACGTCGGTTATATTATTTTTGCAATAATCGCAAATTACTTTCCACGCGTCTGTGAAATGTTTCATTTATTCAATTTCCTTTCGTTAAATTTGAGGTATGAAGTTTTCCACAATACTTCAATTATTATATCAAAAATGTTGATAAAAAGCAACTAAATTTTTGTAATATATAAGTATATTAATAACATTTATATTACAGTTTTTTCAGATTTTTGGGAAGAATATAAATTGTGTGTTTAAACGCTGATGAACACTATATATTGTATCTAAAATTTTTAATGAATAAAATTATAAATTTTGGTTGACGAAATCGGTTTTTTGTACTATAATGCTATATTGCAAGTATAATGCAAGGTTATGTATCCGAAAGGAGGTCAACGGATTATGAAAAGAACATATCAGCCTAAAAAACTCCACAGAAAAAAAGAACACGGTTTCAGAAAGAGAATGTCAACCGCTAACGGAAGAAAAGTTCTTGCCAGAAGAAGAGCAAAAGGTAGAAAAAAGTTGTCATATTAATTAAGGCCACTTTTTTATGTGGTCTTTATTATTTTATGGGAATATGTCCCGCGAGCTCGGGTGGTTATAATGAGTGATTATATCACTTTAAAAGAAAACAGAGATTTTCAAAGATTGTATAAACACGGAAAAAGCTTTGTTAGTCCTGTACTTGTAATTTATCTTTCAAAAAATAAAACAAATAACCTTCGATATGGTATAACCACGGGCAAAAAAATTGGAAACGCCGTAAGGCGCAGCCGTGCGCGTAGAGTAATAAGAGCGGCTTTTTGGGAGCTGGCTCCAAAATTAAAAAGAGGATATGACATAGTTTTTGTAGCGAGAGGAAAAACTCCTTTTGTAAAAAGTACTCAGATATTATCTGATATGGAGTATCAATTCAAAAAAGCAGAGATTTATAAAGATTAATAATGAAACGTTTGTTTATTCGATTTATAAAGTTTTATCAAAGAAACATCTCCGCTAATACATCCTCAAAGTGCAAATATTTTCCGACTTGTTCAAATTACGCGGTAGAGGCTTTAGAAACGCACGGTTTTTTTAAGGGAACGCTGCTTTCTTTGTGGCGCGTTCTGAGATGTAATCCTTTCTCCAGAGGCGGATATGACCCCGTCCCGGAAAAGAAAAAAAAGAAAAGGAACTCTTAAATGCAAATATTCGGTTTTTTCGGAAGTATCCTCGGATACTTACTCTGGGCTCTTTTTTACGTATTTAAGAACTTCGGAGTTTCGATTATATTCTTCACAATTATAATCAGAATGATTATATTTCCTTTTTCTATCAAACAGCAAAAAAGTATGGCGAGCACAGCCAGACTCCAAAAGAAGCAAAAGGAAATCAGAGAAAAATACGCAAATAATCGTCAAAAACAAAATGAAGAGATGCAGAAGCTGTATCAGAAAGAAGGCGTCAGCCCCACAAGCGGTTGTCTGACAAGCATAATTCCTATGCTTATTATGTTGGGTATCTTCTATTGTGTAGCTTATCCGCTGACAAATACTCTTCATGTTAATTCAGAAGTTGTAGCAAACGCTAAGCAGTTTATCAGCGCTTTGCCAGGACATCCTGTTTATACTGCGACAGGTATGACCACTTATCAGGAAATTGATTTAATCAAGATGCTTGCCAACTCAAAGTCGCTTATCGGAACACTGTTTTCGGGCGCGGACGTAGCAAACATCGAGATGTTTGTAAGCGGATTTAATTTTGCGGGCTTCAATCTTCTTGAAACGCCTCAGGTAAACGGATTCCTATCGTTCTATACTTTGATTCCCGTACTGTGCTTTGTTTCATCTGTAGCAGCGCAGATTGTTACAATGAGAATCAATAAGACAGGACAGGGCCAGCAGGGTTGTATGAAGTTTATTATGTTCGCTCTGCCGCTGTTCTCGGCTTATATCTCGTTTGTTGTACCCGCCGCGGTTGGTTTCTATTGGATTTGTTCATCGGTATTCAGTTTGATTCAGTCTATTATAATGGGCAAATTCTATGGTCCTGATATGATGATTGCCAGAACCGAAGCTCAACACGTAGCTCTGCTTGAGCAGCAGGAAGCGCAGGTTCAGTACTCATATGCTCCGGCGTATGATAACAGTAAGAAAAAATAATAATTTACATAGAGGTTTATTATGGTTAAAGAAGTTATTGGAACAGGTGATACACCTGAATTAGCTTTGTTAGACGCCAAAAATCAGCTTGGTCTTTCTGAAACTGATGAGGTGGATTTTGAGGTAATTCAGATGCCTGAGAAAAAAGTTCTCGGACTTTTCGGCGGAAAACAGGCGAAGGTAAAAATCACCATTAAGGGTAGTCCCGCGGATGTTGCGGAAGAATTTTTAAAGAATGTAATTAACGCTATGGGTCTTTCGGATTTGACTGTTGACGTTGAAAAGACAGATTCAAGCGCGACTTTTGATATTGAGGGCGAAGAAGTAGGTTTTATTATCGGCAGACGAGGCGAAACGCTCGACGCTTTGCAATATCTTACAAGTCTGGTAGCTAATCATGTTGATAACAGCTATTTCAAAATTACCGTAAACACAGGCAACTACCGCGAAAAAAGAGAAAAGACTCTCGAAATTCTCGGTAGAAAGCTCGCTTATAAAGCGGTAAAAACAGGCAAGAAAACTTCTCTTGAGCCTATGAATCCTTTTGAAAGAAGGATTATTCATACATCGGTTCAGAAGGTTAAGGGAGCAACCTCATGGAGCGAGGGCGAAGGAGCCGTGCGTCATGTTGTTATCGGTCCCGACCCTAAGGAGAGAAAAAACAGAGGCTATTCGGGCAGGAGAGGGTCACAGCGCTCTAACTCACGTCCCGCGGCAAATCCCGACCGTAAACCGCTCGATGAGAGTAACGGAGCGGGTCTCTACGGAAGAATAGATTAATTTGGGGAGCTGTCGCTTTTGCGGCGGCTCTTTTGTATGGAATTAAATATGAATAATAAAACTATAGCGGCCATATCTACGGCTCAGGGTGAGGGCGGTATCGGCGTAATCAGAATCAGCGGCGAAAACGCTATACAAATTGCCGACAAAGTTTTTAAGTCGGTAAATAATAAAAAGCTTTGTGATTTAAAAGGCTACAGCGCGGCGTTCGGTCATATTGTAAAAGACGAAGAAACTATCGACGAATGTGTCGCGACAGTTTTCAGAGCGCCCAGAAGCTATACCGGAGAAGATGTAGCGGAGCTATCTTGTCACGGAGGGTTGTTTGTTACCCGCGAGGTTTTACGCGCGGTGCTTGACAGCGGTGCCGTATCCGCGCAGGCGGGTGAGTTTACAAAGCGCGCTTTTCTTAACGGTAAAATTGATTTAACTGAAGCTGAGGCGGTAATTGATATAATCTCAGCAAAAAGTAAAACTGCCGCCAGAGCGGCTCTCAGCGCAAAAAAAGGCGCCCTTTGGAACAGAATAGAAAAGATAAAGAATAAGCTCGTAACAACCGCGGCGCATCTGAGCGCATGGGTGGACTATCCCGAAGAGGATATTGAGGATGTTACAGAGGTTGAATTATCCGCGATTTTTTGCGAAGTCAGCGAAGAAATAAACTCTCTCCTCAAAACTTATGATAAAGGCCAGACAATCAAGGAAGGAATAGATACCGTTATCGCGGGCAAGCCAAACGCGGGAAAAAGCACACTGATGAACCTGCTTTCGGGACACAATCGAAGTATTGTTACCGAGATTCCGGGTACAACGAGAGATATTGTTGAAGAGACCGTTCTTGTCGGTGATGTGGTTTTGCGGCTCAGCGATACTGCGGGCTTGAGAAACACAGAAGATACAGTTGAAAAAATCGGCGTTGATTTGGCGAAAAACCGCCTTAAAAACTGCGGGCTTGTGCTCGCTGTGTTCGATTCAAGCAAGGAACTGGACGAAAACGATAGACAATTGATAGAAGATATTAAAGATGTTCAGACAATCGCGATAATTAATAAGGATGATTTGGATTCAAATATTGACGAGCAATACATAACAGACAGAATAAAAAGAGTAATAAAACTTTCCGCCAAAACCGGCGAAGGCTTTGAACAGCTCGAAAAGATGATAGTTGAAATCGCGGGAACAGATAGCTTTAATCCAAGCGAAGGAATACTCGCCAACGAACGCCAAAGACAGGCGGCGCTAAACGCAAAGAATTCAATTGATGAAGCAAGAGAAGCTCTTAATATGGGTATGACCTTCGACGCGGTCGAGGTCGCGCTCGAAGACGCCATAGCGTATATTCTGGAGCTTACGGGCGAAAGAGTCAGCGAGGTTGTTGTCGATAATGTATTCCACAACTTCTGCGTAGGAAAGTAAAAGCAACTATGTCATTCTGAGGCATCGCCGAAGAATCTTTTGTTTCACGTGAAACATATAAGAAAATCGCAGAGCAACGAGGCTAGACAACCAGACAGGAGAAATTATGAAATATTCAGCGGGACAATTTGATATTGCCGTAATAGGCGCGGGACACGCGGGTATAGAAGCAGCGTTGGCTGCGGCTCGACTCGGGTGTAAGACCGTTGTGTTCACAATCAATATGGACGCGGTCGGCAACTGTCCTTGTAACCCCTCTATCGGCGGCACGGCAAAGGGACATCTTGTGCGTGAGATTGACGCTCTTGGCGGTGAAATGGGCAAGACTGCCGATGAATGTTTTTTGCAGAGTCGTATGCTCAACCGTGGCAAAGGTCCCGCTGTTCACTCATTGAGAGCGCAGATAGACAGAAGAAAGTATTCTGATGTGATGAAGCATAAGCTGGAGCTTCAGGATAATCTGGAACTGCATCAAGCTGAAATCACCGATATAAAAAAGACAGAAAAAGGATATACAGTTACTACCCGAATGCTCGGCGAATACGAAGTCAAAGTGGTTATTATCGCTACAGGTACATATCTCGGCGGAAGAATTTTTGTAGGTGAAGTAAGCTACGACAGCGGACCTGACGGAATCTTCCCCGCGAGCTTCCTCGGTCAAAGCCTCAAAGATTTGGGTTTGCCGCTCAGAAGGTTCAAAACAGGAACGCCCGCGCGCGTGCTCAGAAGCAGCATAGATTTTTCTGAGCTTGAGGAACAGCTCGGCGATGAACCGCCGATACCTTTTTCTTATGATACTGACGACTTAGGCGAAAACAAAGTCAAGTGTCACATCAGCTGGACAAACGAAAAGACAAAGGATATAATCCTTGAAAATATCCACCGCTCACCATTGTACGGCGGAAAGATAGAGGGTGTCGGTCCGCGCTACTGCCCTAGTTTAGAGGACAAAATTGTACGCTTCGCGGAGAAAAAACGTCATCAGCTTTTCATAGAGCCCTGCGGACTTGATACGGAAGAAATGTATCTTCAGGGTATGAGCTCCTCTCTCCCCGAGGAGGTTCAGGTTAAGTTTTACCATACTATAAAAGGACTCGAGAACTGCGTGATTATGCGCCCTGCCTACGCGATTGAATATGATTGCGTTGATCCCACCGAAATGAAATCAACTCTTGAGTTTAAAAATTTCGAGGGCCTATACGGCGCGGGACAGTTCAACGGCAGCTCAGGCTATGAAGAGGCGGCGGCTCAAGGTTTAATCGCGGGCATTAACGCCGCGCTGAAAATTCAGGGTATGGATGAGCTTGTGCTTGACCGCTCAACCTCATATATCGGTACGCTGATTGACGACCTTGTTACAAAGGGAGCGAACGAACCCTACAGAATGATGACCTCGCGTAGCGAGTACAGACTTGTGCTCAGACAGGATAATGCCGATGTTCGATTAACCCCTATCGGGCGAAGAATCGGTTTGATTTCTGACGAGCGATGGGAAAAATTCAACCGCAAACAAGAACTAAAAGCGGAAGAAATAAAAAGAATTTCAAAGGTTGTTATTCCTCCGTCCGACAAAATAAACGAGATACTTGTTTCACGTGAAACATCGCCCCTCACTACGGGAGCGAAGCTCATTGATTTGTTGCGCAGACCTCAGCTGAGCTACGAGGACTTAGCGCCGATTGATAAAACACGACCTGAATTGGACAACAATATTTTTGAACAGGTCGAAATTGAGGTAAAATACGCGGGATATATTGAAAAGCAGCTAAAACAGGTTGAGCAGATGCAGAAGCTCGAGAACAAAAAGCTCCCTGAAAATATGGATTACACCGAAATCAAGGGGCTCAGACTCGAAGCACAGGAAAAGCTGAACAAAATCAAGCCGCTCAATATCGGACAAGCTTCCCGAATCTCGGGAGTATCACCCGCGGATATTAACGTGTTACTTATTTGGTTAGGACAAAAGAGAAGATGAAAAATTTACTGACAAAAGAGTGCGCGAATATAGGCGTAGATCTGTCCTTTTTGCAAAAAGGACAGTTTGAGAGCTACTATAAATTACTCATAGAATGGAACAAAAAAATAAACCTCACTCGAATCACCGAACCCGAGGAGGTTGTAATAAAACATTTTGTTGACAGTCTTACTTTATTAAAATACTGCGACATACCGCAGGGCGCGAGTGTGATTGATGTCGGCACAGGCGCGGGCTTCCCCGGGATTCCGCTAAAAATAGCGCGGCCTGATATAAAACTGACACTGCTTGACAGCCTTAACAAGAGATTGAACTTTTTAAATGAGGTCTGTTCAGACCTTAATATTGACGCTGATTTAGTTCACGCCAGAGCAGAGGACGGAGCGAAAAACGCAGAGTATCGTGAAAGATTTGATATAGCGGTTTCCAGAGCCGTAGCAAGACTTAATACCTTGTCTGAATACTGTTTGCCCTACGTTAAGGTCGGCGGGCAGTTTATATCAATGAAAGGACCCGAGCTCACCGAGGAGCTGAGCGAAGCGAAAACAGCGATTAAAACCTTGGGCGGAAAAATAAACGCTGTCAACGAGTTTGAGCTTAAAGATTCAGGCAGGACGATAGTTGTTATTGATAAGATAGTGCCTACTCCGAAACAATATCCCCGCCATTCATCAAAAATTCAATCAAAACCATTATAAAGGGCTGCTTCGGCAGCTCTTTACTTTTTTCTGCAAAAAGTTTCAAAACAAATTATTATATTCACTCACGCTTCGACAAAATATGCCTGTCCAACGTGTTATTATATAATCGCGGCGAGGGGGACAAACAAAATTGATTTGAGGCGAAATTTTGAACTACTTATCAAAAAGCGAAAACAAAATTGTTGAAATACCGACAATTAAAATTCGCCCCAACAAAACCCAGCCGAGAAAAATCTTTGATGATGAACAGCTGCGCGATTTGGCTAGCTCTATAGCGGAGAACGGCATTTTGCAGCCGCTTACTGTCAGGCGAGTGTCCCAGTCTGAATATGAGATAATCGCGGGCGAGCGGCGGCTCAGAGCGTCAGTCATCGCGGGTTTTTCAAAGGTACCGTGCATAGTGGTAAAATGCAACGACCGCGAATCGGCGATGCTGGCATTAGTCGAAAACCTTCAGCGTTGTGACCTCGGAATATTCGAGGAAGCGCGCGGAATTTCGAGACTTATCCGCCGCTACGGCATAACCCAAGAGCAGGCGGCAAAGAAGCTCGGCAAAAGCCAGAGCACAATCGCTAATAAGCTGAGACTCTTAAACCTTACTTATGACGAGCAGGACTGGATTGTTCAGGCGGGCTTGTCCGAAAGACACGCCAGAGCGCTGTTGAGAATAATGGATGTAGAGCTTCGGCGCGAGGCTCTCTCAAAAATAATCGCTCAAAACCTCAATGTCGCCCAGTCCGAGGAGCTGATTGAAAAGCTTTTGTATGATTCAACCGCTCCCGACGAAATAAAAAAAGGGTCGCGTAAAATAGTAATACGCGACGTGAGAATTTTTATCAACACCATTAACAAGGCTGTCAGCACAATGCAGGAGGCGGGAATTGACGCCGTATGCAAGCATAAAGACAGCGGGGATTTTATAGAATACACGGTTAAAATTCCAAAGAATCAGACGGAGAAATCCGCGTAAATAGTTGACAACGTACAGACATTAAAAAACGAAAGTATGCGGATGAAAGTTATGGATATACGAAACGTTGTCGAAAATAAAAAAGCTTTCCACGTGGATGCTCAGCATCCATCCACTCATACCCATTTCCTTATCTAAACCCCTTGCCAAGGCCGTACGGTGTAACGCCGTGCGGCTTTTGGCATTTATATTGGGCTGGTTCAAAAGTCAGCCCCTCTGTCATTCTGAGCGTCAGCGAAGAATCTTAAAAGCACATTATATCTAAGATTCTTCGTCGCTTTACTCCTCAGAATGACACAAAAAGGGCAACTCAAATGACTATTGAGCTACCCCTTTAAGTGCGTTATGTACATCATTCTCCAAACAGTTTCTTTAAACGTTCACGGAATGATTTTTGTTTTGAATAGTTTTTATCGCTGAGCATTTGATCAAGATTTTTGACGGCTTCTTTTTGCTTTGCGTTGAGGTTTTTGGGTATTTCAATGTTCATCTTGACGTACTGATCGCCTCTGCCGCGTCCGCTAAGGTGAGGGATGCCCTTGCCCTTGAGCTTGAACACATCACCCTGCTGAGTACCCTCGTGAACGTTATAGCTCACCTTGCCGTCGAGTGTGGGCACGATAACCTCAGCGCCGAGCATAGCCTGTGCTATTGAAATCGGCATCTCGCACCATACGTCATCGCCTCTGCGCTCAAAGATCTCGTGCGGCTTAACTCTTACATACACGTGCAAATCGCCCGCTGGACCGCCGTTGATGCCGCTGTTGCCGTGTCCGCTGATGTTGAGCACCTGGTCGCTGTCGATACCCGCGGGAATTGTGATCTCGACTTTCTTAGTAACGCGCTTTCTGCCGTTGCCGTTACAGGAGCGGCACGGAGTGTCCACAATTTTACCCTTGCCTCGACACGCGTCGCAGGAGCGCTGTGTCTGAACAACGCCGAAAGGTGAGCGCTGGCTTACGGTAACCCTACCCGTGCCGCCGCACGCGGAACAGGTTTTTGCCTGAGTGCCCTTCTGTGCGCCCGTACCGTGACAATCGTCACAGGTAACGACATTGTTGTAAGAAACAGTCTTTTTGCAGCCTTTGGCGGCTTCCTCAAAGGTGATTCTGACCTGAGTTTCAACGTCGTTACCGCGGCGCGGAGCGTTAGGATTGCTGCGTCGTCCGCCGCCGAAACCGCCGAAAAAGCTGTTGAAGATGTCGCCTAAATCAATATCCTGCCCGAACGGACTTCCGCCGCCCGCGCTAAAGTTGGGGTCTACGCCCGCGTGACCGAACTGGTCATAGCGCGCGCGCTTTTCGCTGTCAGAAAGCACCTCATATGCCTCGTTGACCTCTTTGAACTTTTCCTCGGCAACCTTGTCACCTGGATGAAGGTCGGGGTGATACTCTTTAGCGGCTTTTCTGTATGCTTTTTTTATCTCATCCTCAGAGGCGCCTTTGTTGAGCCCGAGGACTTCATAATAATCTCTTTTATCTGCCATAATTACTCCTTATCAGTTAATAGTTAACAGTCAATAATTGTTCATTGTTAATTGTTAACTGTTAATTGACAATGTTCTTGAACGCCCAAAGCGGTGCGGGTTGCCCCGCACCACCAAAAGCATATTGATTGTTAATTATTTATTGTCGTCAACGTCTGTGAAATCAGCGTCATAAACGTTGCCGTCGTTGCCGCCCTGAGGAGCGCCCTGATCGGGAGCCGCTCCGCCCATATCGGGTGTGGGCTGTCCTGGCTGACCTTGAGGAGCAGCCTGCTGATAGAGCTTGGAGCTCACTTCATACAGCTTCTTCTGTAAATCTTCCTTGGCAGCGTCCATCATAGGCTTGTCGTTCTTAGCGATAGCGTCCTTAAGCGCCGCGATCTTTGTGTTAAGAGCGTCCTTGTCGCCCGCGTCAATCTTGTCGCCGCTTTCGTTGACGAGCTTCTCAGCCTGATAAACCATATTCTCGGCTTCGTTCTTGGCGTCAACCTCTTCTCTGCGCTTCTTATCCTCAGCCGCGAACTGCTCGGCTTCCTTGACAGCTTTGTCGATGTCGTCCTTGCTCATATTTGTTGAGGAGGAGATTGTGATAGCCTGCTCTCTGCCTGTGCCTAAATCCTTAGCACTTACGTTAACGATACCGTTAGCGTCGATGTCGAAGGTTACCTCAATCTGCGGTACGCCTCTCATAGCGGGAGCGATACCTGTGAGAGCAAACAGACCGAGCTGCTTGTTATCTCTGGCAAATTCACGCTCACCCTGAAGAACGTTGATTTCAACCTGAGTCTGATTATCAGCCGCGGTTGAGAAAATCTGGCTCTTCTTAGTCGGGATAGTTGTGTTTCTGTCGATAATTTTTGTCATTACGCCGCCCATTGTCTCAACACCGAGTGAAAGCGGAGTAACGTCGAGGAGCAGAAGTCCGTCAACCTCGCCGCCGAGTACGCCGGCCTGAATAGCCGCACCGATAGCAACACACTCATCGGGATTGATGCCCTTGAAGGGCTCTTTGCCGATTAACTTCTTAACAGCGTCCTGAACAGCGGGGATTCTAGAGGAACCGCCGACCATAAGAACCTTGTCGATCTCGGAAATCTGTAAGCCCGAGTCAGCCAGAGCTGTGCGTACGGGACCCATTGTAGCCTCTACGAGGTCAGCTGTAAGCTCATCGAACTTAGCTCTTGTGAGAGTAAGGTCAAGATGCTTGGGACCTGTAGCGTCAGCTGTGATAAAGGGCAGGTTAATCTGTGTCTGAGTAACGCCCGAAAGCTCAATCTTAGCCTTTTCGGCGGCGTCCTTTAATCTCTGCATAGCCATCTTGTCACCAGAGAGGTCAACGCCGTCGGATGTCTTGAACTGAGCTACCATCCAGTCGATGATTCTCTTATCAAAGTCGTCGCCGCCGAGACGGTTGTTACCCGCTGTGGCGTGAACTTCCTGAACGCCGTCGCCCATCTCGATAATACTTACGTCGAATGTGCCGCCGCCGAGGTCATATACCATAACCTTCTGATCAGTTTCTTTGTCTACGCCGTATGAGAGAGCCGCGGCTGTGGGCTCGTTGATGATTCTCTTAACGTCGAGACCAGCGATTTTACCAGCGTCCTTTGTAGCCTGACGCTGAGCGTCTGTGAAATAAGCGGGAACAGTGATAACAGCCTGTGTTACCTTTTCGCCAAGATACGCTTCGGCGTCAGCCTTGAGCTTCTGAAGAACCATAGCTGAAATCTCCTGGGGAGTATAGTTCTTGCCGTCGATGTTTACCTTATAGTTGGAACCCATCTCTCTCTTGATAGAGGAGATTGTTCTGTCGGGGTTGGTGATAGCCTGGCGCTTAGCGACCTGACCTACCATTCTTTCGCCGTCCTTTGAGAAAGCTACTACCGAGGGAGTAGTTCTCGCGCCTTCGGCGTTCGCGATAACGACGGGCTCGCCGCCTTCGATAACCGCTACACATGAATTAGTTGTACCTAAGTCTATACCTATTGTTTTTGCCATAATGATTACCTCCATATGATATGTTTATTAAATGTTTTTGTTTATATTAATCGCAGTTAGCGACCTGTACCATAGCGTGTCGGATGATTTTGTCACCGATTTTGTAGCCTTTCTGGAAAACGGCTGAGATTTTGTTATCCTCAAAATCCTCGCTCTCGATTTTGGCTACCGCGTTGTGAATATTGGGGTCAAAGTCGTCGCCGACTTCACAAAACTCCTCAACGTTTAGTTTTTCGAGTGACGCCGCAAGCTGAGATGCAACAAGCTCAAAGCCTTTTTTGAATTCGTCGGGAGCGTCCTTCATACTCTGCTGAGCCATTGTTAGGCTGTCCGCGACAGGCAAAAGCTGTTCAACCGCTTTTGCGGTGGCGTCGTCATAGATGCCGAGCTTTTCGTTTGAGGTTCGCTTGCGATAGTTTTCATACTCCGCGGCGAGTCTGAGGCGTTTGTCCTTTTCGTCGGCGAGAGCTTTTTCAAGCTCCTCGATTTTTGACGCCGATTTATCTTTTTTCTTTTTCTTCGGCGAAGGCTTTTCCTCTTTTTCGACCTTTTCTTCTTCGATAACTTCTTCGGTTACCTCAGTGTTCTTCTCTTCTTCTTTCATATTATCCACCCTTTCTGAGCAAATCGTCTATCTGGATGCCCGCGTATTCGGCGATACATTCAAGTATCGCGACAGCCTTTGAATAATCAAAGCGGGTTGAGCCTATTACAGCGATTAGCCCCGCGGGCTGATTTTCAATTATATATCGTGTAGCGACAACCGCGCTGCGCTTAAGCAAGTTATCGGTATTTTCTTTGCCGATATAAATTGTGGTGTCGTCAGGAACGGTATTTAGAAATTTATCCCTTCTGTCGCTGTCACCCAGAAACTCCAGAACGCCTCTCGCTGAAATCATATCAAAATCATTTTGATAAAGCAGCTTTGTCGCTCCGCTTGTATAAACATTGGAGCCCATTGATTCTTTACACGCGTCCATAGCCGCGTTGAGCATATCAGGCATTAAAAGCCCCAGTTCGCCGAACGACGCCGCAAAGGTCTGTGCGAACGGTCGGTTGACCGCCGAAAGCGGTTGTCCCGCCAGCTTTTCGTTGAGAGCCCTGTCAAAAACGTTGAGCATCTCGGGGGTGATGTCAAAATCACACCTGAACAGCTTGCTTTTAACCATCCCTGATGATGTGACAAGCACGAGCATTGAGGTGTGTCTGCCTGTCTGTACAAACTTTATGCGGTGAACCCGAGCGTTGTCGCCTGTCGGCGTTGTTGAAAGCGCCGCGGTTCCGATAAGCTCGGCCGCGATAGCGCCCGCGGTTTTTACTATGTGTTCGGGAGCGTCGCTGGAGCTGAGCAGTCGGTTTTCTATATAACGCCTGACCCTCTCGTCGAGCTCAAACGGCTGCATAAGATTATCAACGTAATACCTGTAACCAAACTCTGTGGGAACACGTCCCGCCGAAGTGTGTGGCTGTCTCAAAAAACCTTTAACGGTTAAATCGGCAAGCTCGTTGCGGATTGTGGCGGAGCTTACGTTCAAATCGCCCGCGTTCTGAAGCAGCTTGGAGCCTATCGGCTCGCCTGTAGCGATGTAGTTTTCTATTACAGCGGCGAGGATTTTTTGCTTTCTGGCAGCAATAGTCATAATAATCGCCTCGCTATCGAAGTTGTTTTTAGATGTCTAGCCTCGTTGCTCTGCGCTGTTCCTCTCTTAACTCCCACTCGTCTAATCTGTTTCGTCACCTTCGGTGACTTCACAGCTTAGTCCTCGCCAGTCGTTAATCGAGAGCTCCGAGCCTCGGCTTTTCGATATTTAGCACTCGCGCATTGAGAGTGCTAATTGCTATGGTTATAGCCTAGCACTAAAGTCAAAAAAAGTCAATACCATTCATAAACTTTTTTCAAAAACTTCACAAAACCGCCATATAATAGGCTTTTCAGGGTATATACAAAAAGAGGTTTTTGTTGACAACAAAGGTCATTATATATATAATTGTATAGAATTTTGAAGTTTTGGAGTGAAGATATGCAGTTTACTGATATTATTTATCTGTTGGTCTGGGCGGTTCTGGCGGCATACTGTATCTATTCTGCCCGAAAACTCAGCCCCATATTATATGTAATGGGCGGATTCTTTGTTTTTATGTTCGGCTGGAAGCTCGCCGACTGTCTGCTTCCGTTCAGCCTTTTCGCTGGGATATATAACATAATCTTCAGAATTGTGGCTATAGTGTTTCTCGCGGTAATTATTCTTTTGTATGTTATGATTAAACGAAAATCAAAATAACACTATATCTTGTGGTAAGTATGCTGATAAAACACTAATTAAAAAAATTCCCGAAAAATTTAGAAAAAAGCTTGATTTTTAGCTTAAATAATGGTATTATCATATGTACGTGACTAAGAAAACTATGATTTTTGAATTAAGGAGGTGCGACAATGCCTAACATTAAATCCGCTAAAAAGCGTGTTAAGGTTATCGCTACAAAGACTGCCAGAAATAAAGAAACAAAGTCCGCACTTAAGACTGCTGTTAAAAAGGCATATATCGCTATAGAGAACAACGCGGATAACAAGGCTGAGGCTGTCAGCTTTGCTGTTAAGAAAATTGACCAGGCAGCTTCTAAAGGTATCCTTCACAAGAATAAGGCCGCCAGAAGCAAGTCTAATCTCACAAAGCGTCTTAACGCGTCAGCGTAAATATTACAAATACGAAAGCAGAGTGAAAACTCTGCTTTTTCTTTTCTAATATTATTGACTTTTTCGCAAAAACTGTTTATTATAAAGATGTAGATATTTTACTTTCAATATTTAGGAGGTTTGTAATATGGAGAAGAAAAGTAAATTCTGGTGGATAATCGGTATTGTTTCAATTGTAGCCGCGGCTTCCGCTGCGCTTACAGCGTTCTTTATTGTTAAGGACAAGAGAGAAAAGGACGACGAGGAGCTTATGAACTACCTCGATTGTTCTATAGAGTAATCCTGAATTAATATTAAAAAGAAAACCCTTCGACACGTTTAATGTCGAAGGGTTGTTTTTGTGCTTTTTTATGCTTCTTTTTTTGTCAGAATTAATTTGTGTACCAAAGCAGCAACCACCGCGCCTACGAGCGGAGCTACGATGAACACCCAAAGCTGAGTAAGAGCGTCGCCGCCCTGGAAAATAGCGGGACCGAAGCTACGGGCAGGGTTAACGGATGTGCCTGTAAACACGATGCCGATAAGATGAACCAGTGTAAGCGACATACCTATTACAATACCCGCGATTTTGCCGTTTTCAAGCTTTGAAGTAACGCCAAGAACGGCGAGTACAAAGATAAAGGTTAGAACAACCTCTATAATAAGAGCGCCTTTCATTCCGATTCCGAGAGCGCTCGCTTTGTAAAACCCGTTCGCGCCCAGACTCTTGTTGCCAAAAATCAGCATAAGACCTGCCGCGCCTGCGGTAGCGCCTAAAAACTGAGCGATAACATAGCCGATAAAATCCTTGACAGACATTTTGCCGTTGATAAGCATAGCGAGCGATACGGCAGGGTTGATATGACATCCCGAAATGTTGCCGATTGAGTACGCCATAGCAACGATACAAAGACCGAACGCGAGAGCAATCGCGATAACCGAAGCGGTTGTCGGTACAGGAACACCGTATTTAGTAGTCAGGGTGTTGATAGCTACCGCGGTTCCGCAGCCGCCCACAACGAGCACACCTGTGCCAATGAACTCGGCGATGTATTTTTTAAAGCTTTCCATAGTTTACCTCCTTTATGGATTATATTTTTACAGGGATTTCCCTGAACATTACTTTATTTCGATTTTTTCCTGTCCGCCCATATAAGGTCTGAGAACCTCGGGAATGCTAACGGTGCCGTCCTCATTGAGGTTATTCTCGAGGAACGCGATTAACATTCTCGGCGGAGCTACAACAGTGTTGTTGAGCGTGTGAGCGAAGTATTTTCCGTCCTTGCTCTTAACACGGATTTTAAGTCTGCGTGCCTGAGCGTCACCGAGGTTGGAGCATGAGCCGACCTCAAAATATTTTTTCTGTCTGGGAGACCACGCTTCAACGTCAATTGAACGAACCTTTAAGTCAGCCAAATCGCCCGAACAGCACTCGAGTGTGCGTACGGGAATATCGAGCGAACGGAACAAATCAACTGTATTCTGCCAAAGCTTGTCAAACCACATTTTGCTGTCTTCAGGTTTGCAGACAACAATCATCTCCTGCTTTTCAAACTGATGAATACGATATACACCGCGCTCCTCAATGCCGTGAGCGCCCTTTTCTTTTCTGAAACATGGCGAGTAGCTTGTGAGAGTTTTGGGCAATTCTTCCTCTTTAACCATAGTGTCGATGAATTTGCCTATCATACTGTGCTCGGAGGTTCCTATTAAATATAAGTCCTCACCCTCAATTTTATACATCATCGCGTCCATTTCAGCAAAACTCATAACGCCTGTTACAACGTTGGAGCGAATCATAAACGGGGGTACACAGTAGGTAAAACCGCGGTTAATCATAAAGTCGCGAGCGTAAGAAATAACAGCGCTGTGAAGTCTCGCTATATCGCCCATAAGATAGTAAAAACCGTTGCCCGCTACCTTTCTGGCAGATTCAAGGTCAATACCGTTGAATTTTTCCATAATATCAGTGTGATAAGGAATTTCAAAGTCGGGCACAACAGGTTCGCCAAAGCGCTCAACCTCAACATTTTCGGTGTCGTCCTTGCCGATTGGCACAACGTCGTCGATGATGTTAGGGATTGTCATCATAATTTCAGTTACCTTGGCTGAAAGCTCACTTTCCTGAGCCTCAAGCTGAGCGAGCTCCTCGCCCTGAGCGGCAACCTGAGTTTTTAACTGCTCGGCTTCTTCGCGCTTGCCCTGAGCGTAGAGTCCGCCAATTTGCTTTGACAGCTTGTTGCGGTTAGCGCGAAGGCTGTCCGCTTTGCCCTTGGCTTCGCGGCTTTGTTTGTCAAGCTCAATTACCTCGTCAACAAGCGGAAGTTTATTATCCTGAAATTTTTTCTTGATATTATCTTTTACAACGTCAGGATTTTCTCTTAAAAATTTAATATCAATCATTTTGTTACTCCTTATCTTAAGCTATTAATGAATTATATAATTGGATTTCAAAAACAGTAACCGCGAATATGGTGATAAGATTCGCCGCGGCGGCGGAAAGCATCAGCCTGACAAATTTCTTGGTAAATGGTCTGAGCATCAGGAATAGTATAGGCAATTCTATTATCAGCGAAGCGACAAAACAACCAGCGGCGACCAGCCATTTTTCAGAGCCGTTGCCGAAAACAAACATATCGGTATAGAATAAATCGTTCTTAAGCAATCCCCACGCGACGCGGGTTATCGCGAAAGAAGCGACGTTCGCCACAAGAACCGAGTACGAGACATTCACAATCCTCTTGACATCAGACATGAGCATAATTATTATCGCTTCAATAATTAATGTGCCGCCGAAAACAACAGGCAAATATCTTGAATAATTGAAAGTATCTAAACTTTCGTTAAAAAGTGTCGCGGCAAAAGCTGTTGTTGAAAGAGCAAAAACCAAGGACGGAACGATAATAAGAAATGAAACTAAGTTACGCTTTCTCATTTTTCTTCCAGCTTCTTCGCGAGTGACTGCAAATCATCGTTTGAGTAGAACTCAATTGATAATGTACCGCCCTTCTTATTTTTTAACGGAGTTACCTTGACCTTGGTACCAAGGTATTCGCTGAGAGTCTGCTCAACAATACTGTAATAAGTCGGAGTTTTAACGGGAGCTTTTTTGGGTTTGACCGACTTTTTCTGCTGAGCTATTTTTTCAATCTGTCGTACAGACATATCCGACAAAGCGATTTCGTTCGCAACTCTTATCATTTCAGCTTCGCTGTCAAACGACAAAAGAGCTCTCGCGTGACCGGCGCTAACCTTGCCCTGTTCAACCATAGCCGATACTTCGTCGGGCAGATTTAAAAGCCTTAACGAGTTTGCTACAGCGGGACGGGATTTGCCTATTGTTTCGGACACCTGCTCCTGAGTAAGACCGTAATCATCCATCAGAGAGCGATAACCCTGAGCTTCCTCTATTGGATTGAGATTCTCACGCTGAAGATTCTCTATCAGCGCGATCTGCATTGTTTCTTTGTCGGTGAGTTCGCGGATAATTACGGGAATTTCGGTAACTCCCGCAATCTGACACGCGCGGTAGCGGCGTTCACCCGCCACTATCATATACCCGCCGCCGAGTATCGGACGCACTAGAATCGGCTGAATCAAACCGTGTTGTTTTATACTCTCCGCAAGCGAGTTCAACGCTTCCTCGTCAAACTCACGTCTGGGCTGGTTGCGGTTAGGCTCGAGCTCAGAGATATTGAGAGTTACGGTTGATTCGCCGTTTTCTGTTTCGTTTTCGATAAAAATCGCGCCCAGGCCTTTGCCCAGTCCGCCTATTTTTTTAGCCATACTCTCACCCCTTGCTCACAATTTCAGCCGCAAGCTCGCTGTACGCCAGCGCGCCCTTGCAGGATTTATCATAGTAAATTACGGGCATTCCGAAGGACGGAGCCTCCGAAAGCCTTACGCCGCGCGGAATAACGGTCTTGAAAACCTTGCGCGGAAAGAATTTTTTTACTTCCTCAACAACCTGCTGCGTCAGATTAAGTCTGCCGTCATACATTGTCAGCAGCACACCCTCGAGCTCCAGAGACGAGTTGTACTGTCTTTTTACACGGCGGACTGTCGACATCAGCTGTGAAAGACCCTCGAGCGCGTAATATTCGCACTGTATGGGCACAAGAATAGTGTCCGCCAAAGTCAGCGCGTTAGCCGTGATGAGTCCCAGCGACGGAGGACAGTCTATTAAAATATAATCGTAATTGAATTTAATCGGAAGAACGGCGTTTTTGAGGATTGATTCGCGGTGGTCTTTTTCGGCGATTTCAAGCTCAGCCGCCGCCAGATTCAAAGAACTCGGTATAATGTGAAGATTCTCATATTGTGTAGAAAAAAGACACTGTTCGGCTGTCGCGCCGCCCACGAGAATGTTGTAAGTAGATTTGGTAAGCTGTCTTTTGTCAACAGCCACACCGCTGGTCGCGTTGCCCTGAGGGTCAACGTCAATAAGCAGGGTGTGTTTACCCATAGCTCCCAGGCATGCCGCGAGGTTTACCGCTGTTGTGGTTTTGCCTACGCCGCCTTTCTGGTTAGCTACCGCAATTACCTTAGCCAAATTTATCACCCTTAATCAAAATAATCATACATAATAATTCTACCATATTTTAATTTGAATTAAAAGACTTTTTTAATTAAACTTGTAAATTTTTTTATGATATTATATAATTGTATAGATTTAATGAAGGAGGCGGTATTATGGCAGAATGGACAGAGATTAAGATTTCGGTAGACGCCGATGATATTGATAAAGCGTCCGATATAGCCAATATGGTAGTTCCGTACGGTATTTATATAGAGGATTACTCGGCTCTCGAGGAACAGGTCAAGGCGATTGCTCATATAGATTTGATAGACGAGGATTTGCTGAAAAAGGATAGAAAAGAAGCGTTCATTCATATCTATCTTGAATCCGACGTCAATCCGTCTGAGGCTCTTGCCTTTTTGTCCGAAAGATTTACAGCCGAAAAAATAGCCCACAAAATCGATACCTCCGCGACGCTCGAGGAGGATTGGCGCAACAATTGGAAAAAGTTTTTTAACCCGACTCCCATCGGCGAAAGGCTCCTTATCCGTCCCACTTGGCGAGATGATTATGACGCGGGCGATCGAGTTGTACTCAATATTGACCCTGGGCTTGCGTTCGGAACAGGCAGTCACGAAACTACAAGGCTGTGTCTTGAAACGATTGAAAAGTATCTTAAAAAAGGCGATACAGTGCTCGACGTAGGCTGTGGAAGCGGCATTCTAGCTATAGCGTCGCTGTTGCTCGGGGCAAAAAGCGCGGTTGGAGTTGATATTGACGAAACCGCCGTCAGAACCGCCGCGGAAAACGCCGAAATAAACGGCGTAAGCGACAGATTCACCGCCGTTGAGGGTGACCTCACCGAAAAAATCAGCGGAAAATATAATTTAATTGTTGCAAATATCGTAGCAGATGCTATAATATGTTTATCAAAAGGTGTCAAAGAATTTATGGATTCCGATACAGTTTATATTATGAGCGGAATAATTGACACCCGAGGCGATGAGGTTCAGACCGCCGTTTCAGATGAGTTTGAAATAATCGAACGAATTGAGGATAACGGTTGGGTATGTCTCGCCGCCAAGCTTAAATAACGAAAAACGAATGGAGAACAAAACTATGAAAAAGAAAAATTCAAAACGTGAAAATGTAAATCTGTTTTTCTCGGCATTTTTGATGCTTGCCTATATCGTATGCGGTTATTTCTTCGCCCAGTTCGCTGAGTCTCTGGGCGGCGATATAGCTAAAGCGGCTGTTACGGCAGCGATTCTTGTAATCTTCGGATTGCTGGTATTCTACGCTACCCGAGTAGGCGAAGGAAAAGCAATAAAGAGATTCAGTATTATAACACTGATTCTTCTCGATTTACCTACACTTTATATAATTCTTGCTTCAATTTTCAGCTTTTTCCCGCTTCATGAGCAGGTTGCGGGCGCTCCGATAGTAGCGTATATGGCGGCGCTGGCTTTAGGCTACGGCATTCCTTACACATTCCTCAGCGGTTTTGAAACCGCCGCGGAAGATACGCAGGAAGATCCTGAGCAAGCCCCTGAAGATGAAGAAACCACTGTGCTTGAGGGTGGAGTAGAAGCTGACCTCGAAAAAGAGGAAGAAGAGCCCGAAGAAGAAACAATTGACGAAATTGTTGTAGAAGGTGTTGCCGCCGAAGCGGTAGACGCTGTTGAGGAAACAGAAGAAACAGCGGAGTAATTACATAAAGCGGAGCGACGCTCCGCTTTTGTTATAAAAATATATAGCAAGGAAGGTGATTGATATGGCAGATAATAACGACTTTAATACCAAGGTTTTCAACGCGAATAATTATGAAGCTGAAGACCAAGAGGTTGATATAAACGGTTTTGAAGAAAACATCTCCGAGCCTGAGGAAGAACCTGTTGTCGATGAATACGGCGACGGTTTTGATATGGTAGAGCCCGAAGAATATGTACCCGAGCACGCCGCGCCCGATTATCAATATGACGATTATGACAAATATGATAAAAAAACAGCGCCAAAAACATCTAAGAAAACAGCTCGAAAGAACGACAAAAAAAGACAAAAGAGTAAAAAGAAACCTGTTATAATAGCCGTGTCAATCTCTGTGGCTGTTATCGCGGCGATTGTCGTGATTTTTTTGGTAATGAAAGGTTGTTCGGGAACTCCAGCGAAAAAACCTGTAAAAAAGGCAACTAAGCCGACTACATCAGCGACCACAAAACCCACCGAGGAGTATACCGAGACGTATACGGAAGAAACATACGAAACCGAAACAGAAACTGAGGCGACAACTCAACCTCAGACAACCAAACCGCCCGAGACGACAACTGCCGCAACCACCGAGCCTGAATCAAAAACAGAGCCCGAAAGCGAATCGGAACCCGAATCCGAATCAGAAGAACAGCAGCCGTCGTCTGAAGAATCCAAAGAGACAGAAAAACAGGCAAATTAAAAATTTAAGGTGAAAAATATGGAAAAAAGAAGATGTTCTAACTGCGGCGCCTTTTTAGGCGACAACGAAAAGGTTTGCTACGTATGCGGAGAAGTTCAGATTCCCGACGTAGTTAATGTCGAAGAAAACGACAACGAAGGACGCGATCCGATTGTAAAATTTGAGAAGGACGAGGATTTTGTTGTTCCCGACGATTCTCACGGCTCGAGACATACAACCCCCGACGAAAGAGTTGACTATGGCGATGAGGATATAGCTGAGCCTTATTATGAGATGGACAACCGTCGAGCTCAGGCTTATAAGAAAAGAAACAGAAAAGCTATTATTATCGCGGTTGTTGTGGTTCTGGTACTGGGCGCTATCGGAGCTGTTTGCTTCTGCATTTTTAACGGAGTTTTCGATTCGGGTAAAAAAGCAGACAATAATTTTACTATCTATTTCGATAAGCCGAATTCTGAAATTGACTTGGTCGCGACTGACGGAACAGTATATAACTGGAGCAACGACGTCTGTGTTTCTTATACGATAAATAACAAAGAAACGAAAAAGACCTGTACTCCCTGCGCCGACCACGATTCACTCTGGGAGATTTCAATACCCACAAAGGCAAAGACGGTTTATTTCTATGAGAGTGAGGAAGAAAACGTAAGAACACAGGTGCTTCCGAGTGTTGATGACGAAACAGTTTATTATGTTTCTCAGGAGGCGTTCAACGTTCAGAATCAGCTCCCGCTCGGACAGTGCACACGCGACGCGTTTGAGGGCATAGGCATCAACTACGCCACTACCGCCGAAACAAGCGAATCATCCGCGAGCGATGATACAAACCCCGCGACATCAGACAAAAACGATAATACAGGTAACACCAAAAAGACCGAGCCGACAGAGACCAAAGACGAAAACGATACCAGAAAAAAGGTTGACAACGGCACATATACTATCGAGCTGCCGCAGAGCTGGCAGAGCGGTGTAACAGAGGTTAAGGGCAAAAACTATACCACATATTATGAGGACTATAACTATAAGATGTCCAATATGGGTAAGCTTGCCACAATCTATGTTTTTGACGCGGACGATACCGAGGCGGACAACCTCACAGGCGTAAAGAGAGTTTTCTATAACTCCGACCAGACCAAGAAGATTGTAATCACAACGCCTACCGATATTCAGTTTGACGAGAGCGACGAAGAAGCCCAGAAAAACTATATCGAAAAGAACAAGGATTTGAATTCTGTTCTTGATTCAATTTCAGCGGAATAAAGGAGAAAAAGAAATGGGATGCGACCATAACTGCGAATCCTGCGTTCAGAACTGCGACAGCAGAACAGCGCCTCAGGATTTGCGCGAAAACCTACATGAAATGAGCTCCGTTAAAAAAGTTATCGGAGTAATATCGGGCAAGGGCGGCGTAGGCAAAAGTCTTGTTACCTCCGCCTTAGCCGTTACAATGAAACGCCGCGGCTTTAAAACCGCTATACTCGACGCCGATATTACAGGACCGTCAATACCCAAGGCTTTTAATATTCACGAGAGAGCCAAGGGCAACGACTTCGGAATCTTCCCCGTCACCACAAAAACAGGTATTGACGTTATGTCGATTAACCTTTTGCTCGAAAACGAGACCGACCCCGTAATCTGGCGCGGCTCGCTGATTTCGGGTACGGTTAAACAGTTCTGGACAGACGTAATCTGGGCTGACGAGGACTATATGTTTGTCGATATGCCCCCCGGAACGGGCGACGTCGCCCTGACGGTTTTTCAGAGTATACCCGTTGACGGCATTATCATCGTGACCTCACCTCAGGATTTGGTTTCGATGATTGTCGAAAAGGCGGTTAAAATGGCTAAGATGATGAACGTTCCGATTATAGGCGTTGTCGAAAATATGAGCTACTTTGAATGCCCCGACTGCGGCAAGCGCCACAACATCTACGGCGAAAGCAAGATTGACGAGGTTGCCGAGCGCTTCGGCACCAAGGTGCTAGCAAAACTCCCAATCAACCCCAAGCTTGCCGCCGCTGTGGACAAGGGTATGGTTGAGATGATTGAGGACGGCTTGGTCGACAGCGCGTGCGACGAGCTTGAAAAGCTTTAATATATTCGCAATTAACGCGGCTCCTTCGGGAGCCGTTTTTTGTTCGGTAAAGACTGTCAGTGACAACTTTAGCAAACGAACTTGTCAAAAACCTAAAAAACTGTAGAAATTTATCGTATATATACTTTACAAGCGGCTTGTTTAGTGATAAAATATAGAGTGATTTAATATGTTTATCATATTTGTTCAATATTTTAAGGAGGACATTTAAATGGCAAGAAAAATGAAAACCATGGATGGTAACACAGCTGTAGCTCACGCTTCGTACGCTTTTACAGATGTTGCTGCTATCTATCCTATCACACCTTCTTCCGTAATGGCTGACGTTACCGATAACGAAGCCGCCAACGGCAGAACTAACATTTTCGGACGTCCTGTTCAGGTAACAGAGATGCAGTCCGAGGGCGGCGCCGCTGGCGCGGTTCACGGCTCACTCGCCGCGGGTGCTCTGACAACTACTTATACAGCTTCTCAGGGCTTACTGCTTATGATTCCGAATATGTATAAAATCGCGGGTGAATTACTCCCCGGAGTTATTCACGTTTCCGCTCGTGCGCTGACATCTCACGCGCTCTCTATCTTCGGTGACCATTCCGATATTTACGCCTGCCGCCAGACAGGTTTCGCTATGCTTTGCTCCAACAATCCCCAGGAGTGTATGGACCTCGCCGCTGTCGCTCACCTCACAGCTATCAAGGGCAGAGTTCCGTTTATGCATTTCTTTGACGGTTTCCGTACTTCTCATGAGATTCAGAAGATTGAAACATGGGATTACGCTGACCTCGAAGAGCTCCTCGACAAGGACGCTGTAGAGGCGTTCAGAAGAAGAAGCCTCAACCCTGAGCATCCTGTAACAAGAGGTACAGCTCAGAACGACGATATTTTCTTCCAGGCTAGAGAAGCTTGTAACAAGTACTATGACGCTGTTCCAGAGGTATGCGTTGAGTATATGAACAAGGTTAACGCTAAAATCGGCACAGACTACAAGCCTTTCAACTACTACGGCGCAGAGGACGCTGAGCACGTTATCGTTGCTATGGGTTCTGTATGTGACTGTATCGAAGAGGTTGTAGATTACCTTAACGCCGCCGGCGAAAAGGTTGGTCTCGTTAAGGTTAGACTTTACAGACCTTTCGTTGCTGATTATATGCTCAGAGAGATTCCAAAAACTGTTAAGACTATCTCTGTTCTTGACAGAACAAAAGAGCCGGGCTCAATCGGTGAGCCTCTCTATCTTGACGTTCTCGCCGCTATCAACGGCTCAGAGTTCTCTGACGTTAAGGTATTCACAGGCCGTTACGGTCTTGCTTCTAAGGATACAACTCCCGCTGATATGGTTGCTGTTTACAGAAACGCCGAGTCCGACGCTCCCAAGAAGAGATTTACTGTCGGCATCGTTGATGACGTAACTAACCTTTCACTCCCGAGAGTTGAGAATCCCGACACTACTCCCGCCGGCACAACATCCTGTAAGTTCTGGGGCCTCGGTGCTGACGGTACAGTAGGCGCTAACAAGAACTCAATCAAAATCATCGGCGATAACACCGATATGTACGCTCAGGGTTACTTCGCTTACGACTCCAAGAAGTCGGGCGGTCTTACAGTATCTCACCTGCGCTTTGGTGACAAGCCGATTAAGTCTACATATTATGTAAGCAAGGCTGACTTCGTAGCCTGCCATAATCCTTCTTATGTTGATAAGTATGAAATCGTAGAGGACCTCAAAGAGGGCGGCTCATTCCTGCTCAACTGCGCTTGGGACGTTGACGAGCTCACAAAGAGACTTCCCGGAAAGATGAAGAAGATTCTCGCCGAGAGAAAGATTAACTTCTACACAGTTGACGCTATCAAGATTGGTAAAGAAATCGGTCTCGGCAGCAGAGTTAATACAATTCTCCAGTCCGCGTTCTTTAAGATTGCCGACATCATTCCCGCTGACCACGCTAAGGAATTGATGAAGGAAGCCGCCAAGAAGTCCTATATGAAGAAGGGCCAGGCTATCGTAGATATGAACTACGCGGCTATCGACGCAGGTATGGAAGCTCTCAAGAAGGTTGAAATCCCCGCTGACTGGGCTAACGCTGTTGACGACGCTGTAGCCGACAAGGCTGACGGCAGCGGCGAGCTTGTTGATTACGTTAACAAGATTCTTAAGCCCGTCAACGCTTACAAGGGTAATCAGCTTCCTGTTTCCGCTTTTGTTGATTACATCGACGGCACATGTCCTCAGGGTTCCGCCGCTTTCGAGAAGCGCGGTATCGCTGTAGACGTTCCCGAGTGGAATCCCGACAACTGTATCCAGTGTAACAAGTGCGCTATCGTATGTCCGCACGCTGTTATCCGTCCCGTTATTATGACTGACGCTGAGGTTGACGCTGCTCCTGTTGACACAAAGACAGCTGTTGCCACAGGTCTTAAGGAATACAAATTCACAATGACAGTTTCTACCCTCGACTGCACAGGCTGCGGCGCTTGCGCTCAGGTATGTCCCGGCAAGAAGGGTGAGAAGGCTCTCACAATGAAGCCCATCGATACTCAGAGAAAGTATCAGGCAGTATTCGATTACGGCGTAAGCCTCGAGCCCAAGCAGGCTGTAGCCGATAAGTTCAAGATGTCTACAGTTAAGGGCAGCCAGTTCAAACAGCCCTTACTCGAGTTCTCGGGCGCTTGCGCTGGTTGTGGTGAAACACCTTACGCTAAGCTCGTAACTCAGCTCTTCGGCGACAGAATGTTTATCGCAAACGCTACAGGTTGTTCTTCAATCTGGGGCGGCTCGGCTCCCGCTACTCCTTATACAGTTAATAAGGAAGGCAGAGGTCCCGCTTGGATGAACTCACTGTTCGAGGACAACGCTGAGTTCGGTCTCGGTATGACACTCGGTCAGAAGGCTATCAGAAACCGTCTTGTAGAGTATGTTGAGCAGATTAAGGCTGGCACAGCTAAGGACAGCCTCAAGGACGCTTGCCAGAGCTATCTTGACACACTTTCCGATTCGCTCGCTTCACGCGCCGCTACAGACGCTCTCATCGCTGAGCTCGAGCAGGCTGACGACGCTGTTAAGGAGCTCGCTAAGAAGACTCTCGTTGACAAGGACGAGCTCGCTAAGAAGTCCATGTGGATCTTCGGCGGCGACGGCTGGGCTTATGATATAGGCTTCGGCGGTCTTGACCATGTAATCGCGTCTGGCGAGAACGTAAACATCCTCGTATTCGATACCGAGGTTTACTCCAACACAGGCGGTCAGGCTTCTAAGGCTACTCCTGTAGGTTCTGTCGCTCAGTTCGCTGCCGCGGGTAAGTCTGTCAAGAAGAAAGACCTCGCCGCTATTGCTATGAGCTACGGCTATGTATACGTTGCTCAGGTTGCTATGGGCGCCAACAACAATCAGGTTCTCAAGGCTATGATTGAGGCTGAAAGCTATGACGGTCCTTCCATCATCATCGCTTACGCTCCCTGTATCAACCACGGCATCAAGGGCGGTATGGGTATCGCTCAGCTCGAAGAGCAGAAGGCTGTTGACGCTGGTTACTGGAACCTCTTCCGTTATGATCCGCGTCTCGCTGACGAGGGCAAGAATCCGTTTATCCTCGACAGCAAAGCTCCCTCAGCTTCTTACCGTGACTTCATCATGGGCGAAGTTCGTTACAACGCTCTCTCACGTAAATTCCCCGAAAGAGCCGAGAACCTCTTCCAGAAGGCTGAGAAGTACGCTGAGCAGAAGTACGCTCACCTTGAGAAGCTCGCTTCCTTCGAGGACGCTACCTGATAACATAAATAATTATGAGCCATCGCTTAACGCGATGGCTCTTTTTTTAGCTTTCTCTTTAACATCAGATATTTATTCTTTGTCGCTATGCCTCCCCGTATATGACGCTGGTTTTTATTGTTCTCGAGAATTTGGCGAACTTCCTTGTATAAGCTTGGGTTAACGCTCTTAAGGCGCTGGCTTACGTCCTTGTGAACAGTACTCTTGCTGATTCCGAACTTCTTGGCCGCGGAGCGCACGGTCGCCTTGCTCTCGATTATGTATTCACCGAGCATCGCGGCGCGCTCCTCCACTATACCTTTCACAAACAGACCTCCAAAAGACGTTTTGTTTAAGTGTATGCGGACTTAGTAATAAAAATCACAAAAATTTGATTGACAACGCTTTTTATAGATATTATAATGAAAATGGAAAGAAAGACTTGATTGGAGGTGTTTTTGTGAGACAGAAGATAGCTTTGCTGATTGTTATTTCAATGCTGTTTGGAATAGTTTTCGGCGCTAACGTCACGACGGCTAACGCCGCGGGAGATCACGAATACACCGACCAATACGACAGCGACACTATGCTCGGTCAGTATTCGACCGCCGAAATCGTAGCGATGTACCCCGAGTTCAGCGAATACCTCGCGCGGGAGCTCAGAGCGCTCAACACTGACATTGATGTGGCGGATTACGGCTTTAATAAACAGAATATCGGCGCTATATTCTTTAGTATAGTGTGTGAGAACCCTGATATTTTTTATGTTTTCCCGATAAGCTTTGAGACGACTGCCAATGTTGCTTCGGGCAATATCATATCAATCCGCCCCGAGTTTTATTTTGACGCAAATGAAATCCCCGCGAAAATCAATACCTTTAATCAAAAAGCAAACAAAATCCTCGCAGGGATAGATTCAGGCTGGAGCGATGTTGTAAAAGCCAGATACCTTCACGATACGCTCGCTCAATATACCGAGTACGACACAAAATATGAGACAATCAGCACCTCGGATTATGAGCTTTACAGACAGCAAATGAGGATTTACACCTCGTACGGAGCGATTGTTGATAACAACGCTGTGTGCGAAGGTTACGCTATGGCTTATAAATATCTGCTCTCAAGAGTTGGTATTGAATCCGCCTATGTTCAAAGCATAAAAAAGCGTCACGCGTGGAATATGGTTAATATCAACGGCAACTATTATCACGTTGATATTACTCACGATGACCCGACCTACGATACTCTCGGCAGAGTTTATCATGACAGCTTTTTAAAGAGCGATAATTATTTTAATAATGATAACAACGCAGAACACGACAGCTGGGTTACGTCGATCAGAGCCAGTGACACCACATACGATAACGCGTGGTGGCATAGTGTTTGTACTGTGATTTATCGCTACGGCGGCTATGACTATTATATAGACCAGCGCTACACCAACAGTATCTACGCCGCGTTAACGCGTAGAAACACGAGCACGGGCGAGACAGAGGTTTTGAAAACCGTTAAAACCCGCTGGTATGTAAAAGGACAGGCTAACGCTTTCTGGGACAGCGCGTTTTCGTATATCGCCGCCGACGGAACATACTTGTATTATAACGACACAAGCAACGTTTATCGCGTGGCAATCAGCGGCGGCAGCGCCGAAAAGGTCTATACCAAACCGTCGAGCATAACGGGAGATATTTACGGCTTGACTTTTAAATCAAACGGCATTCTTTATATCACTACAAAAGAAAGCCCGAATGACGAGGGTACTGTCCACAAGCTCAGTATTACCGCCGCAGAACCGACAGTGCCGAGTAACCCGAGCGGCGAAACCGATCCGAGTAACCCGACCGACCCGAGCGGTTCAACCGATCCCAGCTCAGACAATACTGACCCGACTTCAACTAATCCAACAAATACGACCGACACAGAGCCGATTACCGCCGCTCCTACAAAAGCTACCGAGGCGCCCAAGCCCACTACGGTTAAAAGAAGTATCAGCATATACCTTAAACAAACGGTTACATTAACTCTTACTCCAAAAGGGGCTTATAAGTATTCGACCAGTAACAAAAAGGTCGCCACCGTCACCAGCAAAGGAGTAATAAAAGGCGTTAAGGCGGGCAAGGTTATAATAACAGCCAAAAGCTCAAAGGTAATTTTTAAGCTAACTGTTACCGTTAAAAAACCGAAGCTTAACTATACCAAGAAAACAATCAAAAGAAAGAAATCTTTTAAATTGAAGGTTATAGGCGGTTCGGGCAAAATCACGCTTAAAAACTCAAACGCCAAGGTTATTACGGTTAAGTCAAGCGGAAAAATTGTCGCGAAAAAGAAAGGCAAAGCCACCGTAACAGTAAAGGTCTGCGGACTGACGCTAAAGTGTAAGGTTACGGTAAAGTAGTTGTTAGTAGGCAGTAGTTCGTTTTTAGTTGTTCACGCGAATAAGTAAATTATAAAGAAAAGGCAGGACATCTCCCTGATGTTCTGCCAGTTTTTTTATATTGTTTTGTTAATGATTAACTGACTACTAGCTACTAACAACTAACAACGTCTTATGGTTTTTCCTTAGTCAGATACTCAATGCTCCGTTCAATAGCGTCCTTGCTTTTGCCAAAGTCGTTGCCGCGGTTGCGGTAGTCAAACATTGAGCAGAAATGCGTGATGTCGTCTTTCAGCTCGGACAGCTGATTTTTCGTTAGGTTATATGTATCCTCGTGAAAGCTTTTTATGTTCTTTGAGCTCACGCCGCCCCTGCCCGAGGCTTGTCGCATAATGAGCGCGTAGTGGTTCAGACAGATATACGGCTGTTCTCTGTAAAGCACCTTGAACTCGTCCGATTTTTCATACTCGGAGAGCACGGTCGAAATCAGGTGAGTCATATCCTTTCCAATTCGGTCACATACATAACAGCTTTTGCTCAGCGCCTCTATATTTTCGAGGGCTTTTTTGTCGGGCTTCGAGGAGCCTTTTTTGGGCAGCACCTCATTCATAATCGCTTTGAGATGCGATTCGAGAATAAGCGCGTTTGGGAGCTTTTGTCCTGCTGAAAACATTTTTGAAAAATGCCTGTGACAAAAACCCTTTTTGTTGGTTTCGATGCGGATGTTGGGTTCCATCATCGCGTCGCCGACGATGAATTCAACGTAGTTTTTCTCGAGCATTTCTTCCATACGGCAAAGCGGACATCCGTCCTTGGGTTTGAAAAGGTCGTTTATCGGAATAGTTGTGATATTTTCTTTCATAATCCACCTCCGAGTTTTATAAAAATATTGTATCATATTTTGAGCGTTTGTGGTATACTTATTTTATGATAATAAGGAGTTTTCAGAAATGGAATGTGTAAAAACAGACACAGGGATAAAAATCCGCGGCGTATACGACCTCGATTTAGCCCAGACGCTCGACTGCGGTCAGAGCTTCCGCTGGGTTGAAACCGACAACGGGTTTGAGGGCATAGCGTATGATAAAAAGGTCACCATGCGTATGGATGGCGATACTCTGTATATTGACAGCGCGAATGAGGCTGATTTTGAAAAAATCTGGAAAAGCTATCTTGACCTTGAGCTTGATTACGGAAAAATCCGCGAAGAACTCAGCGAAATCCACCCGATACTCAAGGAAGCGGGCGAGTACGCCTCGGGGATACGGATTTTAAGGCAGGAGCCATGGGAGGCGCTCTGTACTTTTATTATATCCCAGAACAACAATATAAAAAGAATAAAAGGAATTGTTGAGCGCCTGTGCGAAAACTTCGGGGCAAAAATTGACGGCGGTTACGGCTTTCCTACAGCTGAAACGCTCGCTAAGCTGAGCCCCGAGGACCTTCAGCCGCTGCGCGCGGGATTCAGAAATAAATACATAATCGACGCAGCGAATAAAGTCGTCTCAGGTGAGGTTGAGCTTGAAAAGTGCCGAACACTGCCCTACGATGAAGCGAGAGCTGAACTGATGAAAATCAAAGGAGTAGGCGTTAAGGTTGCCGATTGCGCGCTGCTTTTCGGACTTCACAGGATAGAGGCTTTCCCTGTGGATGTGTGGATGAAGCGCGCGCTCGAAACTCTTTTCCCCGAAATGACGGCAGAGGACTTCGGCGAATACGCGGGCATAGCCCAGCAATATATTTTTCACTACAGCCGAATGCATCCCGAACTTTTTATTGCAAATTGAAAAACCGTATTGTATAATGTATTTGTATAGAAATATCTTGGAGGTTTGCCCTATGAAGATAAAGAGAATTACATCAATATTGCTCTCAGTAATGATTATGTTAACTTTGGTATGCGGCTGCTTCGCGGTTTCAGCAGGAGCTGCGGGCACAATAACATACAGCTATGTAATTAATACCGACCAGCCTGTAAACGCTTTTGAAGGCGCAATTATTTATCCCGCCGCTTCTTTGAGCGTAAACAAAGTCACATTTGACGAATCGTGCGGACAGTACTACGACCAAGGCGGAAGAATTCCGTTCAACGCTTCAAATACTTCCGACGCGTTTGACTTCAGTGGTGGAAAGACAATGATTACCGTTGAGTTTAATGTTATCGGTGATTATGACGAGGACGACCTTTACGGCAGACTCGATGAATTCTACAATAACGATATGGTCGCGAGCGGAAACCTGACATTTGACTACACAAACGTTGTTGACGGTGAGGTAATTTCCAGCGGTCATACCGATATTGACACACCCGCAAACAGTTACGCGGATACAAAGTACACTATCGTTTACAGCTATAATGACGCTCCCGAACACACCGCGAAATATACAAGAACAGCGTGGTCTCACCTGAACAGCGCTCAGACTATCGCGGAAATCAATATGCCGAACATTGTTAATCCTTATTATGAGAACTACAGCGTCGACACAGTTTCTCTGGAAAACACGACCATCAGCGCCGCGCTCACCAAGGAAAACAAAAAATACACAGTTAATCTTAACAGAACAAAACAGGGAGAGTTTGAATACCTGCAGCAAGCGACAGTCAATGCCGATGAGGAAAAATCCTTCTTCATTAACGGTAAACGCGTATATAAAGGAACGGCGTTTACTTTCTTTGTTACAGGCGACACCGATGTTACCACAGACACTCCCGCGGGAGAAATCGGCGAAACAGCGACGCTTGTCAGCAACGCTCTTTATGTAAGCGATAATACCAAAACGGCGGGCGACGCGCATATAAAAATGGAAATGCTCGCCTCAGCTACATCCGCAGGCTTCTCAAGAATGGGTGTGGCTTTCGCTAAAGAATCAAAGACCGAGGCTGAGCTTAAGGGAGCAATCGAACAGGTTACAACGGGAACAGGCACATATTCAAAAATCGCCGTTCACAACTCAAAGGTAGATATGCCCAACGTATCGGGACAGTACCAGTTTATCTACGCTCCCTATGTTTCGGTGAATAATCAGAAAGTCAGCAAAGACACATCGCTTTATTTCTACTCCTATGTTGTTAACGCGGACGGAGATATTACGGTAAGCTCACCGCAGCAGGTGAACTTCTCGAACGTGCTTGCATAATAATCCAAAAAAGGTATAAAAAAGGAGCCCAAACGGGCTCCTTGTTTTTGTAAAATTATTCAGTTATAACAGTAAAATTAACTTTGTCGCCGTTTTTGACGCCGATGCGAACCTCGTTGTCGTACTGTCCGTTGCGGATATAATCGTTAAGCACACCTGAGGTCAGCGCTTTAGCGGGATAATAGATAGCCTTTTTAATCTCGGTCCAATATCCCGACTGGGTATAGTACTGGTCGTTTGTGGTAGCGAAGTAGTAATAAACCTGTTTGATGCCGTCCTCAAAACGCTTTATGCCGATATAGCGAAGGAACTCCGTTTTTGTAAAATCGTCGATGTTCACGTCGTCGCCGTCATACTCATCGTTCTTTTTAAACAGCAAAACCTCATCGTTGCGTACTAAAAACACTCTGTCTTCCTGAATATACTTCATTTCCTGTCATCCCTTACATAAATGCTTTAAAATATTCACTAGTTACATTATATACTTAATAATTATAAAATCAACAGCTTTTTGCAAATTGTATTAAAAAATTTATTCTACAACAATTGTACAAACCGTTTTATATCTTGTTTTGTCGGTAAAGTTCATAGTACAAGTGATTTTAGCTGTTCCTTTTTTTACGGCGGTAACCTTGCCCTTGGAGCTTACCTTGGCGATTTTTGTATTAGATGATTTGAATGAAACAGTGTATTCCGAGGATTTAAACTCAGATGTTGTGAGGCTGTTGTTCAATAACCGCTCCTTGATAACAGGCATAAGCGCCGAGGTTTTTGTGCCCTTTAACTCAAGGAAAACCGTGTTGTCGCCGTTGCCGAAAATATTATTGTTATATAACAGAGCGTTTTGAATAACCACATATCTCATACTGGCTTTTTTGCAGGTGAGCTGAACAGTTCCGATTTTTGTAGTTTTGCCGTTTCGTTCCTCAAATATCTTTACGCTTGTTGAGCCCTTGCCTGTAGCGTAGACAACTCGGCTGCTGACAATACTCGCTACGCTTTCGTCACCGACTGTCGCGGAATATACAGCGCCCGCGTGTTTGAAGCCAAGAATATCCTTGACGTTAATATGCGATTCAGTCATATATACGCTGCTGCCGTGAGCGTTGTATTTGAAAGTCAGGGTTTTATACTTGGGCAGAATAACTGTCTTAAAGTCGCCCGAGGTGATTTTAAAGCTTCCTAATTTCTTTTTTGTTCCCTTAAAATAGATGTTAATGTCAGTAACGCCCTGTTTAAGCGCCTTAAAGTTGTATGTGCGCTTGGTGCCGTTTTTAGAGCATTTTGTCGGTATTTTAATTATGCCCGCCTTTGAGGCTTTGAGCTCATATTCGTAGGCGTAGGGGTTATTGAGAGTGATTTTTCTTGAAGTCTTTTCGTTCATTTTGCGGTCTTTGAACGTCAGCTTCTTCATAGGGTTAACTGTGTAGTTGAGGCGCATTTTGTTGACAACCTTTTTCTTGCTGTTCACATAATACAGTGTTACCGCGGGATGAACTTTATTTGTGGGCTTTTTCGCGGTGATGGTCAGCTTAAAGGTTTTTTTGTAGTTTTTCAGCTTTACGCCGATATAGTTTTTGTCGTTGTTTTTGATTTTGAATTTATATGTTCTGTCAGTTGGTTTTTTGAGGGTATAGATTTTCTTCGTATAAGCGTTCATGGTTTTGTCTTTTACTATTACCTTGGCGCTCGCGCTGAAAATTGTTACCGTGCTCATCATTACGAGCATAGATAAAAAGATACTTAGCGTCTTTTTCATAACAAAGACCTCCTTTTTCATCATTATATCACTTTTTAAAAATATTGCAAATTTCAGCCTTACGGTGTATAATAGAACAGTCCGAATAATTATAGAACAGAAAGGTTTGATTGTTATCAAAACCGTACTGATTACGGGAGCCGCGCGAGGTATCGGCAGAGCTGTGGCGACTGCTTTTGCCCAAAACGGCTGCTCGGTAATACTGAATTATAACAACAGCGAAGCCGAAGCCCATAAGCTCGCGACACAGCTAAGCGAAAAATATAATACAAACTGCGTCGCGGTAAAAGCCGACGTGTCCGACCCAATTGAAGTCAAAGCGATGTTTGAGCAGGCGGGAGCGGTTGACGTCCTTGTGAATAACGCGGGCGTATCGTCACAAAAGCTGTTCACCGACATCACCGATGAAGACTGGAGAACTACAGTCGGCGTTAACCTTGACGGCGTGTTCTTCTGTTGCCGCGAGGCTTTAGGTAAGATGATTTCAAAAAAGAGCGGAGTTATAATCAACATCAGCTCGATGTGGGGCGAAGTCGGCGCGTCGTGCGAGGTTCATTACAGCGCGTCAAAGGCAGGTGTAATCGGGCTGACAAAGGCGCTCGCCAAAGAAGTCGCGCCGTCGGGTATCAGAGTTAACTGCATATCCCCAGGGGTGATAATGACAGATATGATGGCGGGCTTTGACGAGGTTACACTGAGCGAACTTAAAGAAGAAACGCCTCTTAACAGGCTCGGCACGCCCGAGGATATAGCGTCCGCGGCAGTTTTTTTAGCGTCGGACGAAGCGTCGTTTATAACAGGTCAAATCCTTGGGGTTAACGGCGGATTTATAATATGAAGGAAAGAATAAAATGTCATCAACCTTAACCAAAGAACAACAGTATAAAATTCTGGGCTACACGATAAAGCTTTTGGCGGCGGCGATTAACGAAACACAGCCGCCTGAGCCTACAGAGGATATAATCTTCAAAAAAGTTTATAATCTGTGCAAGTCCCACGATATAGCCAACACCGTTTTTTACGCGGTTGAAAAGCTCAAAAATAAGCCAGAGCCCGAGCTCTACAAAAGGTGGCGCGACGAGCGCAATATGGGTATTCACCGCTATATGATTCAGTCTATGGAAGCTGAAGCGCTGAAAAAAGCTTTTATCGATAACGGTATTGATTTTATGCCGATTAAAGGCTTCCCCGTATGCGCGCTTTACCCCGAGCCCGACTATCGTTATATGGGCGATTTGGATTATCTGCTGAGAGAAAAAGACCTCAAAAAAGCAGGCGATATTGTTAAGAGTATGGGATACGAGCCTTTCATAGTCGGCAAGGTTCATCACGATGAATACAAAAAACCGCCGCTTATGGTATTGGAGCTTCACCATAGAATGGTGAGAACTACCTCGCGATTCAGCGACTATTATGAGGGAATTATCGACAGAGTTGAAAAAGTCGGCGCTCACGAATTTAAAATGAGTGAGGAAGATTTTTATATCTTTCAGATTGTTCATCTTGCCAAGCACTACGAAACCTCAGGTATAGGCATCAGAGCGTTTATGGATATGTATCTGCTCAACAAAAAGATGCTCCCAAGGCTCAACCGCGAGTATATTGAAGCGGAGCTTAAGAAGCTTGAACTCTCTGATTTTTCAAAGTTTATTCAGAGAATCGTCGACAAGTGGTTTGTACAATGTGATGTTGAGAATTTTTCAGACGATGAAATCTATATCGTAACCAGCGGAGTTTACGGCAACGACAAACACGAGTTTGTAAACCGCAGAAGCAATATGAACACAGGCGAATTTATCGCTAAAAGGCTTTTCCCTTCTGTAACATGGATGAAAGAGCAATATCCGATACTCAGAAAATGTATTCTGTTTTTGCCCGCGACATATGTCTACAGAATATTCCACGGATTGATAATGAACAATGGCAAGATTAAATCCGAAATAAAAACACTGAAAAAGTAGGAGCTGTCGTATTAGCGACAGCTCCTCAGCTTTTGTCTGTCGAACGCGATAACAGCGCGGCAATAAACGAAAAAACTATCGCGCACGCGATTCCCGCCGCTGACGCCGTAAGCGCGCCCGTCAGAATTCCCATAGCGCCGTTTTGAGCTATCGCTTCTTTTACTCCGTTCGCCATAAGGTAACCGAAACCCGAGATAGGTACGGTGGCGCCCGCCCCCGCGAAATTGACAAGCGGTTCATAAAGCCCTAGAGCGGTCAATATTACTCCCGCGACTACAAACGACGTTAGAATTCTGGCTGGCGTCAGCGAGGTTTTGTCTATCAGAAGCTGCCCGATAACACAAATCGCGCCGCCGATTAGAAAAGCCGGAACATATTTCATCCTCTTCACCCCGTTTTCTTTTAGAGTTCACAAAAAATTCAGGTTTATTCGTATTGATTAGAATCGAGTTTTGAGGTATAATTAAAAAGATAAAAAACAGATAACAAGGAGTGATACTATGGTTGAGGTGAAAAACCTTACCAAGCGCTACGGCAAGACTACGGCAGTGGACAATATCAGTTTCTCTGTCGAGAACGGCGAAGTGCTGGGTTTTCTCGGACCTAATGGCGCGGGAAAATCAACAACTATGAATATCATCACGGGATATATCTCCTCCAGCAGCGGCACAGTCACGGTAGACGGCGACGAGATTCTGCGCGACCCGAAGGCGGTCAAAAAGAAAATCGGCTATCTGCCCGAGATTCCGCCGCTTTATGTTGATATGACAGTACGCAAATATCTTGAATTTATGTTTGACCTCAAAAAGGTCAAGCTCCCCAAAGCGGAGCATATTGACGAGGTTATGCGTCTGGTAAAGATTACGGACGTCAGCGAAAGACTTATTAAAAACCTGTCAAAAGGTTATCGCCAGCGTGTGGGATTCGCTCAGGCTCTGCTCGGAAATCCGCCCGTGCTTATTCTGGACGAGCCGACCGTAGGTCTCGACCCGAAGCAGATTATCGAAATCCGCAAGCTTATTAGAAGCCTCGGCAAAAAGCACACGGTTATTTTTTCGTCCCATGTGCTCTCTGAGGTATCGGCTACCTGCGACAGGATTATCGTAATCTCAAACGGCAAAATTGTCGCCGACGCGAAAACAGAGGAACTCAGCTCGTCTATCTCAGGTGACGAAAAGCTCAGCCTGGATATTGAGGGTTCCCAGAGCACCGTGCTTAACGCGCTCAAGGTTATTCCTGGCGTGCTTAAGATTCGCAAAACAAGGGATATAGGCGAAAACGTTTCGAGATATATTGTTGAGTATAAAACAGAAACAGACATACGCAGAAGCGTGTTCAAGGCTATGGCTGCCGCCGACTGCGTAATTCTTGATATGCAAAGCGGCAACGAAACTCTGGAAGAAAGCTTCCTTAAGCTTGTTTCAGAGGATCAGACAAAGGAGGTGTAATGATGGGGGCTATACTTAAACGCGAGCTCAGCTCGTACTTCAACTCGGCAATAGCCTACATTGTTATGGCTGTATTCTTTGGATTTTCGGGTTACTTCTTTGTAGGAACCTGCTTTGTGGGCAACGTTTCTTCGCTAAGCTATACGTTCAGCAATATTTTTGTGGTAATACTGTTTGTTATTCCGATTATCTCAATGAAGACCTTTAGCGAAGAAAAAAAGCAGAAAACCGACCAGGCTCTGCTCACATCTCCCGCGAGCCTTTTTGAAATTGTTTTAGGAAAATTCCTCGGCGCGTTTATACTTTACGCTATTTGCTGTATGATTTTCTTTGTTTACGGAATAGTTATCGCGTTCTTTACAACACCTGACTGGGCGTCCATAATCTGTACGGTTATAGGGCTTTTGCTTGTCGGCGCGCTGTTGATTTCAATAGATATTTTTATCAGCGCTTTGACCGAGAGCCAGGTAATCGCCGCGGTAGTCGGTATGGCGGCGGGACTGCTTATCTATATGATGAGCACGGTTATCTCGATGATAAAAATTGATTGGATTTCAAGCGTTCTTAACGCGATTTCACCGCTCAATTACTACACAACATTTACATACGGTATGCTTAACCTTTCGGGTATTGTATTCTTTGTGAGCGTCACCGCGCTCTTTATCTTCTTTACAATCCGCGTACTGGACAGAAAACGCTGGAGCTAAGGAGGACAACGATGAGTAACAAAGAAAAAAAACAAGGCAGAATAAAAGCCTTCTTTAAATCAAGAAAAGCCAAAAAGGGTTCGGCTGCTGTGATTATCCTCGCCGCGGCTCTGGCGATAGTAATACTCGTAAACATTATTACGGGGCTTCTTGTTGAGCGTTTTCCGAATCTTAAGTTCGATATGACTACCTCAGGTACATATCAGCTTCAGAAAGAAACCGTCGATTATATCAACAAGCTCGACCAGGATATTACGCTTAACGTTTTGGTAACCGAAAAGACCTTTAAATCGGGCATGAACGCGTACGACGGCGCTCAGTACTTTGTTCAGGCTAATGAGCTTCTCAAAAAAATGGCGGCTCAGAGCAGCCACGTTACGCTGAAGTATATTGACCTGTCAGCTAATCCGACATTTACCAACAAATATAAGAATGTCGATTGGAATTCATCTGATTCCAATACACTGATGATTATCGAAAGCGGAGACAACTACACCGCTTTGAGCTTAGACGAGTGCTTTACAATAGATACCACAAGCCAGTATTATCAGTACGGCTATACAATCTATACCGCCACGACTATTGAGCAGGCGGTTGTTACGGGTATGCTTGAAGTAACCACGGGCAAGAGAACCGAGATTGATTTTGCTACAGGCTCAGGCGAAAGTGAAGACGCGTATTCCGCGCTCAAGAACCTGTTAAAACAGAACGCGTATAATGTCAAGGATGTAAACCTGCTGACACAAAAACCGAATAAAGAGGCTAAAGCTCTTGTGCTTTACGCTCCCACGGTTGACCTTTCGGATGATTCTGTCGCCAAGGTTGAAAAATGGCTCAACAATAACGGCAAATATGGGCGCAACCTCATTTACATTCCGCTCAACAGCGCTGTAAAAACTCCGAATATTGACGCGCTTCTTAAAAAATACGGATTAAAGGTCAGCAACGGTCTCGGTTTCTGCACAAATTCACAGTATGTAATCAACAGCTACTACACATTTATCACAGATTATAACAACGATACTTATAAAAAAGGACTTAAGAACCCCGATGTTCCCGTAGTTGTGAGCGATACGCGCGATGTTGAAATAGCGGACAAGAGTCTGGCGTCTCCGCTGCTCAGCGTTGAGAGCGGAGCGGGAGTGGTGCCGTTCAACAGCGACGGAAAGGGCAAGGCTTCCGATTATCTGAAATCAGACGGAATAAACGCCGCGGCAATCGGCTCCAGTTCATCAACCGACGACAACAAGAGCAATATAGTTGTATTCGGTTCACCGATGATGTTCCTGTCGAGTTATCTGAACACGAGCTACAATAACGCGAACTACGTTGTAAATATCTGTAATCAGATTACAAACCGCGGCGATATGGGTATAACAATCACCTCGGCTAAACAGGATAACGGTCAGCTTGGTACTGTTACCGAATCCACCACGGCTTTGGTATCAATAATCTTTATCGGCGCGATACCGATAATCATACTGCTTATCGGTCTGGCTGTATTTATCCGCAGGAGGACGCTGTAATATGGACGAAAAGAAAACCCCTGATGTAATTATTGAGGATGAAACAGAACAGCAAGACGTTCTGGAAAACCTTGAAAAACCGACTGAAGACAACAAAAAGAAAAAAACGTCGGCGACAACCAAAACGCTCGTTATCGCGATATGCGTGATGGCTGTGTTGGCTGGAGTGTTGCTCACACTCTTGTTTATGCCTAAGGAAACCTCAAAGAAAACCGAAAGCGGCGACGCGTCGGTAAGCGCTAAGCTCAGCAAGGATAAGGTTTGGCAGAATGATGTTAAGACCAAGGACGGAGAAATCAAAAACAACGGTTCGGGCAAGCTGATGAATATGGTTCCGTCCGATATTAAGACCATTAAACTAGAAAATAAAAAGGGAACTACAATTATCACCTCATATACCCCTAAAACCAAAAAGAAGAATTCAAAAACAGGAAAAACCGAAGTGACAACCGATACCACCCAGTATACGGTAAAGGGTTTTGAAAAATTTGATTTGCAGGCGGGCGAGCCCGACCAGATCGCGAGCGCCTGCGCGGCACTCGAGTTCAAGTCGGTTTCTTGTGTTGACGCGAGCGATAAGCTCGGCGACTTCGGCTTTGACAAGCCCAAGGCTGTCGCGACAGTTACCTATAACGACGGCACAAAGGCTGTTATCAAAGTTGGCAGCGAAGCACCGCAGGGTCTCGGAACATATGTGATGTTCGGCGACGGAAAATCAGTATATCTCTGCGATACAGAAACAGTTGAGCACCTGCTCTACGGCGTTACAGACCTTGTCAGCAAAACTATCAACAACGCCGCGGAAGATACCGAAAAATCGAACTTCTCACAAGCGGCGATTAGCGGAAGCAATTTCAGCCAAAAGATTGTGATTGAGCCCAATAAGAGCGATGAGATTCAGGACGATTATGTGCTCACTTCACCCGCTAAGGTGTTCGCCGACAATACCGAAGCGTCAAATGTTTCGGGCGGAATACGCGGACTGTTCGCAGACTCCGTCAAGGCGGTTAACCCCAACTCCTCGCTGCTCAGTCAGCTCGGGCTGAGCTCTCCCTACGCCGAGATTACCGCGGTTTATCCCGACGAAACAGTCAGCCTTAAGGCGAGCAAGCCTGATTCTAACGGCAGCTGTTACCTTATGAAAAAGGACGGCAAGGTTGTTTATACTATTAAAGCCGAAAAAATAGCTTGGGTAAAAACAAGCTATGAAAAGCTGATTTCCGACTATGTTCTTAACGTTGATTTGAGCTCAATAAAAGCTTTGACGGTCGACAAATATAAATTTGACGTAACAACAAAAACCGTTAAAACAACCGACGACAAGGGTGAGGAGACCTCTACCACAAAAACAACGACAAAGTTTAACGGCAAAAAAATTGAGGAAGGCAACTTTGAAACCCTGTTCAATAACATAGCTTTGCTTAAAAAACAGGACAAAATAACCTCCGCGTCGGGCGGAAAAGCCGACCTGACGGTGACTTACTCATATTCCTCGGGCAGAAGCGACGATAAGCTTGTGTTCTCAAAAAATGGTTCAAGCTATGTTGTGACAATTAACGGAGTGCACGCGGGTACGGTCAACTCATCATATGTTGAAAAGCTCGCTTCACAGGCACAGTCTGTGTCAAAGGGCAAGAAAATAAAAAGCTTCTGGTAAAACTAATCAATAAAGAGGTTGCTTAACGGCAACCTCTTTTTTGCTACTATTATTAACATAAAATGTAAAGAGTGATTGGTTGAATTGTGAGTAATACTGAGGTATAATACGTTTTGTAAGAAATGATTAGTATGAAAAATCAAAGAGAAATGAAAGGGTATGAGCGGATTTGTTTGATTCAAACATCAAGTATTTGAGAAAAAAAGAAAACCTCAGCCAGGAGGAGTTCGCTGAGCGATTCGGCGTATCGCGCCAGAGCGTCGCTAAATGGGAAAACGGCGAGAGTACTCCCGATATATATAAATGCAACGAGATTGCGGAATATTATCAGATTACGCTTGATATTCTCGTGAGTTTGTCGCTTGAGGAGCAACAGATAAACGAGGAAACTTCCGAAGGAAAATACATATTCGGAATGGTTAAGATAGGTGAGCGAGGACAGATAGTTATTCCAAAGTACGCGCGCGAGGTGTTTGAGCTCAGCGCTGGCGACCGTCTTATGGTTATGGGAGATAAAGCAAAGGGCGGTCTGGCGCTCGCGAAAGTGTCGTTCGGAGCTTTCTTTAACAAGTAACGGGAGGAAAAAATGGAAGCGATTAAAACAGTTAATTTGACAAAAAAATATAAAAACAAAACGGCTGTCAACGAGCTTAACCTTTCAATAAACAAGGGCGAGCTTTACGCTCTTTTGGGAGTTAACGGCGCGGGAAAGTCCACCACGATAAAAATGCTGTCCTGCCTTACACGCCCCTCGTCGGGCGACGCGGAGCTTATGGGGTTTAGTATTCTGACAAATACCGAAAAGGTAAAGTCGATTATTAATGTTTCACCGCAGGAGACTGCCGTAGGGGCAAAGCTCAGCGTTCGTGAAAATTTGGAATTTATCGCGCGGATATACGGCGCGGATAAAAAAGAAGCCCGCGCGAAAGCCGACAGAATAATAGAAGAATTTTCGATGGAAGAAGTAGCGAAAAGCAAGGCGGCTACGCTCTCGGGCGGATGGCAGCGCAGGCTGAGCATCGCTATGGCGCTAATCACCGAACCCGAGATACTTTTTCTGGATGAGCCGACTCTTGGGCTCGATGTTCTGGCGCGCAGAGAGCTTTGGCACGTAATTGAACAGCTCAAAGGCAAGATGACAATTATACTTACAACCCACTATCTTGAGGAGGCGGAGAGCCTCGCCGACCGCATAGGTATTATGGCGCGCGGCGTGCTTTGCGCCGAGGGTACCGCCGCTGAGCTGAAAGAAAAAGCAAACAACGATAATTTTGAAGAAGCGTTTATTACGATAGCGGGGGAGGCGATAAAATGAGAGCGATAACATTTGCGTCGCGCAACACAAAGGAGATAACGAGAGATTTATCCACTTCGTTGTTCGGAATCGGTTTTCCCGTCGTATTATTGATTCTGCTTTCCGCGATTAACAAGAGCATACCCGACGGATACGGTCCCGACTTGTTTCATATTGAAAAACTCGCGCCAGGTATTACTGTTTTCGGACTGAGCTTTTTGTGTTTGTTTTCAGCGATGCTTATTTCAAAAGACCGCACAACGAGCTTCGTGCTAAGGCTTTTTACTTCGCCGTTGAAGCCAGCGGATTTCATTTTGGGTTATACTATGCCGCTGTTGCCGATAGCTTTATTACAGAGTATGGTCTGCTATCTGTGCGCGCTGTGTTTCGGCTTAAAATTCAGTTTTAATCTCGTTATAGCCGTATTTGTAAATATTCCCATAGCGATTGTGTTTATCGCGCTCGGACTGCTGTTCGGCTCGATTCTGAACGAAAAGGCGGTCGGCGGTGTTTGCGGAGCTTTAGTTACAAATCTGAGCGCGTGGCTGTCAAACATCTGGTTTGATACAGCTATGGTCGGCGGAGCTTTTAAGGTTGTGGCAGACTGCCTGCCGTTCTCACATGCCGTCAATGCCGCGAGAGCCGCGGCGTCGGGTGATTTCGGAGGGATTTTCCCCGACTTGTGGTGGGTAATCGGTTACGCCGTGGTGCTGACTGTCGCGGCTATCGCGGTGTTTACCGCCAAGCTAAAGAAGAACTAGATAATAAAACGCAAAAAATGGGCGACCTTTCGGTCGCCCAAACTATTTGTATTAATCTTTCTTCTCCGCGTCTGCCTTTTTAGCCGCAGTTTTTGCGGGAGCTTTTTTAGCGGCGG
>JAHLAX010000026.1 GCA_020625875.1 bacterium | reverse complement strand
TTGATACCAAAATTGAATATCTTGCTTAACGGCACCAAGGGTTGATTTTTGTTTTTGAAATTAAACTTTAAAAATCAAACAAGGAGGTGTCAAAATGTCGATTGGACTTGCGATTGGTTTAATCGTAGCCGCCGCGGTAGTAGCGGGCGCGTTGTTCTTCTTTATCGGAATGACATACCGCAAGAATGTGGCGGAAAAACAAATCGGCAGCGCTGAACAAGAGGCTAACAAAATTGTGTCAGAGGCTATGAAAACAGCCGAAGCCAAAAAGAAAGAGGCCATTCTTGAAGGTAAGGACGAAATCCACCGCCTGCGTAACGAGAGCGAAAAAGAGCTCGCTGACCGCAGACGTGAGGTCCAGCGTCAGGAAAGACGCATTCAGCAAAAAGAAGAAAATCTTGATAAAAAGATGAATAATCTTGAAATCAAGGAAGAAAAAGCAGCTAAAAAACTCAAAGAAGCCGAGGCTAAGGTAGCCGAGGTTGAACAGGTTAAAAAGAGCCAGTTTGAGATGCTCGAGCGAATCTCGGGCTACACAGCCGAACAGGCTAAGGCGTATCTGCTTGAACAGCTCGACAACGAGCTTAACCACGAAAAGAGCGTTAAAATCCTCGAGTATGAGGAGCAGCTCAAGGACGAGAGCGAAAAGCTCGCCCGCAAGATTATTTCGCTGTCTATTCAGCGCCTCGCCGCTGAACAGGTCAGTGAGGCTACAGTTTCTGTAGTAGCTCTGCCCAATGACGAAATGAAGGGCAGAATCATCGGTCGTGAGGGTAGAAATATCCGCGCGATTGAGAACGCCACAGGCGTTGACCTTATTATTGACGATACTCCCGAGGCTATCACGCTCTCGAGCTTTGAGCCCGTAAGGCGTGAAATCGCCAGAGTAGCGCTCGAAAAGCTTATTTCTGACGGACGTATTCACCCCGCCAGAATCGAAGAGATGATTGACAAGGCTCGCCGCGAGGTTAATCAGAAGATTAAACAGGCGGGTGAGCGCGCTGTGCTCGACACAGGTATCCGCGGTATTCATCCCGAGCTTGTAAAACTTCTCGGTAAGCTCCGCTATCGTACCAGCTACGGTCAGAATGTGCTCGACCATAGTTTAGAGGTAGCGTACATATCGGGTATGATTGCCTCAGAGCTCGGTCTTGACCCGACTATCGCCAAGCGCGCGGGACTTCTTCACGATATAGGCAAAGCCCTCGACCACGAGATGGAAGGCAGCCATGTTGAGCTCGGCGTAGAGGTTTGCCGCAAGTATAAGGAGAGCGACGCGGTTATTCACGCTATTCACGCTCATCACGGCGACGTTGAGGCTAAGACGGTTGTCGCGTGTATTGTTCAGGCGGCTGACGCTATTTCGGCGGCTCGCCCGGGCGCCAGACGCGAGAATCTCGAAAATTACATCAAGAGACTCCAGAAGCTCGAGGAGGTCGCGTCCTCGTTCAAGGGCGTTGAGAGCTCCTACGCTATTCAGGCAGGTCGCGAAGTTCGCATTATGGTTAAGCCCGAAAGCGTCAAGGACGAGCGTATGGTTCCGCTTGCCCGTGAAATCTGCAAGAAAATCGAGGAGGACCTCGAGTATCCAGGTCAGATTAAAGTCAATATCATCCGCGAATCACGCGCGGTTGAGTTCGCGAAATAAATATGTATATAGCAGGGGAGACCGTCTCGGTCTCCCTTTGTTCGTTAAAAACTGAGTTTTGAAAAAGCGGAAGGCTTCCCCATGCGGGGGAAGGCTGGGAGTGCATTTTAGCTTTTATGTTTATCTTTCGTTAATATAACTCACTGTTAACTATAAATTTACTTATATTATTAAATTATGATTTAGGTTATAATTAGTATACGGAGGTGGAGTTATGTTTGTTATAAAAAAGCCCGAAGCATCCAACAAAACTATAAGAATGCCCAACGAACTGATAGACAAGCTGGAGAAGCTCTCCGCGGAAAAAGACGTGTCGTTCAATCAACTTGTTATTCAATGCTGTCAATATGCTTTGGATAATCTTGAAAAGTAAATTGTAAACAAAAAAAAACAATTTTGTAAAAGCTCGCCAAAAGCGGGCTTTTATTTTTGTGTAAAATAGCAACTAAAAACATCTTGCAAATACTCTTGCATATATGATATAATTACCGTGGTATATTCCTCATGTATACTGTGTAATCGTATATCGACGCGTAATATACGATTACAACAATAATCGGGCAAATAGCCCTTATGTCCTGCCCTCAACGGCAAGCGATATGCGGGTAAAAGGTAACAAGTAACAGATAACAAGTAACAGTTATATTAATGGGTGCGGGCAGCGCCCGCCATCAACTGTTCACTGTTAACTGCTCCTGCGCGGTCAGATATTGCGGATTACGGCGAAACCCCGATTATAACACGAAAAATCTAAAAGAAATTTATGAAAGGAATGATATTCCTATGAGAACATCAAAGAAAATAGTTTCCCTCGTACTCGCAGTGATGATGGTTGTTTCTATGATGGCTGTTGGCGTTGTATCAGCTTCCGCTACAGACTATGTAGCTAAGGTTGGCGATAGCTATTTCGAGACTCTCGAAGACGCTATTGCTTCGATCTCTGATATTACCATTCAAAACAACACTAACTACCATAGAACTGGCACAACACATGCTTTTAATAAGTACAAAGCAGACGGCACAGTCACACTGCTTGCTGACTGTGAGGGCAATGGTTTTATTATCGATTCCGGAAGTAATCTGACAATCGACTTTGCTGGATGCAAATACAGCGTAACAGGCGAATTGGTTGGTTCAAACTCAACTGAGTACAATGGCTTCCAGCTTCTTCAGAATAGTAATATTACGTTTAAGAACGGATCTCTCTATTCGAATAAGGCTAGTTTCCTCGTTCAGAACTACAGCAACCTGACTCTGGACAACATGGTGCTCAGCTTACAAGGCCGTGGAACTGGTCAGTACACACTGTCCAATAACTGCGGTAATGTATTAATCAAGAATTCCACAATCAACGCGCCTACATACTCTGGCGGTTATGAAGCTAATGAAAAAGGCAGCTTTGCGTTCGACGTATGCCGTTACTCGACCTATCCTTCTGTTAGCGTAACTGTTGAAAACAGCACAATCAACGGTGACGTTGAGGTTTCAGCTACAGGCGGCGATGTAAAGGAAGGTCTCAAACTTGATATACAGAGCGGTACAATTAACGGCGAAATCGTTGACGACGAAGCTCCCGCAGCTGCTGAAGTTACTCAGGACGCTTCTGTAATTCAGAATGTTGCTAAGATCGGCAATACATATTACTCGAAAGTTACAGAAGCTTTTGCTGCAGCTCAGGACGGCGATACAATCGACATTATTGCTGACAGCGCAGGCGCTGGCGTAAAAGTTCTTCCGAACAGATTTAAAGACAAAGGTTTTAAGGTTGACTTCCACGAGCACACATACACCATTGACAGCACATTAGTTGGTTCTGTAGGTTATGAATCACAGGCTTTCCATCTTGAGCAGAATAACAAGATTACTTTACAGTACGGTACTATCACTTCTGAGAACGCAAAAATGCTCATTCAGAACTATTGCGATCTTACACTCAAGAGCATGACTCTTACACCTAACAATCCTACCTACAATAACTACTACACACTGTCCAATAACTGCGGTAATGTAGTTATCCAGAATACTACAATCAACGCTAACCCCACACCCAACAGCTTCGCGTTCGACGTATGTCGTTTCCAGAGCTATCCTTCCGTTAACGTAACAGTTAAGGGCAGCAGCAAGATCTACGGTGACGTTGAGATCTCCGCTTCCGGCAGCGATGCTAAGGACGGCTTCTCATTGACACTCGAAGGCGGCACAATGACAGGCGAAATCAAGCTTGACGCTTCCGCTAAGACTGCAATGGAAAAAGCTCCCGCCAAAACTGAAATCACCAAGAAGGATACTTTCACTAAGGAAGCTCCCGAAGGCTACAAGTGGGTAAGCAACGGCGCAGGTAAAAGCACTCTTGAGCCCGCAGATTTATATGCACAGATCGAAGGCTATCAGAAGAAGGCTGAGCAGGCAAGTGCTGACGGCACAGGCATTCGTATCTTAACTAAGGTTGACAAATCAGCGTTTGAAGACGCTGACAAGTACGGCTATGTTGTAGCTAAGGTTAGCAATAAGGCTCAGTCCACTGCTAACTTTGCTAACATGAAGGCTAACGGCGGCAACGGCGAAAAGACTATCGACTGCACAGGTACATTCAACAAAGGTATCACAGGCATCGACAACACATACGTAACACTCGCTGTTAACGGCATGAGTGACGGCGATCAGGTTGCTGCACGCTTCTTCTATGTCAAGGACGGCGTTACATATTATGCTAAGTATGTTAACGTTTCAACTTATGATGGCATTATCGCCACATATGATGCAGATTAATAAGGAGGAGAGACTATTATGAAAACTTTATACACTTCTCCTGTAATTACAGTAGAGGAACTCACAAAGATCGACGTTCTCTGCGCTTCGACAGAGACTAACACACAAGAGAATGCCACAAATAAGGACAACGCGACCCAGACATTTGGCACTCTCGCAGATTTCTCTAACTTCATGTGATTATTTATTATTTCACATTTTCTTAATGGTTATTACGGTCTGACCACCGTGATATACAGACGGATGTTCCTTTCATCTGTCATTCTCATTGGAAACGGAACGACCTCGGGTTTTCCCGAGGTCGTTTCGTTATGGGTTGGTATGTGTCCCTTTGAAAAGGGACACAACTAACGTTTGCCGTACCCCTTTTTAAAGGGGTCAAAATCGTTAGCCTATAAGGCTCGATTTTGGGGGATTATTTTTCCTCACTATGAACGTTCTGATAGAGGACCGCTACGCTAGACAATCCCTCTGAATTGGCTCACTGTGTTTGCAACAATTCAGGTCCCTTTAAAAAGGGACACATCTAACGTTTGTCGTACCCCTACAGATTAAACTATCAGTACTCCCACTTTGGAATGTACTTCTCGTCCGCGGAGCTGAGGTCCTGAACAAAGCCGTCCAAATCGAGCTCAAACAGTTTTTGCCTGACCTTCTCATACTCTCGGTGCGTAATCTTTCGGCTAAGCTCGTGAATATCCTTTGCCTTGCCGAACGGAATATACTGACACATCAGGCTGACAAGCGCGCCGTCAAAATTATCCGCTATCAACTCAAGCGCCCTGATGCTGTTTTTTGTGTGGTTGGGCAGCACAAGGTGGCGGATGATTGTGCCCCTTTTCATTATATTGTCGTTATCAAAGGCGGGCTCACCCGTCTGTCTTATCATTTCGCTGATTGCCGCAAGCGCGGTTTCGGCGTATTTTTTCGCGCGCGAAAACTTTAATCCGAGCTCGTTGTCGCTGTACTTGAAGTCGGGCAGGTATATGTCGATATAGCCCTCGAGAGATTTCAGCGTTTCAACATTCTCGTAGCCCGAGCAGTTATATACAATAGGAATAAGCGGCTTGTAGATGTCGAGAGCCGCTTTAATCGCCTCAACATAAGGTGTTGGAGACACGAGGTTGATGTTGTGAACGCCCTTATACTCGAGCCGTTTGAATTCATCCGCGAGCTTTTCTATTGTAATCACTCTGCCGTTGTTCTCGGCTGAGATTTCGTAGTTTTGGCAGAACACGCACCTCAGTGTGCAGCCCGAAAAGAACACAGCGCCGCTGCCGTTTGTTCCGCTTATACACGGCTCCTCCCAGTAATGAGGAGCGATTCGGGCGACTTTGGGCAGTGTGCCAAGCCCGCAAAAGCCGTTGCCGAGCTGTTCGTTCCGCTCGGCGTTACATCGCCGAGGGCATAAATTGCAAATCATATTATCACCAAGTTAAGTATATCATACAACAAGCTTCTGAACAACAAAACCGTCAAAAAATCGCCCGTATCATCAATATGCACAAAAATGGGGCTGAAATTTCGTTATGCGCAGGTTTTTATTATTCTTTTATAGAATATTGACAAGGCGTGTTTTTGATATGATAATAAGTACAAATGCTTATTAGTACTAAAAGTATATTAGTGCTGAAACGCAAATTTAGGAGTTGATATTTATGAAATTACGTAGAACTGTTTCGCTGCTGCTCGCGGTAGTAATGCTCGCCACAATGGCTGTAGTATCAGTTTCAGCGGCTGACAGCGGCAAGGCTGCTACGGGCGCGTACAATAACCAGAACCTCTATGAGGGCGGTAGTTATACGTACAACGGCACCGACTTGGGCTCGACCTATTCGCCGTCGTCCACAACATGGAAGGTTTGGTCGCCCGCGGCTACACAAATACAGCTTAAACTGTATTCAACAGGTAGTGACCGTGAGAACGGCGCGAAGGTAATCGGAACCTATGATTTTCAGACAAAAGGAACCAAGGGCTCGGCCTCGAACAATTATGTTTGGTCACTCACTCTCAACGGCAACTACAAGAACGTTTATTACACCTATCTCATCACAGCCAAGGATATGTTCGGTAACGTTGTAACCAACGAAACTCAGGACGTATATTCAAAGGCTGTCGGCGTCAACGGCAACCGTTCAATGGTTGTTGACCTCGATTCCACAGACCCCGAGGGTTGGGATAAGGACACAAACGTTGTTCACGATAACAAGACCGAGGCGGCTGTATGGGAGCTCCATATCCGTGACTTCTCTTGTGACCCCGACTCAGGCGTAAGCGAAAAGAATCAGGGCAACTACCTCGCGTTCACCGAGGGCGGCACTACTTATAAAAAGCAGGGCTCAATCGCCACATGTATGGATTATCTCGTTGAAAACAACATCAACACCGTTCAGCTGATGCCTTTCGCTGACTTTGACGGCGTTGACGAAGTTTACGGCGCTTCCGAGGTTGACCGTAACTGGGGCTATAACCCCAAGAACTTCAACGTTCCCGACGGCTCCTACTCATCTAACGCCTATGACGGCAACGTTCGTATCAACGAGGTTAAGCAGATGATTCAGGCGCTCCATGACCGCGGTATATCCGTAGTAATGGACGTTGTATACAACCACACAGCGGGTTCTGAGGGTTCCAGCTTCACAAAGACTGTTCCGCGTTACTATTACAGAATGTCCAGCCAGCTCGCTAATGTAGACGGCTCGGGTCAGGGTAACGAAATGGCGACAGATAAGGCTATGATGCGCAACTTCGTTGTTCAGTCTATGAAGTACTGGGCAGAGGAGTACCATATCGACGGCTTCCGCTTTGACCTTATGGGTTGTATCGACTGCACAACTCTCAACACAGCCCGTGAGGCTCTCAATCAGGTTAACAGAGGCATTCTTATGTACGGCGAACCATGGATCGGCGGTACAAATTCCGAAAACCCCAGCAAGCCCCTCGAAGCTACCTCATCAGTATGGAAAAGCACACTTAAGACAGGCATCGGCGGCTTCTCGGGCAATTTCAGAACAGCCGCGAGTAAGGTCGATTCTCATAAGGTAAATACCCAAGGCTGGGTAGGCGGTAATGCTACAAGCGTCTCTACCGTTGTAAACGGCATCAAGGGTAACCTGATGAACTCTAACGATAACACAAAGACAGTTAACTACCTCGACTGCCACGATAACTTAACCCTTTGGGATAGACTTGTCGGCGCTTACACCAAGTCGGGCGAAGGCAAGAGCACTGTAACTACCAATACAACCAATATCAACAGTACAAGCCAGAACTACATCAGAAAGCTCAAAATGGCGGGCGTAATGCTCTATACATCTCAGGGTATTACCTTTATGAACTCTGGTGTTGAATTCGCCCGTACAAAGCAGGGTCAGGGTAACTCCTACAACTCTTCCGATACTTTCAACAAGCTTGACTGGTCACGCGCGGGCACATATAAGAGCTCGGTTGACTACTATAAGGGACTTCGTCAGATTCACGAGGTTTATTCACCGTTCAGTGATGACGGCACAACCTCAAAGAACACAATGAGCTTCTTGTCCTCGACAGGTAACCTCATTGCTTATACAATCAGCAACAATATGCCTAACAAAGATAACGAATGGAGCAAGGTAGCCGTTATTATGAACTCGGGCGACTCCGCTCAGAGCGTGACGCTTTCAGGCAACTGGACTGTTGTAGCAAACGCCGACAGCGCGGGGCTTACAGCCCTCGGCACAGCCAGCGGCAGCTACAACGTACCCGCGGGCTCGGGCGCTATCCTTGTTGAGACTTCAGGATACAAGGACTTCTCAAGCAAGTTCTCTTACGCGACACTTACAACAAAGCATGTTCTCAACGGCGAAACCGTCAAGACTGAGAAGGCTAAGTACAGAATCGGTACAACATACCGCGCTACAAAGGATAAAGACCTGCTCGTTAACAACAACGTAACTTCTACAGACGGTGTACAGTCAGGCAAGATGACAGGCGACACAACCGTTACATTCAACTATGAGCCCAACGGCAAAACTTACGCTAAGCTCACAGTTAAGTATCTTGACCAGAGCAACAAGGCTCTGACTCCTGATATGGTTTATACTCTTGAAAACGGCGACGACTATTCAATCCCCGTATGCGCAATTCAGAGATATCAGCTCGACACTGCTAATTATCCCTCCAATACTACGGGTAAGTTTGAAGGCACCGACAAGACTATCACATTCAAGTATAAGCCCCTCGAAACTCAAACAACTACTGTTAAGTATTATAAATCAGGTAATACGCTTCAGGGCAGTCTTCTGATTTACGCTTATACCGATGACGGCGTTGAGCCTCTCGGAGCGTGGGCAAATAATCCTGAAATGACTGAAATCGGCAACGGTTGGTATCAGACAGAAATCCAAATCGCTTCCTGTTATGTAATGTTCCACGGCAGAAATGGCGGTCAGGAACCAGGTCAGAACGAGCCGGGTTACCTTGTATCGGGCGAGTGTTCAATTAAGAACAGAGTTATCACATATAAGTCCACTGTGATAACCTCGCACATCGACATCGAAACAGGCGCTAAGCTCAAACCCGATGTAGTTACTTCGAGTGAAAAGAAGAGCACTGACCAGTATACAACCAGCGCTGACAATACACTCGGAAACCTCGTAGAAATTCCCGCGAACGCTTCGGGCTTCTACAAGGCAGGTGTCACAAACGTAGTTTACCTCTACAAGACAGGCGAGCCGATTACAAGTCCTTCATCGTCTGATACTACACCAACTAATCCCACACAGCCTCCTGTTGTTAACAAATATTTACTCGGCGATTCCAACTGTGACGGCAAGGTTAACGTAAACGACGTTACCTACATCCAGCAGTCGTTAGTAATGCTCGTAGTATTCGACAAGAATAATTCTCGCAACGCGGATGTTGACGGCAACGGCAGAGTTTCGATTCTTGACGCTAACTACATTCAGCGTTACCTCGTAGGTATGACAACACCTTATAAGATAAACCAGGAGATTCAGGAGACCGCTCCGACTAATCCCACAAATCCGACTTCGCCGACTTCGCAGACTAATCCGTCATCTTCTTCTGATGACACATATCCATCCATTCCCGATGATCCACAGAACATGGAGATTATCTTCTCCAACAGTAAGTTCTGGCAAGGCGATATATACTGCTACTACTGGGATGACAACGGCAATGAGCTCGGCGGAGCATGGCCTGGAGAGAAGATGACCTACCTCGACACTAACGATTATGGTGAGGACAGATACACAATCACTGTCCCCATAGGTTGTAACATTATCTTCACAAATGGTACAGACCAGACAGCTGACTTCGCGTTTGACGGAACCTATAACGGTTACTATCCCGGCGATACTCAGAACACTCAAGGACACTACACCTGTGAGGGTTATAACGCATAATTAAATAATAAACATATTTTGCGGGCGGCTTATGCCGTCCGCAAAAGTTTTAAATAAGGCGATGTTGTTATGAAAAAACATTTCAAAAGTATAACCGCTTTAATGCTGTCTGTCCTGATAATCGCGGCGGCGCTTATGACAATGACCGTTTACGCGGCTGAGAACACTATTAGCTACAGCTTTTCGGGCAACGAGAGCTCCCGCGCGGGCTACGCTCAGGGAACAATAACTCTCAACGCTTCGGCGGGTACATATTACCTCTATTGGGCTGATGATACAAAGGCGCTTGACGGCTATGACAAGCTCTGTGAAATGACGCTTTCGTCAGCAGGCTCAAAAACCCATACTATGGTTAAGCGCAGCGCGATTCCCGTAGACGCTACAAAGCTTATTGCCACAACCTCAACAACCGATAAAACCGTAGCAAACGCCGCGGCGGTTTATAATATCCCCGCTAATAAACAGTGGAGCCACAAGAGCAATGTTCTAAATTACCGTTTCGCCTCTTATTCGGATATTCATATTGACGGAACATACAAAAAATACGAATATGCCGAGGAGCACTGGCGCGACGCTCTCGACGCGGCGGCGGCGCGCGAAGCGGATTTTGTAATAACATCAGGCGACCATACAGAAAACAACAATGATTATAAGGGCATTTCCGCCTATGAGTGGAAGGCTTACCAGAGAGTTCTGTCAGAGTCGAGTTTCTGCAATCCCGTGTATGAGGCTATCGGCAACCACGAAATATGGCAGGATGTTTCGGGTGGCTTAAACGATTTCAAAAAGGCTACAGGTCTTGCCGACTCAGACGGAAACTCAAGCTCAAAACCGTATTATGAAAAGACAATTAACGGCGACCATTTTATATTTATGGCTATGGAGGGTGGTTTTTATCCCGACAGAACCGATGAGTTCACGACCGCTCAGCTCGATTGGCTCGAGGAGCTTTTGAGCCAATACTCGGGCGACGGTCATAATATCTATATTATTGAGCATTCGCTGTTCTATAAGTACGGCGCGGGCGACCGTGTTGACGCCGAACCCTACTATGATATTCCGTTAAAGGAATCCGCGGGTACGGGCAATAACCGTTTTAAGACGATACTCAATACTTATAAGGATGCTATTTTTATTTCGGGACATACCCATATAGCGTTCAAGGAGCAGTACAATTTTTCCGATAACAACGGCACATCCGCCCAGATGATTCACAATTCCTCAGTCGGCGGAACACGCACCGTCGTAAACGGAACGCTCAACCGTGATTATTTGCGCGACAGAACAGAGGGATATATCGTAGACGTTTATGACGACGGTATTGTTTTCAACGGAGCGAATCTCTATACAAATATTTATGACCCCAACTGCTGTTATGTTGTGAAGCCTTCGGCGGAAATAAATCCCCCTAAAAAAGGCAAATACTCCACAGGAGCTACAGCTACAAGCTATTATGTAAAGGGTAGTTTCAATAGCTGGGGGACCTCAAACCCGCTCTATACCACAAGTACAAATAGTATTTACGAGACGACAATTCAGCTTTCCTCGGGTACATACAAGTTCAAGATAAACAACGGCAACACTTGGTACGGTAACACAGGTACAATACAAAATACTACAAAGGCTAATTCCCAGAACGGCTGGATAATGGATACTTCCGCGGGAGACTGCACGTTGGTTGCGACAGGCGGCTATTATACATTTAATTTTAATACGTCCAATAATAAGCTCAACCTGCTTTATTCTGCTACCGACCCCAACGCCACACAGGCTTCGTCAAGCTCGACTCAGGCTACCAATCCATCATCAAGCGAAACTCAGCCGACGAATCAGATAGTTGAAGTCAAGCTCGGTGACGTAAACAGCGACAATAAGATTTCAATCCGTGACGCCACATATACCCAGCTTCACCTTGTCGGTAAACAACCGCTGACCGCTGTTCAGAAGGCAGCGGCTGATATAAATCTTGACGGCGTTATTAACATCAGGGACGTTACATATATTCAGATGTATCTCGTTAAAAAGTACGACAACATTACGGATATAGCCATAGCGGCAAGCGCATCCACAAAAGCGGCGGCTAAGTCAAATCTCGATAAATACTACCGCTATTCGTCCTACAACGCCTATCAGACGCTCAAAAAGGCGTATAAATACGGCACATCCGAATCAAGAATGCAGCAGCTCAACGGCGCTCTGCTCTCGATTGTTGATACAAGCAACACCGACAGTAAGGTTACATTTTTCTTCGAGAAACCCGATAGCTGGGGTACGCCTAACGCCTATGTATGGGGCAGAAAAGGCGCGGGTGAGGATCAGGCGTGGCCCGGCAAGGCGATGACCTATGTGGGCAAAAACGAATACAACAAGTCTGTCTATAAATATGAAATCACCAACCCAAAACGCAATTTCGCTAAATTCAACGACGGCTCTAACCAGACTGGCGATTTAATCGTTGCGGATTATTGGGCATATTATATTGACGGTTCAAATAATGTACAGTCATACAAATTCAATGACAGTTATGTGAGTTAATTATGGTTAAAAAATTCAGATTAGGAACACCCTTCGACACAAAGGCGGTCACCGCGAATATAAAATCTGAAAGGATCAGCGCCTTTCCCCTTGATTTAACGCAAGGGGAGAGGTGCGTTGTTATGTTTTCTATTGAAAAAAACGATATGATATTCGGGCTCGGCGAGGCTGTGCGCGGCATCAACAAGCGCGGCTGGGTTTACGAGAGCTGGTGCTCTGATGAAACCGAGCACACCGAGGACAAGCGAGCTCTCTACGGCGCTCATAATTTTATTATAGTCAGCGGAAAGAAGAAGTTTGGGCTTTTTGTCGACTTCCCAGGTAAAATTGAGTGGGATTTGGGCTACTCAAAGCCGAGTGAAGTGAGAATCACGCTGGACGGCAATAACGCGGATTTTTATTATATAGACGGCGACAGCGAGCGAGATATTGTAAAACAGTTCAGAAAAATTATCGGCAAAAGCTATATTCCGCCGTTCTGGGCGTTCGGCTATCAGCAGAGTTGCTGGGGCTACTCCAAGCAGAGCGACTTTACAGCAGTGCGTGACAAGCACCGAAAGAATAACCTGCCGCTCGACTGTATCTATATGGACATCGACTATATGGAGCGCTTTAAGGACTTTACAGTCAACAAGGAGCTTTTCCCCGATTTTAAATCATTTGTCAGCGATATGAGGGCTCACAACATCCACCTAATCCCGATAATTGACGCGGGTGTGAAAAAGGAAGAGGGCTATCCTGTCTATGACGAGGGGCACGAAAAGGGCTACTTCTGCAAAAACGCCGACAGCACCGACTTTGAGTGCGGTGTTTGGCCAGGGACAGTCGGCTTGCCCGATTTTCTTAATAAGAACGCGCGCGAGTGGTTCGGCTCTCAATATAAATATCTCACCGATATGGGTATCGACGGCTTCTGGAACGATATGAACGAGCCAGCCCTGTTCTATTCAAAAACAGGTCTTGAAAAAGCAAAGGAGAAGCTCAAAGATATTTATACCAAAGAGATTGACATCTGGAACTACTTTGGTATGCGTGACGCGCTTGCGCGAATCCAGAACAGTATGGACGACTACAGCTCATTCTATCACAATGTTGACGGCGAGCTGGTGTGTCATAAGGACGTTCACAATCTCTACGGCGCGTTTATGACCAACTCAGCGGGCGAATATTTTGAGCGTGAGTTCGGAAAAGAGAAGATACTCATTTTCTCACGAGCGTCATACATCGGCGCTCACCGCACAAGCGGAATCTGGTTCGGCGATAATTACAGCTGGTGGAGTCATATTCTGCTTAATCTCAAAATGTTGCCGTCCGTCAATATGTGCGGCTTCCTCTACTGCGGAGCCGATATAGGAGGCTTTAACAATAATGTTACGGGCGATTTGCTGCTCAGATGGCTGGCTATCGGCGTGTTCACACCGCTTATGCGCAATCATCGGGCTCTCGGTACACGCGCTCAGGAGGCGTATCAGTTCGACAACACTCAGGACTTTGCCGATGTGCTCGCCGTGCGTTACCGCCTTATACCTTATATATATAAGACGTTCCGCCGTTGCGCGGACGAGGGCGATATGATGTTCCGCCCCTTAGCGTTCGATTATCCTGACGACAAGCTCGCGTGTGAGGTTGAGGACCAGCTTATGCTCGGCGAGGAGTGTATGATTGCGCCTGTGTATGAGCAGAACAAGAGCGGCAGAACGGTCTACCTGCCCGAGCCTATGACTTTTGTTAAGCTCAGCGGTGCGAATATAACGAGCGAAAAGCTCGGCAAGGGTATTCATTATGTTGAGGTCGCGCTCAACGAAGTGCCCCTGTTTATAAAAGAAAATAAAAAAATCCCCCTCGCCAAGCCCGCGCTGAATACAGCGGAGCTCAATACGGAAAATTTGACGTATATATAGCAAAATGAGCCTTAATTACTGCTTCGCAACCGCTGGTTGCGCCGATGAAAACCAAAATGTATGGCGTTTTTCAACAGTTGCGATATATAATTAGTGCAGAAAAAGAAAGCGAGGAATAAATATGAATATTGTAACAGCTAACAGATTATTGCAATATCGCAAGCTGCATAACCTCAGCCAGGAGGAGCTTGCCGAAAAAATAGGAGTAAGCCGTCAGGCGGTATCAAAATGGGAGAGAGCCGAAGCCTCGCCCGATACCGATAATCTTATACTACTGGCGCAGGTGTACGGCGTAACCCTCGATGAGCTTCTGCAGGGTGAGGACGAGCCGACAGTTAAAGATGAAAAGACTGAATCCGCTCAGCCAGACGAGAATACAACCTATGTTAAGGATGACAGGTTCTCTTTTAAAAACGGAATTCATACCGAGAGCAAGGATGGCGGCAAGGTCGATATCAGCTTCAGCCGCGGCGTTCATGTCGAGTCAAAGGACGGCACCAAGGTGCATATAGATAAGAACGGCGTAAATGTATTTGACGGTGAAAAGACCTGCGCCTATACTGACGAAAACGGTAATATAATGGTTGACGAGGAGCTCAAAAAGCACCACAAAGCCAAGCGAATCGCAAACCTGGTCCCCGTATGGGCAATCGCGCTCGGATTCTTTTTGGCGTGGGGTTTTTCGGGACTATGTTACGGCTGGGCGCTGTCATGGATTTGTCTTATGGCAATCCCGCTCTATCATTCTTTGGTTGATGCGATTTATGAGCGTAACCCCACTCACTTCGCTTATCCCGTGCTTTGTCTTGTATTTCAGATTCTTACGGGCTATCTGATGAACGGCTGGGCGTGGAGCTGGGTGGTATACCTCACCATCCCCGTATACTATATTATAGCTAATATTTTTAACAAAAAAGAGGATTAACTCAAAAGCTCAGGGCAGCCATTTTGGCTGCCCTGTTCGCTTTTCCATATGCTATTTTTTATAAACAAATCCAAGCTTCTTCATATTGAGACCAACTCTTGCCTTGAGGAACTTGTCCCAAAGCGACATTCCCGCCTTAGAGAGTGCCCGCGCTCTGGAGTTTGCTTTCGTAAACTTCGAGCCGTATTTATGCTTAAGCTTAAGCTTCGCGGTGTTGACGGTTGTACCCTTTTTGTAGCTCTTTTCATAACTTGAGAAGGGGCTCTTTCTATCGTATTGTACCAGTCTTTTCCCCGTTTTATACAGAGTAGGGTACAAACCTTCCTCAAAGTCGAATAAGCCGTTAGGATTCGCGGCAGGCATGCCAATGAACATATTTACAAATTTATTGTTGATGTCATAATTCGCCCAGAGAACGTATCCGTCCTCATACCAGTATATATAGTAACTGGTTGTATTTGTATCTTTTGTTCCGTTCTTTTTGAGGTAGTTAGCAAGCTTGGCGTACACCGAAGCTTTCTTTTTAGCCTTAACGGTGATTTTGCACTTGTATTTTTTGCCCTTATATTTGGCGGTGATTGTCGCCTTGCCCTTTTTCTTCGCCTTGACAACGCCCTTTTTGCTGACGGTTGCCACCTTCTTCTTGGAGGACGACCACTTTACCTTTGAGGCTTTGGCGTTCTTTAGCTTTAGGGTGAGCTTTTTGCCGACCTTTAGCGTGGCGGACTTTTTGCTTATTGAGATTTTTTTAGCGGCGGCTTTAACGGTGACCTTAACGCCGTAGAGCTTGCTGTTCCACCATGTAGATACAACACAGGTGCCTGCCTTTAAGCCCTTGACAATGCCGTTTGATGTAACCGTGGCAATTGAGGGGTTTGTGCTTTCCCAGATTGTATTGAGTTTTTCGCCTGTTTCGGGGTGGGTGAGGCTAACGTCCGCCTTTTGCCCGACCTTTAAGCTCTTGTTCGCGAGTATTTTAATGTCCTCGGCGTTTGCGCCTGTTATTGTAAAAATACCCAAAAGTATAATAAGCGCAAGCGTGATTGATAGTGCTCTCTTTGTCATACTAACCACTCCTTCTATTTGTTGTCTTGATTATAACATATATAATAGTATATGGATATTGGGATTACTGACAAAAATCAATGTGCGCAATTATGAATTGTGCACAATTAAAGGCTCCTTTAGTCAAAGGAGCCTTTCTTCTAAATTTTTAATCCTTTAGTTGTCTTTAAGAACTCATAAAGCTTAGCCTTGATAATCTCAACTCCGCCCTCGCAGTCACTCTCAATATTGAGCGGCATAATCGGGTCGTGAACGGAAAGTCTGAGCAAAAACCACCCGTTGCCGTCGTTTTCGCCGAAGCTTACGCGAACGCCCTCGCGATTGTCGTCAGCAAGAATCCAGCCCTCGGCATTTTCGGCGTAATCGGTCAGCTCACTGATAATCCTCTCGCCGCACGCTCTGAAGTCGCTCTCGGTAATCTCAAAGCGGATTTCGGTCTCTTCTTTGGGTTCTTTGAGGCTCGCGGTAATGCTCTCAATGCTCTTGCCAGCCATACTCAGCTGAGCCATTTTTATAATAATCTTTGTGCAGAGATACGCGCCGTCGTCGAGAAAATAGTTTTCCCTCATAGCCGCGTGGCCTGAGGTTTCAATCGCGAGCGGACAGTTTATGCCCTTAGCGTTGAGCTCCAAGCCCTTGTCGATGACGTTCTTGTAGCCTCTGCGATAGCGGTAGTGCTTGCCGCCTAAATCTTTTTCAATAAATTCCTTCAGCCCGCTTGATGTGATAGAATCAGTGACAATCGTGCCGCCGTCGTTGCCCTCGAGCGCGATAGCGGAAGCTAAAGCTACAAGACGGTTGCGGTTGATTTCGTTGCCGCTCTTGTCGACAGCGCCGCCGCGGTCAACGTCTGTGTCGAAGATTACGCCCAAATCAGCGCCGCTCTCCTTAACAGCCTCGCAGATTGACTGCATAGCCTCTTTGTTTTCAGGGTTCGGAACGTGGTTCGGGAACATTCCGTCGGGATCAAGATAGCGGCTGCCCTTTGTGTCAGCGCCCAAATCCTCGAGTACATCCGCGTAAAAGCCGCCAACGCCGTTGCCCGCGTCAACTACAATCTTAAATCCGTCAAGCGGTTTGTCGTATTTTTCGGCGTTCACGCCTGTCTTTATTATATCTTTCAAGTGCTCCTTGTACTGAGCCATATAATCTACGCTCTCAATTGCGCCTTCTGCATTGGGAGCTTTTTCGCCGTTCTGAGCATATTCGAGTATTTTTTCGATGTCTGAGCCCTCAAGTCCGCCCGAGCGGGTAAAGAACTTTAAGCCGTTGCGGTTGAACGGGTGATGGCTTGCGGTAATCATAACTGCGCCGTCCGCGCCGAGGTCAACAGTAGTCATAAACATCGACGGGGTAGAGGCTAAAGAGCAGTCAAGCACACGTACACCCGCGCTTTTGAGTTCCTCTGATACTGTCTTTACGATACGAGGACCGCTCACACGGCTGTCGCGCCCGATAGATATTGTCAGGTCGCTTGGCTTTTTGCCGACTTTATCACTTAGCCAGAGCACAAAGCCTTGCGCCATAGACGCCACAACCTCATCTGTGAGGTTAACATCCTGTCCTTTTACGCCCTCAACAGCTACGCCGCGGATGTCGGTTCCACTTTTGAATTGTTTATAAAAGTTATTCAGCATAATGATTCTCCTTACAGATTCCACCAATGGAAGCCTTTTAATAGATTATACACCATATTTTCGTATCAATCAACATATCAAGTTTGTAAAAACTGTAGAATGATTTTTGTCAATCATTTTATTTAGAGTGCAAATTGACGAAGTGCTGACAAATAGATTGTCGAGTTATGAAAGCGCTGTAACCGTTCGATGGTAATGTTGCACAAATCATACAGGCTAAAGTTGGTTAATTTCGCTTTTTGTTGGTGATAGTGCACAAAAGAAAATTTAAAAAACTGTTGACTTTCACGATAAACTGAGTATAATAAAGTGCGTCAAGTAAAAAGTCCGCTTGACTTACGACTTCTTTAAGCACACAGTTCACACAATTTCATTCATTAATTTTCATTATTATAATGAAGTCGTAAAAGAATTGCCAAATGGTAAATGGCCACAGAACTTTATAAAGGAGGAAATAGTTATGACACCTATTCTCAACATGCATGACGTCAATGTTTCTGAATTTCTTGCTGTGCTGGATACCTGCGAAGGCAACGTATATCTCGTTACCAGGGACGGAGACAAATTAAATCTCCGCAGCAAACTCTCACAGCTTGTAGGTCTCACTCAGCTCATTGAGGGCGGCAAGATCGCAGAGGCATCAATCGTTTGTGAGAACAAGAAAGACGAGAGTAAGCTGTTCAGACTCAATCTTTTTGACGAAGTCGGCTAACAGCTTACGAATCACAATGACATCCACGTTTTCACGTTAATTTCAAAACTTCTAAATCCGGGAGCGGCTGCCTAGTAAGGCAGCCGTTCTCGGCTTTTGATTTTTCCACGTCTTATTTTTGAAGTTCTGACAAATGCTTAATATCCCACTGGTTTTTAGTTTCTCACAGGCTTTTGAAAAAGTGGTTCATTTTTGATATTTTTCTTGCATTTTATATATTGTTCTGTTATAATATGCAAAGTCTGTTCGCAAAATCCAGACTGATACTAAAATACGATAACTCCAGACAATCTTCACTGTTTGATTTCTGCAATACTTCGTTGTTGTCCTTGTTAGGCGTCAGCCTAACTTCGTCCTTCGCCTCGTATTGCAAAAATCATTCCAGTAAATTTTTGTCTGTTTTTATCGCATATTAGTATCGAAAAAAACTACGGAGGAATTTAATATGACTAAAAAAGTGACCAGAAGGTCAACCATGTTCATTGTGCAGGGCGCGGTAATCGCGGCTTTGTACGCGGTGCTGACAATCGGTCAGAACCTGCTGTTGCCGGGAACAGCCTCATGGGCAGTTCAGTTCAGGGTGTCAGAGGTTATGACGGTGCTGGCGTTCTTTACACCCGCGGCTATCCCCGGGCTTACTATCGGCTGTGTTGTCGCTAACATCAGCTCGGTTACGGCGGGGCTCGGATTCTACGATATGATTTTTGGCTCTTTAGCAACCCTGCTCGCGGCAATTACAATGTATCTGCTCAGAAATGTATGTTTAAAAAACATTCCGTTTGTCGGTTTGTTGATGCCCGCGCTTTTCAACGGAATTATTGTCGGCTTTGAAATTGAGTTTTTCTTTATTCAGAGTATGAAGGGCTTTAATTTCGTCGAGTTCTTAATAACAGGCGGCTGCGTGGCTCTCGGTGAGCTTGTGGTTCTCTTTGTTTTGGGAATACCCGCTACAATAATAATCAAAAAACGACATCTCGACAAAGAATTGGTAAAATAATTGAGAATGTACCCCTGAAAAGGGGTATATTTTTTTGCAAGATTTTGCTTATCAAAAGCGTTTTATAGGTGAAAGGAGGTCAAAAAATGGCGAAAAACATCGATGTTGATCTAATAAACCATATTGTAAAAACATATTCCGATACCATTTTGAGGATAGCCTATCAATACACCAAAAACGTTCACGACTCTCAGGATATTGCTCAGGAGGTGTTCCTTGCGGTTATGCGCCGCGACCTTTCCAAGTTCGGCGAGGAAAGGTTGAAGGCGTACATAATACGCACGGCGATAAACAAATGCAATGATTTTCAGCGAAAAAAATCACGTAGAAAAATCGTACCGTTGGATGAAGCCGTTAAGCTGTTTACACCCGAGGAGCGGAGCATTATTGACGAGGTGAATAAGCTCCCCGAAAAGTATCGGAACGTAATCTATCTTCATTACTATGAGGGCTATGGCGTGAACGAGATCGCGCAAATTCTCGGCTCAAAGCCCTCGACAATCAGCTCTCAGCTCAACAGAGCCAGAGCGAAATTGAAAACACTTTTAACGGAGGAAAGTTATGAGAACATATAAAAACGCATTGGATAAGATAAAGGCAAGCGAAAGCTTCAAGAACGAAACGGTGAATATGCTAGTTGAGAGGCAGTCAAGAAGCAGAAAATACCGCTTTGCTCCGATTGCGGCGATCGCCGCGAGCTTGGCGGTAGTGATTGCGTTGGGCGCGATTTTTATACCTATGACAAAAAGCCACAATTCCTTTGTAATTAAAGCTAACGCCGCCGAACTCAATAAGAACAGCTTTACCACAATCGGCGAGCTGCCCGCGAGCGGATGGTGGACTGAATGGGACGATAATAACAGCATAATAAGCGCAGGTGCTGAAGCGGACTTTATGCTTTCTGTTAAGGGAGAGAATATAAAGGAGATAACATATTCAATTGAAAATGGAGCTTTTGCTGTTCCAAACATAAACAGGAAAATATTGAAATCAGATAAAGTTGCCAAAGCGGGATATATGCCGAATCGTGCGGGCAAATCATATTATTCTACAGTTACAACAAGCTATAACAACCAGTTCGATGTATCGAACGATAACGTTGAAGTAATGCTTAACGCGTCAGTAGATGACGGGTTCATCAGACTTGCGGAGAGTTTTACAAATATTGAAGGTGTACTGTGGGTTGACGAAGTTAACAAATCAGAGGTTGAAAAGTATAGAGATATTACCGAAGCATATTTCAATGCAGCGCTGAAAAAATGCGGTTTTGTTGTCCGAATAAAGTACGATGACGGTACTGAGCAAGAACAAAAAGTCCAGCTGAGCACGGAAGTAAAGGTTGAAACACATCCTCAGACAATAATGGAACAAAACGGAAAAGAAAAAACAGGCGTAACATATGTTGCGGTTGTAAAACTTAACGCAAAACTGTTATAATAAACCCTAATAACTGAAAAAGGAGCCGATTTCGGCTCCTTTTTGTTTGCGTATTAGTCTGTAAATTCAAACTCGTCCTTGTGAGCTTCCTTGAAGATTTCGTAGATTTTTTCTACAAGCTCCTCGTCGTCAATGCCGATGTAGTTCTCGGTTTCGTCGTCGATGCTCTCAATCTTGAGGATAACCACGCCGTCGGCGTCCTCATCGTTCTCGATAAGTACGATGTACTCCTCGCCGTCGTAGCCTATTGTGTCGAGATACTCAAACTCAGTCGCGTTGCCTTCCTCGTCCTCAAGCTCTACGAGTATTGCTTCTTCCTCTTCGGGAACATTGTTCATAATTTCGTCTGTCATAATACCGCTCCTTTCGTAATAGTCCCCCTTTGTTAAAGGGGGAAAGAAATCGGCTTGTCGATTTCAAGGGGGATTCGAGATAGTTTTTTAGCAATATTTGTTACTTGCGTCTATCCCACCGACCAAATCGCAAGCGATTTGCCCACCTCCCTTTATAAAGGGAGGTATTTATAAAATTTTACACTATTTCAGTGATTTTGGCAAGACCTACGGCGTGACAATTTTGTCCAGAATACCTGTTAGATGAGCGATTGTAACGCCGTAATTGGTCATAGGTATGTTTTGCGCTTTAGCCTTGTCAATTCTCGTCATTATATATTGACGGTTAAACATACAGCCGCCGCACTGGATTATCACATCATAATCGCTCAAATCCTCTGGGAAGTCGGTGCCCGCAACCATATCAACTCTTAAACTTTCGCCGACGCGCTTTCTGAGCAGGCGCGGAATTTTAACCCTGCCTATGTCCTCGCTCAGCGGCGCGTGAGTACAGCACTCAGCTATCAGCACACGGCTGTTTTCAGTCAGACTGTCAAGCGCCTTCGCGCCCTCAATATAATAGGGGAGGTCGCCCTTATAAGCCGCGAAAAGTACCGAAAAGCTCGTGAGCATACTGCTCTCAGGCTTGTTTTCGTATACATAGCCGAATACCTGAGAGTCGGTTATAATCAGCTTGGGCTCACGGCTGAGAGCTTTTAGTGTGTGAATCAGTTTGTCGGTGGTACAGCTCATAACAGAGCACTTTTTGTCGAGCAGCTCTCTGATAGTCTGAACCTGCGGCAGAATCAGTCTGCCTTTTGGAGCCTGAATATCCTGAGGCATAACCAATAGCACAAGATCATCTTCTGAGCACAGCGAGCCTGTTATGGACGGTGCGTTGTAATCCGAGGGGATCAAGCGGATAATCTGCTCTTTGAGCTCCTCAATACCGCTTTTGTCAACGGAACTTACCTGCAAGGGCTTTTCGCCGATTTTGTTGCGAACCTTAAACACATAGGCGCTGCCGTTTATGAGTAAATCCGCCTTGCTGACTACAGGAATCACAGGAATATTCTTGCTCTTGAAAAGCTCGTACCATTCGCACTCTTTTGTAATATCATCGCCCGAGAACAGCACTATGGCGATGTCGGTTTTGTCAGCGGTTTTCTCGGTTTTTTTGATTCGCATCTCTCCGAGCTCGCCGATGTCGTCAAAGCCCGCAGTGTCAATCAGCACGCACGCGCCTATGCCGTGAATCTCCATAGCTTTGTTGACAGGGTCGGTCGTAGTGCCCGCGACCTCGGACACAATGCTGACCTCCTGCCCCGTAAAGGCGTTAATCAGCGAGCTTTTGCCCGAATTGCGCTTGCCGTAAAACCCGATGTGCAGTCTGTTAGCGCTTGGTGTGTCATTTAGTGTGGTCATAGTTACACCTCTTTAGAACCTGAAATCTCGTTTATTATTTTCTATATCCTTTAAGTGCTCTTTGCATATTCTTCTGACTTTTTCGTTGGGAATATTATCGAGCTCTTTTTTTATCATTTTTTCGCCGATTGCTTTTGTGTCGTCGCTTGCGTAGTCCATAAGATATTCCTTTAAGGTCATAAGCGCGTTCGGATGACAGCAGTTCTGAATCTGGCGGTTTTTACAAAGCGTCATAAAGCGGTCGCCTGTGCGTCCCTCGCGGTAGCAGGCTGTGCAGAACGAGGGGATATATCCGCTCCTCATCAACCAGTTTACAACCTCATCAAGCGTGCGGTTGTCGCATACGTCAAACTGTTCGCTGTTTTCGGGCTCGGAATCCTCGGCATAACCGCCAACAGAGGTCTTTGACGCGCCGCTTATCTGTGAAACGCCGAGGCGGATAACCTTGGCGCGAACTTCGGGACTCTCGCGGGTGGAGATAATCATACCCGTATAAGGTACGCAGATTCTTATAAGCGCGCAGATTTTGGCGAATGTTTCGTCAGAAATACCGTTGTCGAACACGCTCGGGTCGATGTCGTCCGCTTTTCTGATACGCGGAACGCTGATTGTGTGCGGACCTACGCCGTGAACCGCCTCAAGGTGCTCGGCGTGCATAAGCAATCCCGCGAACTCGTAGCGATAAAGCTCCAAGCCGAACAGTACGCCCAAGCCTACGTCGTCGATTCCGCCCTCCATAGCTCTGTCCATAGCCTCGGTGTGGTAGGCGTAATTGTGCTTGGGACCTGTGGGATGGAGCTTTTCGTAGCTCTCCTTGTGGTAGGTCTCCTGGAACAGTATGTATGTGCCGATGCCCGCCTCTTTGAGCTTGCGGTAGTTTTCAACAGTAGTCGCAGCTATGTTGACGTTAACTCGGCGGATAGCGCCGTTCTTGTGCTTTATTGAGTAGATTGTCTTTATGCTCTCCAGCACATACTCGATCGGGTTGTTTACGGGATCCTCGCCCGTCTCAATAGCGAGGCGCTTGTGTCCCATATCCTGAAGCGCTATAACCTCGTTTTTGATTTCTTCCTGAGTGAGCTTCTTGCGGCAGATGTGTTTATTCTTAAGGTGATACGGACAGTAAACACATCCGTTTACGCAGTAGTTCGAGAGGTAAAGCGGCGCGAACATTACAATGCGGTTGCCATAAAAATCCTTTTTAATCTGCTCAGCGAGGTCAAACATCTTTTGGATTCTTTCCTCATCCTCGCAGGCGAGCAGCACGCTTGCTTCTCGGTGGGTTAAGCCTTTGAGATTCTTAGCCTTTTCGAGCAGGCTGTCGACAAGTTCAAGGTTGTCCTTGTTCTCGTCGGCGTATTTAAGTGTGTCTAAAACTTCCTGATGGTCTATAAATTCTTCCGCTTTAAGCGATTTTGGATTATACATTTCTCATTTCTCCATTCTCATTTCTCATTTATTCTTACTGTCTCCTCTGTCGGTTACGATTCTGCACCCGATTGATTCTATGCGCTGTTTGAGACATAGCGCGCACTGGGCGCTTTCGTCGCCTGTGCAGATTTTGTTATCGTAAATCTGATACTTTTTACGCACCAAAACAGGGGAGAGGTTCGGCATAACTACATTTGCTCCCGCGAGGATTCCCTTTTCACGACCTTTCGCGTCGATAGTCGCGAGCGCTGTGGTGGCTGGCAAGAGAACCTTCGGCAGCATAAGCCTTATAATAGAAAGCAGTTTTATTGTCAGTTCCGCTGAGCCGTCAGGGTAATCGTCGAACTCGGTGTCCTTATGGCTTATGAAAGGTCCTATTCCAATCATCTGCGGATTAAAGTCTTTCATAAACAACAGGTCTTCAGCTAAGCATTCGTCAGTCTGATACGGCGAACCAACCATAAATCCGCAGCCAACCTGATAGCCGATGCGCTTCAAATCATTAAGACAGCGCATACGGTTTTCGAAGCTCTGAGCTTCAGGGTGTAGCTTTTGGTAGTGCTCTTTATTCGCCGTTTCGTGTCTTAAAAGATAACGGTCGGCGCCGCAGTCGTAATAGCGCTTGTAGCTGTCAAAGCTTTTTTCGCCGATAGATAGGGTGAGCGCGCAGTCGGGATACCTTGACTTTATCGCGGTTATAATTTCACAAAGCCTGTCGTCGGTAAAATACGCGTCCTCGCCGCTCTGGAGCACAAAGGTGCGAAAACCTAGCTTGTAGCCCTCGTCGCAGCACTCCATAATATCGTTATAACTAAGCCTGTAGCGTTCGCAGTTTAGATTGCTCTTGCGTATTCCGCAGTAGCGGCAATCCTGTTTGCAGTAGTTTGAAAACTCAATCAGCCCTCTGACATAAACATCGTGACCGTAGTTTTCGATTCTGACTTTTTCGGCAAGCGTTCTCAGCCGTTCGGTATCCGCGTCTCTGCAGTTAATCAGCTCTATAAGTTCGCTTTTTGAGAGCGTTCGCTCCCTGTATAGTTTTTCGACTAAATCAGTCATCGTTGAACACATACTTTGAGTAAGCGGTCTTAGCGCTTACGCCGTCAAGCTTGCCGAGCTTGCCCGAAAATGTTGATATAACGTCCTGCGGGCTGTCGAGCACAACGCTGATTATCGATATTCCGCGTTTTTTGTAGGGGATTCCCATACGCCCCACAACATAGTCGCTGTAGTCTGAGATTAGCTTGTTGACCTCCTCGACTGAGTTTGAGTTCTCAAGAATAATACTCACAGCGGCAACTCTTGTCTCCATAAAATCACCTCGATCAAAAGAAAAAAGCTGTACCGAAAGGCACAGCTACATTTAAATAATATCATATTTAATATAGAGCCTTTCACCTCAATACCGATTTCGGTGTCAGTGTGATTATTGTACCACAAAAAAAGCGGAATATCAATGTAAAATTCTTTAATTTTTTTCGTCTAAATAGATAAAGATTGACATATGATTTTATGCATAGGGACGAATTTTCCGCAATTAATTGCAAATACTGGATAATGATAGTAAAATGATGGAAGAAAAGCCCGTTCTTCGGGCGATAAGGTGGAATATTAATGAACAAGAAGCTTGCGGATTTTTTATTTGTTTTTGGCATAGTATTGATTATTGTCGGCATATTGGCGGGTATAATAATCGGTTTTGTTACGGACGAGGGCTTCAACCTTGTGCCCGCTATAACCATATGGCTATTAAGCATAATAATAGGAACGGGATTTGTATCTGTGTCGGGAAGCGTGAATAAAGTTAATGTCGAAAAAACAAACGATGAAGAAACAATGAGAATGATTATTGAAAAAATCAAGAGCGAAGATTAGTAAAACTGCCCTATAATTACCATAAATAGTGAATTTATCGTAGTAAAATAGTAAAAATTTTGATATTTTTATTGACGGGTGAATATAATTAATATATAATTTAATCACCAAATTTTAAGGAGGGTAAATCCATGAATTCAAAGGTTTGTTCAATCATCGCTATAATTTGCGGTGCCATCGGCGTTGTATTCGCTTGGTGGGGATACTTCGCTTTCGTAGCTCTTGTTTGCTCTATCGTTGGTATTGTTTTTGGCGCTATGGGTATCAAGAAGGCTAAAGCGGAGAACGCACCCAAGGGTCTTGCTGTTGCAGGTCTCGTATGCGGTATCGTAGGAGCTGCTCTTTCGTTTATTCTTGCTTGCTGTGTTATTTGCGTAGCTTGCACAGGCAGCGCTCTTGTTAACAGTGCTGCAGACGGTTCGCTCAGCAGTGCTCTTAACGATCTCAGCAGTGCTTTTAGCAGCCTTAGCTAATTAAAACAGAAACAGAACGGGCATAAGTTTTCTTATGCCTTTTTTGTTTTATATAAGGAAGTTTTATTATGTTCCCATCATTTGTGTTATTCGGAAAAGAAATCTCAATGTACGCGGCTTGCGCGCTTGTAGGCGCGCTGCTTATACTGTTATTTACCTATAAGATGGCAAAAAAGCACGGACTCGACGAAGTCGAGATGCTCTTTATGATGCTTTTCTCTTTTTGCGGAGTGTTGCTTTTCAGCCATATTCTATATGCATTCACTGTTCCCGACAGGATTTGGGCGGTCTTGACACATCTTGATAAAATAAAGAGCTTCAACGATTTTGTCAACGCGGTTTCACTTATATTCGGCGGCTCTGTATTCTACGGCGGTTTGATAGGCGCTATCCTTGTGTTCTTTATATACACTAAGGTCAGGAAGCTCAGCTTCGGCGACTACAGCGATATTGGCGCTTTGGCGATTCCGCTGTTCCACTTTTTCGGCAGAATAGGTTGCTTCCTCTCGGGCTGCTGCTACGGTGTAGAGTGGGAGCACGGCATAACATATTCTCATTCTATAGTTGAAAGCGCCAACGGCGTACCGCGTTTCCCTGTGCAGCTTGTTGAGGCGGGGTTGAATTTGCTGTTGTTCTTCCTGCTGTTTTATATTTACAAGAAGGGCAAGGCGAATCACAAGGTGCTCGCTCTCTATCTGCTAATTTATCCCGTATATCGCTTTGTTCTGGAGTTCTTCAGAGGCGACGCTTACAGAGGATTTTTGTTCGGATTGTCAACAAGCCAATTGATTTCAATTGTGCTGTTTGTAATAAGCTTAATATGGTTGATTGTCAATCACTTTAAAAAGCAAAGAATAAATAATTGACAGCTATATTAAAAAACATTATAATTAAATCGGTATATGAATACCCAATTATCATTAAAAGGAGATAATAACTATGGCATTTTGTAAAAATTGCGGTCAGGAGCTCAAAGAGGGCGCGCAGTTCTGCAACAACTGCGGCACACCCGTAGCTTCTTCGCCTCAGCAGGAACAGCAGTATCAGGCGGCTCCTCCTGTTCAGCAGGTACAGGAGGCTCCTCCCGTAGATGACGTCAATTCCAACAGAGGCATCGCGTGGCTCGCGTATATGGGCCCCTTGTTTTTGGTTCCGATGTTTGCGAGAAAGTTCTCAAAGTTCTGTCAGTTCCACGTAAGACAGGGCGTTGTAATCTGCGCGACATTGATTGCCTACGCTATCACAACAGCTATTCTGCTCGCGATTATCGGCGCGATTTTCCCCGCTCCGAGTTACACGCTGCTCGGCTATACATATCATTACGGAAACAGCGCTGTATATAATATCTTCAACATTATATTCAGCCTCGGATATATTTTCTTTACCGTATTTGAGATTATAGGTATTGTTAACGCCGCTACAGGCAAAGAGAAAAAGCTCCCGATTTTCGGCAGCATAAAATTACTCGATCCTCTTATGGATAAATTCTACGGAGTTAATAAATAATTATTTTTGTAAGGGAGAGCTCAGGCTCTCCCTGCGCTTTTTGGAGGAGACTTATGGACAAGATTAATGAACTTCAAAGCATAATCGACAACTATGACAACATAGTTTTCTTTGGCGGAGCGGGCGTCAGCACCGAGAGCGGGATTCCCGATTTTCGCTCTGTGGACGGACTTTATAATCAAAAATATGACTACCCGCCTGAGGAGATACTCAGCCATACCTTTTTTGTGCGTAATTGCTCCGAGTTCTATCGCTATTATAAGGACAAAATGCTCGCGCTTGATATTCAGCCCAACGCCGCCCACAAAAAGCTCGCCGAGATGGAACAGGCGGGCAAGCTCAGAGCGGTTGTAACCCAGAATATTGACGGACTCCACCAGAAGGCGGGCAGTAAGATTGTCTATGAGCTCCACGGCTCGGTGCACAGAAATTACTGCACAAAATGCGGCAAGTTCTTTGACGCTATGTATATCAAAAACTCCGCCAGCCTGCCCGTGTGCGACAGCTGCGGCGGGTTAATAAAGCCCGATGTTGTGCTCTATGAGGAGGGGCTGGACAACGCGACTATAAACGGAGCGGTAAACGCTATCGCGAATGCCGACGTGTTGATTGTGGCGGGGACAAGCCTGACTGTATATCCCGCGGCGGGGCTTGTGCAGTATTTCAGGGGAGATAAACTGATTCTCATAAACCGCGATCCCACGCCTATGGACAGCAGAGCCGACCTCGTTTTCCATGATAAAGTCGGAGAGATTCTCGGGAAAATGAGAATTGAGAAATGAGAAATGAGAATGAAATACAAACTGATTGCGTTTGATATAGACGATACTTTATTAAATACACAAAAACAAATAACTCCAAAAACAAAAGCGGCGCTTATGAACGCTCAGAATAGGGGAATAAAACTGGCGGTTTGCTCAGGCAGACTGCCATACGGAGTGCGGCCGTTCGCCGAGGAGCTTGACGTTTTTGCCCATGACGGATACTATTTCGGCTTTAACGGCGGAGCTATAATGAACTGTAAAAACGAGCTGATCAGTTCAACATACCTCGACAGCAAATATATAGAGCCTGTCTATTCGATGCTTCGCCCTACGAATATCACCACAATGGTACACAAGGGCGATATAATATATGCCGATAAAAAGTTCAACGATTATACTCATATTGAGCCCGAGGTGATAGGGCTTCCGCTTAATCCCGTTGATGATATCTCCGAGTTTGTGGACTGGGAATTGCATAAAATGCTTTTGTGCGGAGAGCCCGAGGAGCTAAAAGAAGTTGAGAAGCTTCTTTTTGAGCGCTTTGGAAAGGAACTCGATATTTATCTTTCCGCTCCGTGGTTTCTCGAGGTTATGCCCAAGGGCATAAATAAGGGGATAGGAGTTGAAAAAATCTGTGCC
>JAHLAX010000179.1 GCA_020625875.1 bacterium | reverse complement strand
TCGGAATAGAAAAAAATGAAGTCGAGGCTCTTTCGTGGTATAAAAAGGCTATTGATGCAGGAAGAAAGAAAGACTATTTTGATATAGCTTATCTTTTGCATTGCGGCAATAAAGAAGTGCGAAACTATACTGAAGCGGCAAAGTATTATGAATTATCAATAAAAGAAAAAGGAGGTTCTGCTGCATATAATAATTTAGGAGTCCTCTATTATAACGGTCAAGGTGTCGAACAGAGTTTTGACAAAGCAATCGAGTGCTATAAAAAGGCAGCTGAACTCGGCAGCGCAAAAGCTATGAATAGCTTAGCTGATGAATATGAGAAAGGCGAGCACATAGAAAAAGACCTGAATAAGGCTTTTGAATTATACAAGAAATCTGCTGTGTCAGGAAACTCAGACGCTATGTACAATTTGGCGCGCTGTTACGCTAAAGGAATCGGAATAGAAAAAAATGAAGTCGAGGCTCTTTCGTGGTATAAAAAGGCTGCTGAACAAGGAGATTCTGCTGCATATAATAATTTAGGAGTCCTCTATTATAACAGTCAAGGTGTCGAACAGAATTTTGACAAAGCAATCGAGTGCTATAAAAAGGCTGCTGAACTCGGCAGTGCAGTAGCTATGAATAACTTAGCTGATAAATATGAGAAAGGCGAGCACATAGAAAAAGACCTGAATAAGGCTTTTGAATTATACAAGAAATCCGCCGCAAAAGGGAATTTTTATGCAAAGAAAAAAGTTGAAGAAATAAAAAAATTGCTTTCAGAAGAAGCGCAGAGTTCGGCAAAAGCCAAACAAGAAGAGACAGAAACTCTAACAAAACAAGATACAACTCTTCCGAAAAACGCATCCGAAATCAATGAACAAACTGTGTTAGATATTTTTTCCGATTATCTTAAAAAGAATAATATTGAGAGCTGCGAAATAAAGAAAGATAAAAACGAAGCAATATTGAACGTACCAACAAAAATGCTCCCGGACGCGCGTTTTGTTATAACTTTCTTCCTGAATAATAACGCAAATATGCAGTATGCTAATATTTCTTTGAATTACGTTGCATTCCCCGAAAACAAGCGGGAACTTATGTATAAATTATGCAATGACGAAAACAGTAAGTCTTTTAACATAACGTTTTATGTGGATGATACAAATAACTTAATTTCCATTAACGCGCGTTTAGGCTTCACTAAGGAATTATGCGGTGAACAAATAATGTCGGATTTAGAAAAGATAAAAGCCAAAGCGGATGAGGTTTACCCTGAGTTTATGAAAGCAATATGGTTATAATGCGGAATAGAGGTGGTAATAAATGATTATTCATGATTATAGAGAAATAACAAAAAAATCAGATATATCATTATCTGAAAGGATCAATGAAAACATATTTGCGGAATACCTGAGTAAGTTTGACGAGTTCCATCTTAATGAGCAATCCAGACATATCCTGAACAATTACATTCGCTATTTATCAAGAAAGTCAAGCATCGGCAAACAACTATCCTACAATTTTATGATTCATTGCAGCGATCCTCTCCGTGCAAAAGCTTTTGTCACAAAATTCAACGAAATGACCAATTCTGTGTTGAATAGAACAGAAAAGCCTGTTTTGGTTACAGAAAAACAGTTTTTGAAAAATTCTGCAGACACCTTGAAGATGATGAAGGAGAGTAGTATATTTGCTATTTATGATTGCTTGCCGCTCTTGACATTTGCCCCTGAAGGAGCAACAGGCAAGGCGGAAGAAATTAAGCAAAAAAACAATCTGGTGTGGGAGGAATTCACAGACCTATGTGCGGACACACCCGATGTTTGCAAAATTGTAGTTGCTCCCGAACATATACTCAGAGAACGTTTCAGAAATAACGAGCATCTGTATTTCCGCGTTTTCCGAAATCATATTTACATTGATAACATCTTAACCGACGAGATATTCGATATAACTTTAAAAGAATTTACAGCTAACGGTATAAAGTACAATAACGACTTTAAGGAAGAGTTACAAAAATATATTAATATTGTTTATCCGAAAGCTGATTTAAAAAACCAATTATTCGTAGATGATCTGGTCGAGCGAATTCTGACACATTTTTACGGTGAGTCAGAAAAGATTGAAGAGCTGTCGGTTGCCGATATTCCGTTTTACAATGAAGATAAAAATCACGAAGACGCGCTCGCGGCTATGGATTCCCTGATTGGGCTTGAGAAAGTTAAAGAAGCATTTTTAGAAATACCCTATATGCTTCAGGAAACGTCCAAAGAGGAAAAGCCCTCGCTGCATATGGCGTTTGTTGGAAACCCGGGTACAGGAAAAACCACAGTCGCTCAGTTAGCCGCGGACCTATTCTACTCTATGGGAGTGATTCAGAAAAACAAAGTCATTACTGTTTCGGCGCTTGATTTAAAGGGAAGATATATCGGCGAAACTCCAAGGCTGACCAAAGAGTATTGCAAACGGGCTTATGGCGGAATTCTGTTTATTGATGAAGCTTATCTGATCTCTCAATCTCAATTTGGCTCGAATAACGATCAGATTAATCAGGAGTGCATTGGTACGCTCCTGCAGGAAATGGAGAACAATCGAGACCAATTAATTGTAATCTTTGCGGGATATCCCAAGGAAATGGATAATTTCCTGTATAAGAGCAATGCAGGACTGGGTTCTAGACTGTATAAAGTCATCGAATTTGAGGACTACTCTGACGATGAATTAATGGAAATCTTTACCCGAATGTGCCAAAAAGAAGGTTACAGTATTTCAAGGGAAGCAAATGAAAAAGTAAGGCTCAAGCTTACATCGCTTCGCTATTCCAAAGATTTCGGAAATGCTCGTACTGTAAGGAATATTTTTATTGATGCCAAAAAGGAATATCGCCGCCAAAAAGAATCGGCTGACAAGATATTTGAAGCCAAACATATTGTATTGGAAACAGGTCTTTGTGATTATAATACACTAAAAAAAGAGCTGAACGATATGATTGGGTTAGAGGCTGTAAAATCCGAGGTCGCAAAAACAATCGAAACTATTAGATTCTCAAAAGAAAACAACATCGAAATTCCTATATCCAACCATATGTTGTTTTTGGGTAATTCAGGCACGGGCAAAAGCACAGTAGCTAAGTTGTTTGGCCAAATGCTGTTCAGTATTGGCGCTTCAAAATCGCCCAACTGTGAGAATATTTCGGCAGGTGATTTGCTCGGAAGAAACAATCCTATTGAAGCATTGCAGGATTATTGCAGTCGAGCGTCAGGCGGTGTGCTTTTCATTGATGAAGCATATGTGATTCAAACGAATCCAAGAAGTATGTCAATTATAAGTATCCTTTTGGAAGTAATGGAAGAAGAAAAAGACAACATTACTATTATTCTTGCGGGATATGAATCCGAAATGAATAACTTCCTCAACGAGAATCAGGGATTAAAATCCAGATTCCCTGTTACGGTACATTTTAAGGACTATTCCGAAAAACAATTAACCGATATTTTTGTTTCACTTTGTTCAAAATACGGTTTTTCTGTAAGCGAAAAAGGTCTGGAAATATTCAAAAAAGTAATCAAAATTGAAAAACAAGGAAATAATTTCGGCAACGCCAGAACAGTAAGAAATATTTTTGAACAGTCATTTAGATTACATGCCCAAAACTTTATGAAAAACCCAAATGTTGTCAAACGGTTTGAACTTGATGAAAACGACATTGTTCCTTTGTCGGGTGTAATAGACAAAAACAAACCGATTGGTTTCACAAACAGATAGGTGGTGAATAATATATGAATCCTGCTGAAGAAACTTATTTAGATATGGCAGAAAGCTTTGAAGCCAAAGGAAATTATGAAAAAGCTCTTGTTTGGTATAAAAAGATTCAGGGAAACGGAGATGTGTACGAAATTATCGGAGAGTATCTGTATCTTGGACGCGGTTGTGGTAAAGATGAGCGCGAAGCCAAAAAGTATTTTAAAAAAGCTGCTGAAGCGGGGAATACAGATGCCCTATGTAATATAGCTCTTTGCGAAAAAGATCTTGAGAAAAAGCTGGAACTCTATAAAAAGAGCGCTGAACTCGGAAACGCATACGCAATGAACATGGTAGGAATAATTCAGGAGGATATGGAAAACTCTGATTCTTCACAAATAATCCAATGGTTCAAGCGCGCTGCGGACGCAGGCTCTGAAATTGGTTGTTTTAACTACGCAATGAACATAGATAACTCAAATGAAAAAATAAAATATCTTACTATGGCGGCAAAAAAGGATTGTATTGAGGCGTTAGATAAACTTTCGGAGTATTTGTCAAAAGGAACCTACGGTATAAAAGATTTGGAGAAAGCCAAGGTTATGAGGGTGAGAATAACACAGCTTCTTTTAAAGAAAAAGATTACGGAAATTAAAGAGCGAAAAGAATAACATGATTCACAAAAAGCCCGGCTAAAACTAATAGTTCTTTTAGCCGGGTTTGTCATCAACTATAAAACATACCATTATGGTTGCGGACTTTACAGTAGATAGTGCTGTTTTATACTGTAAGAGCATATGTATAAACAACCCTCTCGAGCTGTTCTTTGTTCTGCCATTTTGCACGCATATATTCTGTGTGTCGTACGGGACACATTACGTTGACCATCTGACCGCCGACAGAACCTGCCTGACGAGATGTGAGGTCGCCGTTGTAACCCTGCTTGAGGTTTACGCCTACTTCTCTGGGCGTACAATCACATCTTAAAGAATGGGCAATTTTGTCAGGTTTTAAGCCATTTTTCGCATTTTGCCGATTTTTGACGAGGTGTTCAAACACATCAAAAAGGCTATGCGATTTTTGTAGGTGAATCATCCTGATTAAAACTCCGTTCGTCTTTGCCGATGTTTCCGATAAACCGATAGGTGATTCTAATATTCTGTCTAAACGGAATGTTATGTGACGCCACTTTGTACCCATCCGGCAGTATTTTTTCACCGACTTCGATTCGTTCAATGAAGGTTCTGACAATTTCAGGAGTTAATTCATCAATGTGGTTGTATTTTTGGATTAGGGCAAAGAAAGCTTTGTAAGAGTCGGCTTTTTCATTGCTATCAATATTCTGAGAACTGAGCTTAGCGGCTCTTTCTTTCAATGATTCTGATTCTTTCGAAAACGATGTGAGCATATTTCCGAGCTGTTCATCAGTGATTAAGCCGTTGGAATTGTCGTTATATAGTTTAACGATTATACGCTCAATATCTGACAGACGCTGATTAATGCTTTCAATGTTGTCTTTTGAATCCCGATAAATATCAGATTGATTGTTATTTGCCGTTTTGATAATTTCATCAATATCTTCTTTAGACAGAGAAATAAAGTAATTCAATTCCGATTTAACTATTTCGACCAAGTCCGAGTATTTAACGCGCGCACCGTGTTCACAATGGTTTGTTGAACGCTTCGGAATGTTCTGACAAGTTAGATACCAATACTTTTCGCGTTCGCCTTTATATACAGAACCTGCGGAACATAGGGCAGAGCCACATTTTTCACAAAATATAATACCGTTAAAAATACTTTTTCTGACGTTATCATATTTGCTCCAATTTTTTGTGTTCATTCCCAGATGATGCATTGCTGTATTAAACTGCTCTTGAGTAACCAGCGGCTGATGCGTGTTATGAGTAATACTCCATTCGCTCTCAGGAATTACATTTTTCTTTTTCGATTTCAGGCTTACTTTCTTGGTCTTTCCTAATATCGTATGCCCTAGATATACCGCGTTTTGTAAAATACGCTTGATCGTGGTATGATTCCATTTGTCAGTTGCTCTTGCGGCGCCTCTGTCACAAAAGTTATCCCTGAACAATACTCGGTATTTTAATGGCGTTATATATCCTTCATCGGTAAGTCGATTTGCGATATAGTGTGCAGACTTTCCGTTTACGGCAAGTTCAAAGATATACTGAACAATCGGAGCTGTCTTTGGATCGGGAACTATACTTGTACTATCGTTAGGGTTTCTCATATATCCAAACGGGGGACAAGCGCAATATTCTCCATTTCGCCTTTTTTGATAGATAACGGCTTTAATTTTGCGAGAACATTCCCTGATATAAACGTCATTCATCGCGAATTGAAACGGAGCCATCGGGTTTTCGCTTTCAGAATCGAAATGATCAAAAATTGCTCGGTAATGAACATCGTGATCAGGAAAAAATTTTTCAGCGTAATAGCTTGATTCCTGCATATCTCTGCCTAGTCTTGATAAATCCTTTGTGATAACGGTATTTATAAGTCCGGCATCTATATGTTGTAACATCTTTTGAAAATCTGGTCTTATAAAGTTTGAACCCGAGTAACCGTCGTCAACATATTCTTTGACAACTGTAATGTTGTTATCTTCACAATACTGTCTGCATATGCTGCGTTGGTTTGTTATACTTTGAGATTCTCCAAGAGTTTTTGCTTCTTCTCGAGATAACCTCAGGTAAATGGCTGCTAAAGGAACAGCAGTATACATTTTTTCATCTCCTTTAATACTGCTGTTTACTTAACTTCACAACAATATTATATCATGGATAAACGAATTATTCAATTTATGAATATATCTTTTTATTGGTTATATTTGCCATAAGAATATCTTTTATTGTTTTGTCACTTCCAAAAACACGGTTGATATTATATATTCCGTTGCCTATTCTATATTCTTGATTGCTTATGTCTTTTTTATCAAGGATGTTATTGAGTTGCATAGAATACCTCCCTGAATTTAGTGTTGGAAAAAGAATAATGAATATACAAAAAGGTACTATTGATAGCTTTTGATCTTTATTAGCTCGGCGTGTTTGCCGTCCAGATATACTATTGCGGTGTCAGTCAGGTTACCGTATTTAGATGGTGGATAAACAGGCTTGTCTGCTTCTATCGAGCCTATACTTTCTTTAAGCGTCTTTTTGTTACCTATAGTTTGGATGAAGTGAGTACGCGTTATCTCGTCATTTGCTTTACAGCATACCTGATATGTGCAGTTGCCCAGCAACGATTGAGCGCCGTCTTCGCCATATTTTTTGACTAGCTGCGCAATCGATTGACATACAGGCATCATAACAACTGATTTGCTTCTCAAGGTTGATAAAAATGAGTCTATGGTATCGTAAGGAAATGTCAATCTAGGGAACTCATCCAATATGCAGAGTATTGGTCTGTTTAGGTTTCTGTGAAATGCAGTATCGGCGCGATTGGCAAAATCGCTTAAAAAGCTGTTAATGATCATGGTAAACAGGGGAGCGTAGACGCTCAGATTGTTTTGATTGATTTGCAGATACACATCATACCCGTCGTATAAGGTTTGCGATGAAATACATTTGCCTTTGCCGCTCAAAAGCTTGTCCAGTACAGGATTCGAAAAAGGAATAAGAGCTGTGTTGAGCCGATCATAGCATCCTGCGATGTTACGTTCATTATTACCGATTAATCCAACAACCTGTTCTACAGCGGCATAGATTCCAGAATCAACAACACATTCGATCCATTCGAATATGTTTGATGGGAAATGTTTTTGTTTATATCCCTGAGGTCTCTTGTTATGCAAAACAGCTTGAAGAAATTCCGGAAATGTAAGATTGTTGCATACTTCAAATAAATATAGAAGAAACCCGGTAAACATTTTTCTTGCGGTTACGCTGAAATATGGCTCTTTTTGACTATCCATAGGAATTAAGATTTCAGCCATATTCGAAACCCTAAGTTTTAATTCTGTTTTGCTTAGCCTTTTAAATCCTTCAAATTCAAATAATAAAAACTTTTCGGCAGCAAAGAAAGTAACAGTCAAAGGAGTTAAAAAAGTTGCCAAAACGGTGACGAAAAAAGGTTTGTCAGGAAAGGTTTATGTTAGAATACGAGCATACAAAAAGGTGTCCGGCAAAGTATACTATTCAGACTATTCGAAAGTAAAGTCCACTACAGTAAAATAATTGAATTATTTAGGTTATAAAAATACAAAAAGTAATCCTGCTTGATTTTTTTAAGCAGGATTTTATTGTCAAAGGCGGGGCCAACAGCTTTGGCGTAAGTGATTTTCAAAAATGCGTTCGTAAAAAATACCTATGGTTGTACAAAAATTTACTAAGTGATATAATTAATATAGAGATAGAGAAAAAATAAGGAGGAATTCAGATGGAGAGAATAACAAAACCGTTGCCGGATCACTTAACTCCAATAAATGTAAAGGAAACACAGATTTACAATTACATTAACAGAATTCTCTCTAATCCATCCGAGTATACAGAGCTCAACCGTATGTTTGCTGAAAAGGCAATGCTGCTCAGTAAGTGTAATAAAAGAATAACATATAATAATCTATATGGTTTGTCTGAATATATTGCCCGCAATTTTTCCGTGTTTTCTGATCTTATTTTTTCGCTTAGAACAAAGATTAACAATGGGAAGAAGCTCAAAATAAAACTGGGTAATTATGATGAGAGTAAGCAACAAATGATACTTTCATTACTCTATGACTTCAATACGCTTGAAATAATACGCGATTTTGATTATGACAATGAATCAAATACCGTTAAGGGCAAATTTAATATGGAGTTTTTCTCATATATTACAGGAAGCTTTTTTGAAGACTTTGCCTATTGTGAGGCAAAGAAGGTTTTGGAAGAGCTTAGTCAAACATACGGTGTTGACTATGAACTTTATCAAAATGTGTATGTACATATTTCTGTTGGAAATAAGAGCGTTGAAACCAGAGAAATAGATTTGTTGATTCGTTTTGACGATAGGATATATATGGTAGAGGTTAAGTCGGGAAAACCAAAGAATAAGTTTAAAGTAAGGAATTATTATTCAATTGGTATGAGGCTCGGTATAGAACCTTTTTGTTCAATGCTTTTGATTCCGAAGATTAACGGAAACTACGACGAAGAAAATGAGAGCAGATATAAAGTATGTATTGCTGATGTTTATTGTTTTGCATATAAGCTAGCTGAGATGATAAGAGAAAAATTCCTTACGGATGAATCTTATGATGATTATATTGAGTGGCAGAAGGATTATGATTTAAGCGACAGTGATTTTCAGGACTATATGGACAGCGCCTTTGATAGCTATATTGAGTCAGTTCGAGATAGAAGCTTTGACGAGGGATTCTGGGATGGCTACGAAGCGGGGGAGAAGGATTCGGATAAGCATTTTTTTATCTTTCAAAAGCGTGTGGCTCATATGCTCCTTCAAAGCGGTAAATTCACAGATGATTATGTAATGGAAATATTGCGATGCGAGCCTGAGTTGATTGAAGAGTTAAAGAAAGAAACATAAGTGATTAATAAGATTAATTTTACGTTTAGTGAAAGATTTAGGAGGCAGTTATGGCAGAAGTAAAGTATGAGATGTTAAGTAATCTTGATAGTTTTATAAACATTCTTAAGAAATGCAGGGAAAAAGGAAGCTTTCTGAGTATGGAAGATCAGGATTTGATTAAAAGGTTTGTATGTTCTTTTAAGGAAGAGAATCCAAAGATAATGTCTAAGGAAGCTCTGATACAAGAAATGAGAGAATGCCGGAAATTACTCCAAGAACTTACGATAAGAATGAGCTGCGATATTTTTGCTGAGGATGAGGATGGAGATACAGATATTTATAGAATGTCAAATTATCCGTATGATGAGGATGCAGAGATTGTACCGTATCTGAAAAGAGATTTTTTGTACAGGGATAATGCTTTATCTCTATCTCATAAATGCTTAGGAGTCATATTTTGGAATCTTAGAGCTGAAGGTTTTCGGGATGAAGAAATAGCTAAAATGTTTAAAACAGAAGATGAGTGTGTCTCAGACTATTGTGGGCTCGTTGATGAAGACTCATTTAGCTATGAATCTCCCGGAGATTTGGATATGTTGCAGGAAAACCTTATAGACATCTACAAAGAAGGAGAGCCTGAACCGGATAATCTTTTTGAACTTGAGGAGGAATTTACAATTGCCAAAACTATCAATAATTCAATAGTCAGAATGTATGATTACGGTTTGCCAACGTGGAGAATAATGAAAACAACCAATGCATATGAAGACGATGTTGCAAAAGCGCTTGAGAGGGGAATTCAAGATATCCTCCTTAAAGCTAATGAATGGAAATGACAATTGGTCACGAGGAAATGGAATATAGGAGAAAGAGAAATGAATAATAAGAAAATTTTTAAAAGATGTTATTATTACCGAGGAAGATATTTTTATAAAAATATTAAAGCGATTCCCGAGTATATACGACAAAAACGCTTCTTAAGAAAACACGGATATGATATTACCGCTCAATGGGCAACGTGTGTTTGGTTTATAGAGGTTATGAAGGAGATTATAAAATTCCATAGATATCAAGGGCACGGCGCTCCAATATTAATTCCTCTAACTGATGGGATTAGTTATAGTGAAGAGCAGCAAAAACTGAATGAACAAAAGTGGAACAGTAAGCTTGATAAAATGCTTGTGCTGCTTGAGGATATGGACGAGAATAATCCAAAGTATGAGACGATGGACGGCAAAGATTCTTTTGATCAGATGATCAAAGCAAAGGATGAGTTCTTTGTACTGTTCTCAAAATACTTTTATGATTTATGGGATTGATCTTTTCGGGTTATAATCGTAAAACTATCATCAAAAAAATGATAGATGTTTTGTAGGATATATTATCTATGGTAATTTCATTTTGTGAAAAATGCAGTCGAAACTTTCATCTCGACTGCATTATTCTTTTCTGTTCTGTTTTTGCTTAATAATTTTGACTGCGGAAATAAGCTTTTGAAAGTCTATAAGAAGGTTTAGAGTAAACACCAGATTTATAATTGTCTATAATGTCACAAAAACTGTGATTATCCTTATCAAATCCTTACATATATATTTTTAGCGGGCAGCGCCCCAGCAACAATTGTATGGGGCGCTGCCCACTATTTATTAATATTTATGTTGACATAGTGTAAATTATGAGTGTTGTTTATGGCTGAATGTTTAGAACAGTAATAACAATCGATCAGAATAAGGAGGTTAATTGATAATATGAGTATGAGTTATGATGATTGCCGAGCCGATATTGACGCTTCAAAATATAGTGAAGGCTATGAAAACGGACGTATTGATGGTTATGATGAAGGATATACAGATGGATTAAAAGAAGGCAAAGACTTGGTCTATCAAAAGATTGCTTTATTCCTTATAAAAGAGCTGATGGACGAAGTTTAAAAAAGCTGCTTAACTATTGACAAACAACAAAGCATAATATATAATAGTGTAAATAAAGAAAGTTTACACTAAGGTGAATTATGAAAGATTATAGAAAGCTTTGTATTGAACTATTTGGTACAGATGATGAAGCAGAACTGCGTTCAATTGCCGGTAGACTTCGCGGAGGACGCAAGAAATCTATCTCTGAAAAAGATATTGATAATATTGTTGAAATGCAGCGTAAAGGTAAAAGCACAAAAGAAATAGCTAAATCGTTTGGCGTCAGCCGTCAGACTATTTCAAAATACTTGAATAAGCCTTTGACTGATAGCTATGTTATGAGAATGGATTTTATGTTCAGGCAAAAAGTCTGTACAGAAATTTACGTAGATTTTGAGCATAAAATAATAAAAATATTTAATCGTACCAACGATATTATGAAAAGAGCTTTTGGAGTTAATGAGAGCCCAACATGGGATGATTTTGAGAAGTTTCTTGAAGATAGGTGTTTTCCCGCCTCCAGAGCTTTGATGAAAAATACACTCAGACACATTGGCGTTGACCATTATGATGCTATGCGTATTTTTGAACTTAACAATGGAAGAACAGCCGATGATAATCAGTATGTTAATATCACAAAAAGAAAGAGGATGGCGTTTTGATAAAGACAATTGATTTTAATAACATTAACCTGATTGATACAAAATCAACGTCTTCAAAAGGTAATCAGCTCAAGTGGCTGTATAGAAACAACTGGTACAAAGCCGATCATATGGGGTATGAAGGTCTGTGCGAAGTAATAATATCTAAGTTGCTTGAAAAATCAAATATTGATAACTTTGTGGCATATTCTCCAATTCAGATTGAGTTTGACGGGAGAAAAATGAACGGTTGTTATTCAAGAAACTTCAAAAAGAAAAACGAAAGCATAGTTACTCTTGAACACCTGTCAAAACAATGGCTGGCAAATTCGTTTGCTAAGGAACTGTTGGAATATGAGGATACAAAGGACAAGATAAAGCATACTGTTGAGTTTGTTGAGAAAGTTACTAAGCTGCAAAATGTCGGACAGTATTTAACAATAATGCTTGAGCTGGACGCGTTTTTTCTTAATGAGGACAGACACACAAATAACATTGCGTTTATACTGAATGATGATACGGGAGAGTATCGATTTTGTCCTTATTTTGATTTTGGGTTATCACTTTTGGCAGACACAACAATGGACTTTCCGCTTGATGAGGATATTTACAAATTAATTGAGAAAATACATGCTAAACCTTTTGGCAGGGATTTTGATGAGCAGTTGGATGCAGCTCAGGCTATGTATGGAGATTATCTTAGATTTGAATTTGCAAACAAGGATATTGAAAATGTGTTTGAATCTGTAAAGGAGTATTACTCTTCTGATATTATAAAAAGAGCCAAAGACCTGATTTATAACCAAAAAAATAAATTTCAATACTGTTTTTAATGAAAAAGTGGAAGCTGAGTTTAGTAGGCTTCCACTTTAAATGTTTGGTTCGGAGTTCAAGGTTCATTGTGTTTTTGATTATGGGTTTTTTTATTAAAACAAAGAAAGAGAAAAGCCTTTGGTGGGTAAGGACTAAAACATAAACTCTATAGGCTTAGTCTGTTATTTTGAAGGGATTGTTACAACTACCTCTGTGCCGCCCTGTTCTCTCGGCGTAAGGGTGAGCGTGCCGCCGCACATCAGCTCGAGGCGTTCACGGATCTTTTTGAGTGCAATATGCGGTTCGTCGTTATTGATTTCGCCGAAGCCGGGACCTGTGTCTATAACAGAAATGTCAACTCCGTTTTCGGTTTCGTTAGTGAGTACGGAACTGTGATGGAGTTTTTTATATGTTTAGGATAGTTAAACCAAAATCTTTAGCTTTTTGCATAGTTTTATATGAGCCGGAAGATGGATGGGTTACATGGCAAATTGCAACTGACGAGCTTTTAATCATATACTCGTTTCTTTTAGGTATTGCTTTTTTATATCCAATCTGGTCAATATACCAATCAGGGGCAAACAATATTGCTTTATCAAAAAGAAACTCGTAATCAACTTTTAGTGAAGGATAAGGAGCGACAAGTATTTGCTTGATTTGCGGATACTTTTCTTTGAGTTCATATACAGCAAAAGCGCAAAGTTTATCAAAATGACCTTGACCACCATTTAGAAAAGTAACGATTCCCATATTGATTGCTTCTTCAATTTTTGGAATTATATCTGCAGTGGTTATATCAAAACAATCTCTATGGCCTATGAATACGCCTGTTTTTGCCTTGCCATCCATAATAAGCTCCAAATAAAAAAGGTGTACACCGAAGCATACACCTGAAAAACGCATTGCTTCTTTGTTACACCACATAACAACTTCAATACTTATTAACGTATGAATATAAAGCATGCGTTTTTACCTAGGTAGGCAAAAACTCACACATTAATAAGTATTGAATATAAAGTTGTAATGTGGTGTAAAAACATTGTACCACTAAACAGATTATTTGGCAATAGTCAATGATCCAAGAGAAATAAGCTGCCCAAGTCACGGTTGATGTGACTTGGGCAGCTTTAAGTTTGTTATAAAAAAACAATGAAATCATAGTAGTAAAGCGAAAAGTATAATTAGTATTTCATTATCTTTGTTGTTGTAATCCAAGAATGTAAACAAGGGTTTACTATGAATTTCTGCGATTAGATTATTGTTGGAATTGATTAAAGGATATATATTTTTATTTCGCTTTTCAGTTGTAATCTCGTTTGAATTAAAGGTTATTATATCCTTTCTTTTGTATACAGTTCTATTTATTTTGCCAATCATATTCTTCCCGATGTAACAAGTGTAAATATATTGTTTTTTGTGAGAAATAAGGTTGTGAAAATTTACGTTTTCAACAATTTTAGCTGTTTTTTTCTTTTTGTTGTCGAATAACATTATTTTAAATTTTTGGCTTTCCTTATTACCTTTGGCAGTATATATGATGTTATTATGGTCGTCTTTTATTTCATAATAAGATCTTGTGTCTTCAACAAACATATTGGAGTCATCAAGATGGCTTGTAATCCATAAATGATGATTGTACGGATGAATAGACTTTAGTTCATTTTTTGTTTCTGTTTTGTTATTAGAGATTCTTTCTCTAAGAGTATGTAATTTTTCCCCAATTGAGTTTTCAGATAGTGTTTTGGTAACTTGATCAATTGTTTTTTCTTTAACTCCCATAGAAACCTCTTTAATGAGTAAGTGATAACGACATCATAAGAATAGCATAATTTTCTAAAACTGTCTATAAAGCATATAAAAAAATCATTTTCCGTTACAAGTTCATCCGGAAAGTGTATATTATTCATAATCTATTCATCCTCTGTCTTTTCTGCAAATTTATTTATTATTGCTTATTAGTTTTTCTTCGGCTGAAATTTTCATATCGTTGACAAAGTGTAAATTTTAGAGTGTTATTAATATTGAAAAGTGTGAAAATATTATGTTGTATCATATAATTCAAACATTTCTTGAAGATCATATTAAATCAAATTACGATAAAGAGCTTGTTATTGGTGCAGCTAAATAGATGTTTAAAACGAGGAACTATATATTTGCATAAAAAACACTCAGAAATGGCTAATTAAGTCCGGTCCTGAGTGTTTATTCAAGTAATATTTTTGCTTGTTCTCTTATTTGCTTTTCAATATATTTCAAACGTTTTTCAGGCAGGTTGTAACGTGGATGCTTTTTTAACTTAAAGTTAAGTAAGCTTCTCAATTTATCTTTGTGTTCTTTTGTTAAAACAGATTTTGCTTCAGCAATAAAGCTGTCATAAACGCAAGGTAACAAAGTATCTGCATACTGTTTAAAGTTTTCATAGCTTTCCAGATCATCACGTGCAGCAAAATTGAATAGAGAATTACCGTGGTCAAATAGCGGCGCAGTAGCTTTAATTGTGTTAGTTTTATTATCTACTAAAAAACCAAAGTTGCCGTAATGCCTGTCAGTGTTTCGAATCAACGCGTCAAATACAATCATATCATCAAGGGCACATAAGTATTCTTCGCCTAATTCTTTGTAATATGCTCTTACCGCCTGCATTCCTCCTGTGCGTACAATTCTGCCAACAGGTACATATGAGTGATTTTTATCGGTAAACAGTTCGCAATATGAACAAAGCTCGCCTTTCCATTTTGAAAGATTATACGGTATCGCGTTAACACCGATGGCTTTTGCAATCTGATATGCGTAGTATTCGGAATAGGGTTCATTACCTGTGTTGGACGCTCCATATGTGCCGCCTTTGAAAAGATATATTTTCCCGTCTATTCTTCTCCAGCATTTCGGCAGCATTCCATTTGTAGTGAATTCGGGGCTGGATGCAAGGGATGAACGAACGCTGCTTCCGTAACCGGTAAAAGCGATTCGTGCTAATATTCTGCTAAGTGGCTTATCATACAAATTGTATTCGTCGAAAGTACCGTTAAACCCTTCTTCAACAATCCAATAGCAGTCATTGAGCGATAATCCTTTTGAAACCTTGATAATACCCATAGGTCTATTAAGGCTCAACCCGCATTTGCTGAGAAAGTTTCTTACATATGCTCTGTTTGAAGGAATGGTTCTGCGTTTAAGCCATTTGTATAAGCCGTCATTTGTTAATTCTAAGTCTAAAGGAAGCAGAGTATTATCGTTGTCAACCCAAGTTATCTTAATTTCTGGCTCGTTGCTGTCATCAATAGCAGAAAACTTCAAAACAGTATTATCAAAATACTTAAGTTCATAAATCATAATATCTCTCCTTTCCTTTAGTATATTTTTAGTTTATCATAAAAAACAATTATAATCAATAATTTTTGGGTTTATATCAGTTTTTACATAGGATGTCAATATTTCATACCGCCGTTTTTTTGTATTGTCCTATCCTAGCTATGTATTGAGAAAATCCGACAGCTGAAACTGTCGGATTTAATACTGTTTAAGGTTTTTCCATAGGCACAATTGCAAGAGTTTTTCCTAAAGGAGCTAAAAGTTTTAAGATAGTGCCGATATGAGGATCAGTTGTTCCGTTTTCCATTCTTGAAATTATTGGCTGTTTTACGCCACTAAGTTCTTCGAGTTTTCGCTGACTAATACCTTTTTCGTTTCTTGCTTTAATAAGCTCGCTAATAAGAGCTACCCTTAGATTGCTTTCGGATAATTCCTCAGGTGTAAGCATAGAATCCATAAAAGCTAAAGCATCGTCGCCGATAGCTTCGTTTCCTCTTGATTTTATATCATCTATATTCTCTTTAGCTTGTTCTATTGCTTTGGTGTATTCATTATCATATCTCATCCTTATCACTCCTCTCTAAATAATCATTCATAAGCCTTTGCGCTTTATCTATTTCTCTGCGCGGGGCTTTTTGAGTTTTCTTAATAAAATAAGATAGCAATATAAAACGGTTTCCGTCATAACCGAAAAACAATATTCTATTTCTTAGCGGTCTTAGTTCCCAGATATCACCATCAAGGTGTTTTACATAAGGTTCGCCAGCTCTTGTGCCGTATTCGCTGAGAGTTTTTATATAATCTCTTATTTTATTGAGATTAATACGGCTGTTTTTATCTTTTTTTCGGGATAGCTCAATTATGTATTCCTTAACAGGCTCTTTGCCATCCTTGTTTTTATAAAACTCAACCTTATACAATACTATTTCACTCCTTAATCATATTATACTTTTAAGTTATCAAATTGTCAATACTTTTAAGTTATCATTTTTCATTTCTAATTATTTATTTGAAGTTAAGTAAACAGCTTTTTATGTATTTTTTGTTTGTTTGATGTATTTGAACACCTTCTATGGCGTTTTTTGCAAAATCCCGAAAAGCGCATAAAATGTGGGTTTTATATCTTTTCAAGATGGTTTTGAACATCAACCTCGTTAGCTGCTTCCATCTTGAAGCGCTCGAGAGCGTCCTTAGCCTCGGGAACTACGATGTTGTTCTTTGACATTTTTATTTCTCCTTTTCCGAATTCTGGTTTTCGGAAGCAGGCGCAAAAGCGCTCGCCTCCGTTTTCCTTTGCGAGCGCTTTTGCGCGCGCTGCGGATTTTTTAAATGCAACGTTTTGCGTTGCTATAGTATTGTGCGTCAAAATTCAATTTTTATATGTAGAAAATTTTGTATAAAAAAATGTTACCTTATATCAAAAGCAGCGCGGTTTCCGTTAGTTGGAGACCGCGCTTTCGCTATCTGTGATATTCATATGTGTTATTCTGGTTTTCCGAAGATTTCGTTTTCTTTGTTAATAAACCCTTTTAGGGTTGAGCCGACCGCGTAAAGGTCCGCTTGAGGCGCGGTTGAGGAGGTCAGGCGGATTGTTCTGTCTTCATAAAGAAACTTGCATACATATTCTCCGCCGCACATCGGCATTTCCGCCAGTACTTTATACTCGTGCAAGCCTTGGCTTATAATTGCTTCCATAGCTTTATCGTAGGCGGATTTATCGATTTTGTAGCCACGATGGTTTTCTTTATATGAACCGAAGCCTCTGTAATAGGTGTGAATCTGATATTCACCTGTTTTTTCGTCAAGATAGAGGACGATTTCATCACAGCTGTCGCCGCAGCCTGTCGCGAGTGTTTTTCTGCAACAGTCAATCAGCAGCTTTAAATCTCTGTCGTCGGGAGGATTGTCGTTGATTTCTTCGGCATTATCAGGCTGATGATTTTCCGCGGGCGCTATGTATACTCCCGCTACGCCGACAGGATTTGCGGAATTGTTTGCGTAAATCGGCTTTAAGTTGTCGGTGCTGATACTTAACGGAACAGTGCTCTGCATATTGTTTTGTATGTTACTGAGTTCAGCTCCGCATTCGGAACAGAATTTTGTGCCCTCAGGTGATTGAAAGCCGCAGAAGCAGGTTATCATTCTTTTTGTGTCTTCCATTATGTTTCACCTCGAATAATATGGCGTTTTTTCTATACGCTTATTATAACAGCAAAACACAAGAAAGCGCAAGATAAATAAAGCAGTTTTAGCATTTTACGCGATGTTTTGATAAAATGTGAAAAAATGTCTTTGTCAGTTTTGCACAAATAAAAAATTGTTTTTTGGATAGTATTATTTTGAGAAATATGTTATAATATTTTAAAATCTGTGTTTATACACAATAGGAGGTTTTATTCTAAATGAAAAAGTATTTAAGTATTCTACTCGTCGCGCTTTTGGTGTTATCATCTATGTCGATTATGGCAGTAAGCGCGGCGGAAAAACCAACATTCTCTCTTACCGATGCTTCGGGTAAGGTCGGCGACGAGGTTACAGTTAACCTCAATGTCGCGAACAACCCCGGTATCACAGCTCTTCAGCTTTGGGTTGAATATTCAAACACTGACCTGAAGTTAAAAAGCGTTGAAAACGGTACTACATTTGTAGGCGGCAATTGGTGTTTCAATGAGCTTGACGACACAGGCCTTTCAAAGAATCCCTTTACCGTTTATATTGACAACGATGTTGAGGAGAGTACCTCTAACGGTCTTGTCGTTGTAATGAAATTCGAGATTCTTAAGGGCGCGAAAGACAGCGCTATCACTGTTTATCCAGAGACGGTTTACAACTTAACTGATGTTGATGACGTTGAGTTTGAGTATAAAGGCTGTACAGTTACTGTTGAGGCTGATCAGCCAGCTACAAGTGATAGCCAACCAGCTACAAGCGATAGCCAGCCCGCAACAAGCGATAGCCAGCCCGCAACAAGCGATAGCCAGCCCGCAACAAGCGATAGTCAGCCTGCAACAGGCGAGAGCCAGCCCGCTACAAGCGATAGCCAGCCCGCAACAAGCGATAGTCAGCCCGCAACAAGCGACAGCCAGCCCGCTACAAGCGATAGCCAGCCCGAGACACCCGACACAGGACATGTTGTAACATTCGTTACAGACGGTCACGCTACAATCAACGTATATTATACACAGGATT
>JAHLAX010000210.1 GCA_020625875.1 bacterium | reverse complement strand
ATCATGAACTTGAGGTGATGGAATGGCTGCGGACGTCAAAGTCAAAACAGGGATAGACGGGGCGAAGAAGTTTCAGGATGATCTGAAAAACATGACCGCGAAGAGCAAAGCGCTCGACGCGGAGATGAAAGCACTGACTTCCCAGTTTGACAAGGAAGGAAAATCACAAAAGAATAACGCCGAGCAGATGAAGCTGATGAATCAGCAAATGGAGACTCAGAAGAAAAAGGCTGAGATCCTGTCGGCTGAGATCAAGAGGCTCGAGGATGCGGGCGAAGGCGAGACGGCTGCGTGCTATAAGCTCCGCCAGCAGCTGGCGGAAACCACCACGCGGATGAACGAATACGCCAATGGCGCCGGGGACGCGGGGGAGAAGACCGAATCAGCGACCAGCCAGTTCATTAAGGCGGGCGTCGCCCTGGGCGCGATGCACGTCGCGGCGAGTGCTCTGCTCGGTGCTCTGAAAGGCATCGGCAAAGCGGCGATCGGCGCGGCCAAAGGCGTGTGGAACCTCGGTGTGGACGCGGGCCAGTGGGCTGACAGCCTCATCACGGAAGGAAATCAGTTCGGTATCGATACGGATACGCTCCAGGAATGGGGCTACGCTTCCCGCTTCATCGATACTGAGGTCAGTACGATGACCGCCGGCATGAAGAAGCTGACCACGGCCTACGCGAAGGGGAACAAGGCGAAGAAGAAATCCGTCACCCTCACGAAGGGCGTGACAGTCTCCCTGAAAAAGGAAAACGGCGAGATCAAGACGCAGAGCGAGTTTTATCTCGACGTCATCGATCAGCTCCACGGCATGACGAACGTCGCGCAGAGGAACGCGGCGGCTCAAAAACTGTTCGGTAAATCGTACACGGACATGATCCCGCTGATCGATTCCGGCACCGGCGCGTTGAGGCAGTATTCTGCCGAGGCGCGGGATATGGGAATCATCATCTCCTCGGAGAACGTCGGTGCGCTCGGTCAGTTCGACGACCAGATGCAGAAACTGAACGCGCAGTTCGCCGCGATCAAGACGAACATCGCGGTGGCGTTCCTCCCGATCCTCGAGACCGTTGCGGAGCGCATGAGTGGGTTCTTCGGAGTCGTGAGCAAAGCGATCTCTGACGGCCTTCAGGAAGAGGACATCAACACCATCGTCGATGCGTTCTTCGGGATGTTCGAGCCTGCCATGTCGGACGACGGGCGGCAGGATATGAACGCGATCGAGTTTGTCGGGAAGCTGGCATCGAAGCTCCTCGAACAGCTTGGCGTGAACAAGCAGAAGATCATCGATCTCGGCTCCAGCGCGATGGGGTTCGTCTGGGACGGTATAAAAGCCGGTCTCGGAACGCTGTGGGCGAACTTCGTGGAATCTCTCACGAACTACTCCGTGACGGAGGATCCGCTCACGAAGGCGTTCAGCACAATGATGAACAGCGCCATCGAATGGATCAAGACAAGCTGGCACGAGTTCGTCAATTACGACATACCGGTCGCGATCGACACGGCGAAGGCATGGGGCGGAAGTATTCTGACAAGCATCGGAGACGGCATCAGCGGCGCCTGGGAGACGGTGAAAACCACCATTTCGACTGTCGGCACGAACCTGTTCACGATTATCGGAGAATGGATCACGACAGCGGCAGAGGATGGGAAGACTCTGATCAGTGGTTTCGTATCCGGCATCTATACGAAATGGACGGAGAAACTGACCACGATTGGCAATATCGGAACGGAACTGATGACCACCTTTGGTCTATGGATCGAAGCGGCGAAGAACTGGGGCAAAGACCTCATCAAGAACTTCATCGGCGGCATCAAGCAGAAGTGGCAGGACCTGAAAGACGGCATCAAGGGGATCGGACAGGGCATCAAAAACATTATCGGTTTCTCCGAACCGAAGGAAGGCCCGTTGTCAGACTTCCATACGTATGCTCCTGACATGATCGACTTGTTCGTGAAAGGAATCAACGCGAACGCCTACAAGATTGATAATGCGCTGGGTCGTACGTTCGGAGTTATCCCGGACACGAATCCGGCAACAGTCGGAGGCGCGAGGACCATGAACATGGGCGGCGTGTCCATCAACGTGTACGGAGCTGCGGGACAGGACGTGAATCAGCTGGCTGACATCGTGATGACGAAGATGCAGAACGCTGTAAGCAGAAGGGAGGCGGTCTTCGCGTGATCAGCATCATCAATTTCGCGGGGGTATCTTCCGACAACCTTCGCATCCGCGTGGAGCGCTACCCTGTCAGAGTCCTCCCGGAACGCAGTCAGACCACGACCGAAGTGCCCGGAAGGAACGGCGCTCTCCTGATGGTTGACGGAAACTGGAATAATTACGATCAGGAGTATGAGATCTTCATCAGCGCGGAAAAGCCAGGACTCGTTCGTGCGGCGCGTGCCGTCGCGGAATGGCTCGAAGCGCCGGCAGGCTATCAGCGTCTGGAAGACAGCTACGAACCGGACGTGTACAGAATGGCATATTACGCTGGTGGACAGGACATCGAGAGCATCCTGAACAGGTTCGGGCGGGCGACGATTTCCTTTGCTTGCAAGCCGCAGAGATTTCTGAAGAGCGGCGAGGCGGTGAAGCGTTTCGATGCTGACGGAGTCCTCGTCAACCAAACGAAGTTTAACGCGCTGCCGTTCATCACGGTGTACGGGAGCGGCGCCGGGTCGGTCACTGTGAACGGCAACACGGTGACCCTGTCAGACATCGACGGATACACCGTTCTGGATTCTGAGCTGATGGATGCCTACAAGGGCGACGAAAACAAAAACCCATACATCAGCGCGGAGGAGTTTCCGGTCCTGATCCCAGGCGAGAATGAGATCTCATTCAGCGGAGGCGTGACATCGCTCGACGTGATTCCGAGGTGGTGGGTCATATGATACCCATTCTGTACGAATCAACGGAGACGGCATTCCAGACGAACGGCCTCGGCCGGCTTGCAAACGCTGTCAGCTGTACGGTCACTGAGGAGCGGAACGGCCTGTACGAATTGCAGATGGAGTACCCGATCACGGGCGTGCATTACGTGGACCTCGCGATCCGCAGGATCATCCTCGCGAAGCCGAACCAGACGGATCCGACGCAGCCCTTCCGGATCTACCGCATCACGCGCCCGCTGAACGGGATCGTGACGGTGTTCGCGCAGCATATCTCGTACGACCTGTCGGGATACCCGGTTGAGCCGTTCGCGGCCTACGGGGCGGCGAGCGCGTTCCAGGCTGTGCAGGACAACGCTATCGTGCTGCCTCCGTTCTCGTTCTTCACGGACCTGACGGGAGACGACCAGGAGCTGAAGGTCGATAAGCCCTGTTCCATCAGGAGCCTGTTCGCCTCGAACGGCATCGGATTGTACGGCGGGGAGTTCTATTTCAATCGTTTTGCTGTCAGCCTTCTGACTAACAGGGGCGCGGATCGCGGCGTGACACTCAGATACGGGAAAAACCTTGTCAGCCTCGAACAGGAGGAAAACTGCTCCGAGATGTACACTGCGGTCGCGCCATTCTGGGTCGGTAACGTGGGCGGGGAGCAGCAGTACATCCCGCTCAACGACAAGACGGTGCCGGTCGGCACGTTCGACTTCGTGCGCATCCTTCCGCTCGACTGTTCGAGCGAGTACCAGGACGCGCCGAGCGACGGGCAGCTGGAGCTGTCGGCGCAGGCGTACATCGAAGCGAACAACCTCGCGACCCCGAAGGTCTCGCTGAAGGTCAGCTTCGTGCAGCTCGAGCAGACGGAGGAGTACAAGGGCCTCGCGCTTCTGGAGCGCGTGAGCCTGTGCGACTACGTGACGGTCATCTTCCCGAAACTTGGCGTGAACGCGAAGGCCGAGTGCGTGAAGCTCGTGTATAACGTGCTTCTCGACAGGGTCGATTCCGTGGAGCTGGGCGACGCGATCCAGACGGTCGCGGATACCATCGCGAACGCTTCGATGCTTTCCACGGCGAACGCCACCGGGCTGACAGGCGTGAGCCAGCAGAGCGGAGCAGCTGCGTCCATGGCTGCCAGAGCGGTCGCGCAGTCACTCTCGGTAGTATCAACAGACGGCGGGTCCACTGCTGAGATCTCGAACGGGCACATCAGAACAAGCAACGGAAGCAGCACGATTACGATCACTGGCGTGAGCGTCAATATTGACGGCGACGAACACGCTGTGACCTGGGTGCAGAGCGGGTCTCATTTTTATCTAGGAGTGTGATGACATGGCACTCGATGCTTATACACATATCACGATCGACATGGCGGATCCTTCCGTCACGCCGGTTGTTCGAGGGGTGCAGGAGGACATCCGGAGCCGCTTCGTGGAAGTGGAGCTGCTGGAGAACAAACAAGCTCTTGAGATTCCCGCCGGCACGACCGGAGCGATCGGAGTGAGGACCCAGACGAACGTCCATATTCTGTATGACGAGGATGAGGACGGAAACGAGGCTGTCAGCATCGCCGATAATATCGCAACGTGTTACCTCCGTCAGGAAGTCCTCGCGAATGTTGGGAGGCTGTATTGCAACCTGATCCTGAAGAACGGGTCTACGGTCCTGACGAGCTTCGCGTTTTATCTGGACGTGGAAGCGCTTGCTGTTCCTGCCGGAGTAGTCGTGCAGAGCGACTACATCAACGTGTGGCAGCAGGAGATCGACGAGGCTGCGGCTGTTGTGGAGACGGCGACCGGGATCGTGAACGACTGCACCGACGAGGCTGACAGAGCGAAGAGCGAAGCGGATCGCGCGGAGTCCTATGCGAGCGGCGTTCAGTATCCAGTATCTTATGATACTCAGTCGCTGACGGACGCACAGAAAGCTCAGGCACGCACGAACATCTCCGCGGCTTCGGCGGCCCACGCGTCGACGCACGCTGTCGGAGGAGCGGACGAGCTGACGCCGGCAGCCATTGGCGCGGCGCTCGCCTCCGATCTCGCGAATTATATCCTTCTGACAGAGAAGGGCGCGGCTTCCGGGGTCGCGACGCTCGGATCTGATGGTAAGGTTACGCCGGAACAAGCGGAGGCGGCATATCAGAATGTCTCCTCGAATAAAACCATCAGCGCGGCCGACGCCGGTCAGGTGCTTTTGTGCACTGGTTCCATCACAATCACGTTGGCGGACCTCTCACAGGGCACGGAGCTGGAGATCTGGAACAAGGGAGCCGGACTCGTCACGCTGGCGGGGACGCTGTTCGTAGCCGGGTACGGCTCGCTCTCGTCCTGTAAGATCCAGTCGAACAGTGTGGTGGTCTGTAAGCGGATGAACAGCGTGTGGCACATCGCCGGAGGAGCCACGTCATGAGGATGGCACACCGCGCCGGGATCTTCGTCCCGGACAACGCCTACTATCTTTTCAAGGGCGGCTCCATCAACGGAATCACGTGGAGCGGTTCATACGAGGGGTATTCATCGTATGAGATCAATACCCACATAAAGGTCAGAGGGTATAT
>JAHLAX010000176.1 GCA_020625875.1 bacterium | reverse complement strand
CTCAATCTTACCTCTCTTAACAAATGGTATCTGATAATATATTTCTGATTGTCTTTGGTTATACTGTACAGTTACACCGCTTCCGTGTTCACAATATATAAGACCAATTGGTGTACCATCTTCTGCTCTTTCAATATAAGCGTAGGCATTACCGTGAAGAATAACATCTGAAATCATCATCTTCATAAACATATACTTACTAATAAGCATATCCTTGAAGATGAAATTAATTGGATGATTATAATCTACTTCACTATCCCTTTTTACTAAGATTGGTAATTGTGCTATACTATTACTGATAAGTTCAGTAGCAGCATAGAAAGCAGATAATGTTTCAGGTGCATTCTCCAATTTATAGCCACCAAATATCAAAGATGTAGCAGAAGGCTCAGTGGGTAGTACTTGTTGCCCACTATTATTGTTTCTTTTAAAGATTTCTTTGCCAAATATTTTCATAGTTTATTTATTTATTTTATACTGATAATACTTCTCCATCTGAGATACCTTTCATATTTTTATTTAAATATCCTCCTAATGCTTGTATCATTGAAATTAAGGGGTCAATTTTTCTGTCTTGATTACCTCCGCTCTTTACAGGCTTACAGTTATCATTGTAGTCATATTTAAGTTCAACATTATTAAAGCACCATCTAACGCACGGATTATAATCTATTACAGCTTTACCTTGTCTTATAAGCATTTCAAAGGCTTTTGTAGGTCTGTTGAAGTTTCCTATGGCTTGTGAATAAGGATATAGTGGTAAACCCTCTGTTGTAGCATCAATTGCCCAACTAAGAGCATTCCACTCATCATAATAAATACCTATAAGATAAGTATCATTATATACCTTTAATTGGTCTTTTAATATATAGTCATAATCAACAACATTACCACTTGTTACATCAACATATTTTTGCCTCTTCCACAGTTTATATAACTCACCATTAACGCTTTCATCTATTGCAGTCTCTGGTACATAAATAATATTTTTAAATACATACTTGTCAGGATAAACTTTTCTATCAGGATTAGGAGGGAACATTACTGAAGTTGCTGTCAAGTCACTTATGGCAGAAAGGTCAACTCCCATATAACAATCTTCATCCTTGAAATCATCCATATTAACTTCCCCAAACACCTTGGATAGATAGTTTTCAGGAATCCAAACATTCTTTGTCTGACAGAACATATTGAAGTTCTTGGTTTTAACACCTGTTTCTAATGCTGCATTATTTTTTGCTGCTACAATCTGTTCACGTAAGTATTCATAACTAACAGTTTGTCCTAAACTTGGAGCACACTTTATCCAATTACTTTCATCTTCCCAATCATCATCAGCATCCAATTCATAAATAGCAGAGAATTGTGAATCATCAATCTTATTTCCTTTAAGAATATCTATACAATTCTGTCTATGTTCATAGCAAGGATAACCGTTTAGTAGGAATCCTGCTGTTGTAATGATAATTGCTAATGGCTGTTCCCTCATTCCTTGGGAAGATTTCATAACATTATATAAATCCCAAGTCTTAGCAGCGTGAAATTCATCAAGAACAAAGCAACTGGAATTATATCCATCATTTCCCATAGCATCACTGCTGAGGATTTGAATCTTACTCTTTGTCTTTGGTATCAAGATTGTATCTCTATACCTTTTAAATATTCTGTTGTTCTTATCACAACTTTCACAGAAATTTGAAGTAATATCAAATGCTATCTTAGCCTGTTGTCTACTGTTAGCAACCAATTCTACCTCTGCATTATTTTCCTTATCAGCTATAGCACATAATATTCCAAGAGCACTTGCAAAAGCGGTGTTATGTGTTACTGTACATCTTTCACCACATAGATAAAGATGTTCAGCATTATCAACAGT
>JAHLAX010000001.1 GCA_020625875.1 bacterium | reverse complement strand
GTCCCACTGGGACAATTTCTTAACGGTCGGCTTCGAATCCCGTCGGGCAAAAACAAAAGGACGGCGAACCGTCCTTTTGTTTATGGCTGAGCCGGCGGGATTCGAACCCACGAGTGCAGGAGTCAAAGTCCTGTGCCTTACCGCTTGGCGACGGCTCAATATTCAACCGTGTTATTATAACACGGCTTTTCTTAAAGTTCAAGGGTTAATTGTTGAAAATATTACGATACGCCTCGGGTAAACAATCAACAATATCCGTGGGGAGCATTGATATTTCGCCGAGCTTTTCTTTTGCCATATCGCCCGCGAGAGCGTGAACAAAAACGCCCGAGCACGCGCTTTTAAATGGATCAAATCCCTGAGCGGTAAGTGAGGCGATTATTCCCGCGAGTACGTCACCGCTGCCGCCTGTCGCCATACCCGCGTTGCCGAGCTCCTCATTATATAACAAATCGCCGTTCGGAGAAGCGACAATTGTCTTGTGCCCTTTAAGAACAACTATTACGTTGTATTCCTTAGCGAAGTTGAGAGCGAGCTCCTCCCTGTTCGATTTTACTTCTTCTACAGTTTTTCCGATAAGTCGTGAAAACTCCCTGTCATGAGGAGTTAGTGTAATTGTAGCACGAGCTTCCCTGAGAATATCGGGATTCTCTGACACGATATTCAGCGCGTCAGCGTCAAGCACAAGAGGAATCGCGGAGTTTCTTATAACATTTTTTACAATAGAACGAGTTTCACTGTTGAGCGATAGACCGCATCCGATTAAAACCGCGCCGCAGTATTTTGATTTACTCTGAAAATCAAAGCTGCCGAGCTCAACCTCATCAACAGGATAAAACACAGCCTCGGGCACAGCTCCCGCCATAATCTGGTAAATTGTTTTTGGCACACAGAGCTTCAGAAGCCCGATTCCGCTCCTGAGCGCCGCTTTGGCGGACATTATCGCCGCGCCAGCCATACCGTAACTTCCGCAGATTGAGAGCAGGGAGCCTATGTCTGTTTTGTCGGCGTTCGGGTTTCGTTTTTGTATTGTGGATTTCACAAGGTTTTTATCAATCGGATAACGCATAATCATCTATTATAAAACAATTTCAAAACAATTTCTTTTTTGAGGTAGGGCTTCATAGCGCCGAGAACTTTATCATTAGGATTGAAGAACAGCGCTCTTCTGCCGCCGCCTGTAGGATTATAAACAGCGTAATAGGTGTTCTTTTCATCAGAAGAATCGATAGCCGCGTCAACAACTCTGACGAGCTTAACCTTATTAATCTCAGGATCATCACCTTTGGCGAGCTGGTCGATGTGGTGGCTGTCAAGTCTGAGAAGCTCCTTGCGCTTGCGTTTGGCGATAATCTTGCTGACAACAAGAGTATCCTGTACCATCTGATACTCAAATTCGATATTCTGATGTGAACGCACAAACCAGATAAGCCAGATACCCATCAGGAATATAAACAACGCCAAAACGGTGAAATAGTGCAAAATCAGGTTCTGGAACGCCAGAAAGGTAATTGTAGCTGGTATAAGAATTACCATAATAATTGTGACAATAAAAACTATCCTGTCGCGGACAGTGCGTTTTCTTTTTACAAGCTGTTCTATAAATATATCATTCATTTTTGTTTCTCCTTTTTCTGCCTTCCCCCGTTGGAGGAAGGTGGGCAATTTGCTTGCAAATTGGTCGGATGAGGGCTTTTCAAATCAAACTTACGTATACGAATGACGTATGCAAGCCTGCCCTCATCAGTCACTCCGCAAGCTCCGTAACAGCTTCCCAAAAAGGGGGAAGCATTTTATTCATATTACCACAACATTCAAAAAAATTCAACAAAACTATTGCAAAACCTTTTTTAAAGTGATAAAATTGCTAAAGATATATTTATAACGCTGTGACAAAGGAAGTAGTATTCCAACCGCGCTGTAAAGAGAGCGAACGCCAAAGGCTGAAAGCGTACGACTGAGCGAGGAATATGAAGTTCCCTTTTGAGCGGCAGGGCTGAAATAACAGTAGGCTCTGACGGGAGGCACCGTTATATGCCGTTAAAGCGCCTGTTTAAAACAGGAATTTGGGTGGTACCGCGAAGCTGTAATTTCGTCCCTTCATTATGAAGGGACTTTTTTTTGTAATATCATAAAACAAATAAATATGGAGGTAATTATGGACGACAAAATCATTATTCTGGAATCACTGCTTAAAGATAAGCTCGGTGAAATCAAGAATCTTGTGGAACTCGACAAAATACGCGTTGAGTTTCTGGGCAAAAAAGGTTCTGTAACCTCGTTGTTAAAGGGTATGAAAGACCTTAGTAATGACGAAAGAAAAGAATTCGGCAAAAAAGTAAACGAACTCAAGCAGAGCGCCGCGAAGCTGATTGAGGAAAAGACTGCCGAGTTAAAGAAAATGGAGATTGAGGCGGAGATTAACTCGATGCCTAAGTTCGACATCACCACACCCGTTGATTTAACCCGCGGCTCTTATCATCCCATTACGCTGGTACAGCGCCAGTGCGAGAGCATTTTTAAATCTATGGGTTTTACCGTAGAGGATTACGCTGAGATTGTAACAGACTACGAGTGCTTTGAATCGGTTAATATTCCAAAGCATCATCCCGCCAGAGATATGCAGGACACATATTATCTTGAGAACGGTCAGCTGCTCAAATCGCAGACTTCCGCCGCTCAGAACGCCATCATCAAAAAGTACGGCAAGGGCTTAAAGGAAAACGGTGTGCCGATCAAGGCTATCTTCCCAGGCCGCTGTTTCAGAAACGAAGCCACCGATGCCACTCACGAAAATACCTTCTTCCAGATGGAAGGCGTTATGGTAGATAAGGACATCAGCATTTCAAACCTTATTTACTTTATGAAGACCATGCTTTCAGAGGTATTCAGAAAAGATATTAAAGTGCGCCTGCGCCCGGGCTTCTTCCCCTTCGTAGAACCCGGCTTTGAGCTCGACATCAACTGCCTCATCTGCGGCGGCGAGGGCTGCCCCTCATGCGGTCACAGCGGTTGGCTTGAGTTGTGCCCTTGCGGTATGATTCACCCCGAGGTGCTCAAAGAGGGCGGCGTTGACCCCGAAGAATACACAGGTTTCGCGTTCGGACTGGGACTCACAAGACTCGCTATGATGAAGTACGGCGTTAAGGATATTCGTGATTTAAATTCAGGTAACTTAAAGGCGTTAAGCCAGTTTACCGACGACGATAACGAATAAGAAAGGAGAACAAGACTATGTTTTTATCAATGAATTGGATTTGTGATTTTGTAGATTTAAGCGGACTTGACAAAGTTAAGCTTATCAATCAGTTCTCCTTATCGACCGCTGAGGTTGAGAACGAGATTTTTTATAAGGGCTCTGATATTTCGGGTATCGTTGTAGCTGAGATTAAATCAGTTGTTGACCATCCCGACAGCAAAAAGCTCCACCTGTTACAGGTAGATATCGGCGAGAGCGAGCTTGTTGATGTAGTATGCGGCGCTCCGAATGTAAGAGTCGGTATGAAAACCGCTTTCGCGAAGCTCGGCGCTAAAATCGGCGAGATAACAATCACTCCCAGGGAGCTCGCGGGCTACACCTCAAACGGTATGTGCTGTTCAGAAGCGGAAGTCGGCATCAGCGACGACCACTCGGGTATTATGGAAATCACCGATGATGTGGCTTTGGGCACGGATTTAAAAGATATTTATGAGATTGACGATATTGTATTTGAGGTTGACAACAAGTCGCTCACCAACCGTCCAGACCTTTGGGGACATTACGGAATCGCGAGGGAATTCGCTGCTCTCGCGGGCCGTCCGCTCAAAACTCCCGAGATGGACGATTTGAGCAAATATGATGAGTTGCCCAAGGTTGATATGAAGATTGAGGACAGCCTTTGTCAGCGTTACTCCTGCTTACAGTTCGAGAACATCAACAGAAACGTAAGCCCCGTCAATATGAGAATTCGCCTGTTCTACTGCGGAATGAGAGCGATCAACTTCCTCGCCGACCTCACTAACTACCTTATGCTAGAGCTTGGTCAGCCTATGCACGCCTTTGATTCAAGAAAAGTAGGCAAAATCAGAATTAAGCGCTTTGACAAGCCGTTCAAGTTCACAACTCTCGACGAGGTTGAGCGCGATATTGACGAAAACACGCTGATGATTTGTAACGACAACACACCTGTTGCAATCGCGGGAATTATGGGCGGTCTTGACTCGGAAATCGTTGAGGACACAACAACTCTCACTCTGGAATCCGCTACATTTGACAGCGTATCAATCCGCAAGTCAAGCGTACGTCTCGGTCACCGCACAGACGCTTCTCAGCGCTATGAAAAGTCGCTTGACCCCGAAATCACCGTGCCCGCTATTGCTCGTTTCGTGCAGTTATTAAAGCAGTATGACAACGGCGTAAAGGTTGTATCCTCGCTCACCGACGAGTACGCGTATAAGTACGATAAGGTTGTACTTGAGTTTGACAAGGCGTTTGTTGACAAGTACACAGGTATTGAAATCAGCAACGATACAATAGTTAAAACTCTTAACGACCTCGGCTTCAAGGTTAAAATCGGACACAATCTGATTGAGAACGCTCTCGCAAGCCACGGAGTAACAAGCGAGAATCCGAAGTTCACTGTTGAGGTTCCCTCGTGGAGAGCCACAAAGGATGTCACAATCAAGGCTGACATCATTGAAGAAATCACCCGTATTTACGGATACGATAATTTTGAAATTCACACAACACGCTCTCCCCTGTACCCTGTACGTCCCGATGATGTAAAGCGTGACGAGGAGAAAATCAAGGATATGCTCGTAAAGCGTTATAACCTGCACGAGGTTCACTCCTATGTCTGGCAGTACGCTGACGAGCAGAAGAAAATCGGCATTCCCGTTGAGGAAAATATAAAGCTTTCGGGCGCTACCAACCCCAACATTGAGACTATCCGCCGTTCGCTTATCCCCACACAGCTTTGTCAGGTGAACTCAAACGTGGGCTACGCTCCTGAGTTCGGCATTTTTGAAATCGGCAGAGCCGCCCTCGGCGTTGACGAAAACAACCTTGTAATTGAAAAGAAAAATCTCGCGGTCACTCTCTACAGTAAAGTTAAGGATATGAAAACCCTCTACTTTGAGCTGAGAGATATTCTCGCCACAATTACCGATGACCTCAAGCACAAGGAGCTGAATTTCGTTGAGCTGAAAGCCGCGCACAGCTACGAGCATCCGATTAATCTCAATACAATCGTACTCGACGGCGCTGAAATCGGCAGAATCGGCATTGTTCATCCTGTCGTTTCAAAGAAGATTGACAAGAAAGCAAATATTGTTTTCGCTGAAATTGATGTTAAAAAGTTCGCTGATGTCAAGAACGACAGCATAGCTTACAGCGAGCCGTCAAAATTCCCGCCGATGACATATGACCTCAGCCTTGAGCTTAAACACGACACCCTGTTCGCCGAGCTTAAAGAAGCGTGGAAGGGCGTCGCTGACGACATTCTCAAGGGCACAAAGATTGTGGACACATATGACACTGAGACAATTCACAGCATTACAATCCGCTTTGAATTTGGTTCAAACGAGAGAACGCTTGAATCGAGCGAAGTTCAGGAAATAATGGACAAGATTATCGCAAACCTCGAACAAATCGGAGCAAAGTTAAGAACAATTTAATTCTACACGGGGAGTCCGAAAGGGCTCCCCTGTTTATCTAAAATAGCATATCGGGTATTGACTAAAAAACAGATGTGTGATAGAATAATGAGGAATAAGAATAATGAATGGAGGTGTTTCCGTTGATTGATAAGACTATGATATTCTCGCTTGATGATAGCAGAGGCGACACAATAAGAAAGACGCTCAACACTGTTTATCGCGCGCTTGAGGAGAAGGGTTATAACCCTATCAACCAGCTTGTTGGATATATTCTCTCTGAGGACCCGACATATATCACAACTTATAACAACGCCAGAAACCTTATCAGCCGTATCGATCGTGACGATCTGCTGGAAGCACTCGTAAAATCGTATCTGAATCTTCAATAAATGAAAGGATGACGCTGTATGGCAGATTTCCCTACATATAAGGGCAAGCCGCTCGTTCGCTCGGGCGACGAAATTTATTATGGCAATATGGACGATGAGTATGTAATTCACCTCATCATCAAATCCAAAAAAGAAGTTAACGGATTTGAGATTGCCGACAAGGTTACAGTTCAGCTGATGGCTACCGACCCGGGGCTCTCACCCAGAAGACAGCTTGTAAAATCAAGCGAAAAGCAGGGTTTATTTGTGGCTATGGATATTGGCGACGCATGGCTGAGCAGAGCATTAGCACATAAGATTTAAAAAAAGCTGTCACATTCGTGACAGCTTTTTTAGTTAACAGTTTACAGTTATCAGTGAACAGTTACGGGCGGGACACCCGCACCCGATTGATAATTTCTTTAGCCAAAGGATCCGTTAATCGCGAATTACGAATTAAAAACAAACTTTCCGTCTTTGAAGTCGCAGATTACGCGGCTTTCTTTTTTTACGCTTCCGTCAAGGATTCGTTCGGAAAGTTCATCCTCAATCTTGCTTGTGATAGCCCTGCGCAGAGGTCTCGCGCCGTAGTTATCATCAAAGCCTACCTTTGCGATTTCGCTGATTGCCTCGTCTGTAAAGGTCAATTCTATATCCATAGACTTGATACGCTCGGACAGATTATGAAGCATCTTGGCGGCAATCTCTTTAATCTCATCGCCTGTGAGCTTGTTGAACACGATTATATCATCAATACGGTTGAGAAACTCAGGTCTGAAAGTATTTTTGAGTTCGCCCATAACAATGTCTTTAATATCCTCGTTTGAGGAATCCTCCTCAGCGTTTTTAAAGCCAAGGCTGTTCTGCTTATCTGTAATCAGACGCGCGCCGACGTTGCTGGTCATTATGATAATGGTGTTCTTAAAGTCTACAGTTCTGCCCTGCGAGTCGGTCAGACGACCGTCGTCGAGAATCTGGAGCAGAGCGTTGAAAACATCGGGATGAGCCTTTTCAATCTCGTCAAAAAGGATTACAGAGTACGGCTTGCGCCTTACCTGCTCTGTGAACGCCGAGCCTTCGTCATAGCCGACATATCCCGGAGGAGAACCGATAAGCTTAGATACCGTGTGCTTCTCCATAAACTCTGACATATCAAGGCGAATCATAGCGTTTTCATCGCCGAACATAGCCTGAGCCAAAGCCTTGCAAAGCTCGGTTTTACCTACGCCTGTAGGTCCTAAGAAGATAAATGAGCCTACGGGGCGCTTGGGATCCTTAAGCCCTACCCTGCCGCGGCGGATAGCCTTGGCGACAGCTTTGACAGCCTCGTCCTGACCTACAACACGGTCATGAAGAATACTCTCCATTTTAAGGAGTCGTTCGCTCTCTTCCTCGGTGAGTTGAACTACAGGAATACCAGTCCAGTCAGAAACTACCTCGGCAATATCCTCGGCTGTAACCTCGCCTGTGGCGGAGTTCTTTGTGTCGTTCCACTTTTTGTTCTCATCATCGAGCAGCTCCTGCAGGGACTTCTGCTCGTCTCTGAGCTTGGCGGCACGCTCAAACTCCTGCTCGTTAACGGCGCTTTGCTTTTCAGCCTCAAGGCTCTTGATTTTATCCTCAAGCTCTTTGAGGTTCGGAGGAGTTGTGAGACTCTTGAGCCTTACCTTTGACGCGCTTTCGTCAATAAGGTCGATTGCCTTATCGGGCAAGAATCTGTCCGCAATATAGCGTGATGAAAGATTAACCGCGGCTTTGATAGCCTCGTCGCTGATTTTAACCTTGTGGTGCGCCTCATATCTGTCACGAAGTCCCATAAGAATCTGCTCAGCTTCTTCCTCGCTCGGCTCGCCGATTGTAACAGGCTGGAATCTTCTCTCGAGCGCGGCGTCCTTTTCGATATACTTGCGGTACTCGCTGATAGTAGTAGCGCCGATAACTTGAAAATCGCCTCTTGCGAGCGACGGCTTCAATATATTAGCCGCGTCTGTTGAGCCCTCCGCGGAACCCGCGCCGACGATAGTGTGGAGCTCGTCTATAAAGAGGATAACGTCATTTGACTTTTTAACCTCGTCAATAGCGGACTTGATTCTGTCCTCAAAGTCGCCTCTGTACTTCGCGCCGGCAACCATACCTGTGAGGTCGAGGCTGACAACTCTTTTATCCTTAAGAATCTCGGGAACCTGACCTTCAACAATCTTAAGCGCCAAGCCCTCGGCTACTGCTGTCTTACCTACGCCCGGCTCACCGATGAGCACGGGGTTATTTTTTGTGCGGCGAGAGAGTATCTGTATAACTCTCTCAATCTCTTTCTCTCGACCGATAACAGGGTCAATCTCGCCGTTCTTAGCCGCGGCGGTCAAATCTCTGCCGAATTTATCGAGCGACTTTGTGTCGCTGTTTTTATTCTGAGAGCTATTTTCGCCTTCGCCGACAAAATCCTCGGCGCTGTCCATAACAGTGTTTTTGTTGACATTAAGCTCAGTAAGGAAGTTGTAGGCGTAGCTGTCGGTCTCCTGCATAATGCTGATTAAAAGGTGCTCTGTACCGACATATGAGCTGCCAGTACGCGCCGCAATCATCACGGCGTTCTGCATAACGCGCTTTGAGCGCGGGGTAAAATCGTTGGGAGTCAGGGTAACGGGCGATCCTGTGCCCGAGGCTTCTTTGATTCTGTTTTCAAGCTCTGTGGTGTCAAGCCCCGCTTCTTTAAGGGCAACAGCCGCTACGCCGCTGCCTTCCTTAGCGAGACCGAGAAGAAGATGCTCTGTACCGATATAGGAATGTCCCATATCGCCCGCTGATTTCATAGCAATGTTCAGCGCTTTGTTAGCCTTTCTTGTGAAGTCTTTGAATTCATACATAATATTACCTCCCTTTTTGTTAAATGAGAAATGAGAAAGAAGAAATGAGAAATACTATTAAATAACAGATTGTATTATTTCCGCTCTTAGAATATCGCGGTCTGTGGGGCTTAGTTGTTCTCGCTTCTCAACCATCATTGTAGCGGGCTGGATTTTCTCAATAATACTGTCAATTGTAGAGATTTCAACCTCATCAATCACGCCCGCGGATACTCCAAAGCGAACGTTGGACAAAAGATCCATAGCCTCATCACGGCTTATAAGCTTCGCGGTTTTTAGAATACCAAGGCTTCTGCACAGCTTATCCTGTGCTTCTATACTTTTTATCATACGCTTCTGAGCGGCAAGCTCCTGCGCTTCAAGCTGAGAAGCGATATTCTTTAAATTATCAATCGCGCTCTGCTCGCTTATGCCGAGCGTCACCTGATTTGATAGCTGATACATAGCGCCCTTAGGCTCGCTGCCCTCGCCGTATAAGCCTCTGATAGTAAGCCCCAGCTTCTGCAGGTTACCCGCGATTCTGCCGATAGCCTTGCCCGCCTTTAACGCGGGAAGATGAAGCATAACGCTCGCTCTCATACCTGTTCCGAGATTAGTCGGGCATTGAGTAAGATAACCGAGCTTTTCATCAAACGCGAACTCGAGATTCTCATCAAGCAGTGTATCGAGCTTATCAGCAATATCATAAGCCTCGTCAAGATTGTCGCTCTTTTTAAGAATCTGAAGGCGGATATGGTCCTCCTCGTTGAGCATAACGCTCATCGTTCTGTCTTTTGAGAGTATAATTGCTCTGCCCTCTGCTTCGGACACAAACTCAGGGCTCGCGAGGTGCTTTTCAACAAGCGATATACGCTCTGCCTCAGACAAATCTTTTATCCAGATAATCTCCAAATCATTCGCGAGCGGCGAATTTGAGTTCTTGATTGAATCGATAATAATATTCGCTACCTCAGTTTTTTGCTGAGAACTCAGCCTGCAGGGGAACGGATATTTTTTCAGGTTTCGAGCCAGACGGATTCTGGTTTCCATTACTGTATTATTCATCGTTGCCCTCCATAGCCTTTATTTTGTCACGGAGCTGTGCTGCTTTTTCAAACTCCTGTTTATCAATCGCTGTGTCGAGTTCAGCCTTGAGCTTGTCAAGCTCGCTTTGAGGCTTTTCCACGGGCGTCTCAGCGCTTACGCTCCTGGCTCTCTCGGCTCTGAAAGCGGCGCTGTTTTTTCCGCAGTGGGTAGTGTTGCCGTGGAGCTTGCGGATTGTGGGCATAATCTCGTTTTCAAAAAGCTTGTAACAATCAGCGCAGCCCATCATACCCGTGCGCTGAATATCTGTATAACTCGAGCCGCAGGTTTCACATCTGGTAGCCTGAGTTCTGGCTGGCAAAGCGTTCTCAAAGAAGCTGCCGAACAGTGAATTGAAATCATCGGCGAACGATGAGCCGAATCCGTGGAAGAGATTACCGTAGCCCATCTCTTTGGCGCACTCCGAGCAGAGGTTATATTCCTCGAACTCCCCGTTAATCACACGTTTGATGTGAGTAGTGGCTTCTCTGTTTTGACATTTCTGACATTTCATATCTGTCACCTTCCTATTCTGATAAAGTTAATAACATATTCTTAAAAATTCTGGCGCGCAATATATCTCGGTATTCCTGAGGCACCTCTCTGAAAACCCGCTCTGACAAAGCGGCGGCAAGGATACGCGCGGTCTGTAAGTCTATTATTGACCGACTGTACATATTTTTAATCATCACCTCAGTGGCAGCCTTGTCGATTGTGTTGCCTATAGAATTAACTATATGCATTATCGCAGTGCTTTTATCCATCTTAACTCTTGTTATGCGGATATATCCCCCGCCGCCTCTGCGGCTTTCGACTATGTACCCCTGCTCGGGTGTAAACCGAGAGGTTATTACATAGTTAATCTGGCTGGGTACACAACCCAAATCGCTTGCAAGCTCGTTACGTCGGATTTCGGCGTTGCCGTCGCTTTCTTCCAGCATTTCGAGTATATGCTGCGCTACTAAATCACTCATACGCATTTGATAATCACTCCTATCGGTCACACGTATTTGACCTTTTGTGACCTTTGATGATTTGATTATACAGCAAAGGTCAAAGAAAGTCAAAGTCAAGAAAAGTCAAATTATACTGTTTATCTATATAAATGCTACATAATACTAATTTTATCTCGTTTATTCTATTTTTTTCAAAAAAATAAGCTGACCAAACTGGTCAGCTTAATACTATCAAAACTATTTCTTTGTACTGTTAATTATACCGAACGCGAATGTATAAATATCGCTGTTCATACTCTTTTTGTCGTTATTGACAGCGACAAAATTATAACCCTTAGACGGGATGGTATAGGTGAACGACGCGTAATAATCAAGCGCGCCGACGTGCCAGATTGCGCCGTCGTTGGCGATTACCTTTACCCCATAGCCGTAATGCTCGGCGTCTTTGTTATAATCTGTAGACATCTCCTTGACGCTCTCTTTAGTGAGTATTGTATTTTCACGCAAAGAAGCAAGCCACTTGTCTATATCTTCCACGGTGGATACAAGCCCGCCGTTGCCGACATTCAGTCCTCTTACTCTTATGGTCAAAGGCTGTTTGCTCTCGTCAATTCCAGGCAAATCCCACGGGTCTTTGTCGGAAACAGCAATATTCTTTGAATAACCGTATTTTTCATTGGAGCCTGTATGAGTCATACCGAGCGGCTCAAAAATACGTTCACTCAAAAAATCGGAGAAGCTTTGTCCCGAGACCTTTTCAACAATTTCGGCGAGCAGAAAATAATTTGAGTTATTATAGTCGTATAAGCCGCCTGGTGTGAATTTAAGGTCTTGTGAAAGAATCCATCTTTTTGTAATATTGCGGTTCTCTCTTATTGAAGCTGTTCTCTTTATATCATACTTTTTGAATGAACCGTTTTCATTCAGGAAGTCGGGAATACCCGAACGCATAGTCAACAGGTGCTTTACCGTAAGCTTTTTTCCGTGTTTATATGTCTTAAAATACTTAATAAGCTTATCGTTAACGCTTAGCTTGCCGTCCTGTTTAAGAATCATAATCGCCGCGGCGGTAAACTGCTTGGAGCACGAAGCGATGGCGAACTGAGTTTTTGGCGTTAACTTTTTCTTGCTCTTTGTTGACATTGTACCGTTAGCCGCCTCACAGATAACCTTTCCGTTTTTACTGACGCGGACAACACCGTTAAAATCGTTCTCAGCGAGCTTATTCTCAAGCATTGACTGAAATTTTGGGTTAATCTTATATGTAATTTTCGACACGTTTACGCTTTTTGAAACAGCCTTGGTCTTATTTTTTTTCGCTGAATTATTTTGCTCGGCATTTACCTCAGGAACAGATATTACCTCGGTGGCTGCTGTCGATTCATCAGAATTATCAGATTCTCCGCAGGAAGCGAAAGAAAGAATAAGAGAGGCTATAAGAGTAATTGATAATATCGAAGAAAGAAAACGCTTCATATGTTTCTCCTATTAATCTACATTATTTGACACCGATAAATATAATAGCACATCATCAAAACGAAAACAAGCATTTATTTTGATAATAATACTTGACAGGTAAAGATATAAGTAGTATACTTTTAATAACATATGAACGATTATTCATATATTCAAGTGTTCATTGGAGGTTATTATGAAAGATAAAATACCCGAACTCGAAATACTCTTTGAACTCGCCGATTTATTCAAGGTTTTCGGCGACTCAACAAGGCTGAGAATAATGTATACCCTGTTTGACGGTGAAAACTCTGTCGGCGAAATCGCCGAGACTCTCAATATGGAGCAGAGCACAATCTCTCACCAGCTGAGAGTTTTAAGGACAAACAAGCTCGTTAAAATCCGCAGGGACGGCAAGCAGATTTACTACAGTCTTGACGATGACCATGTTAAAAAGATTATCGAAATGGGGCTTGACCACGTCCTTGAATAATTTTTTATATGTCCACATCATACGTGAACGTTCCTATCTCAAATCTATATCCCGCTCACCATTCAGACTCTATTAATTTTTGGATAAAGAGGAATCGTTCATCGTTTTATATCTATCATAAGAAAGGAGAAATGAGGAATGGCTTGTAAACACGAACACTGCGCTTGTCACGAACACGAACACAATCACGAGCACAATCATGAACATCATCATGATAATGATAACTCTAAATTAGGATTAATTATCCTCATAATATCTATAGTTTTTGCTGTTGCAGCTTTAGTTCTTGAGATTCTGGGCATCAGTAAAATTGCCGTCGGTATTGTAGCGGGAATAGCTATTATACTCTCAGGCTATGAGGTGTGTATAGAAGGAATTAAATCTGTTATAAACAGAAAGATTGACGAAACAACTCTTATGACCGTAGCGGTTATCGCGGCGTTTATACTCGGCGAGTTTGTTGAGGGCGCTATGGTAACGATACTGTTCGGAATCGGTGAAATCATCGAGGATAAGGCTGTCGAAAACTCACGCAAAAGCATCGAAAAACTCGCTAATATTCAGCCTGATACTGCAAATGTCATTATCGACGGAGTTGAAAAAACGGTCAAAGCCGAGCATATTGCCGTCGGCAGCGACATTATAATCAAGCCCCACGAGCGAGTGCCTCTCGACTGTGTAATTACAGAAGGGACGGGAAACTTTGACGCTTCAGCGATTACGGGCGAAAGTATGCCCGTGGAATGCAAAAAAGGCTCGCAGCTGCTCAGCGGTATGATAAACGGCGACAATCTTGTAAAAGCCAGAACTACAAAAGCGTACAGCGACTCAACAGCAAGCAGGATTATAAAGCTTGTCGAGAACGCGAGCGAAACCAAGAGCGACAACGAAAAGCTGATTTCACGATTTGCCAGAATTTATACTCCTATCGTTATGGTAATCGCTGTTATTATAGCGGTTATCCCTCCGATATTCCTCGGAAATTGGACAGACTGGATTTACAGAGGCCTGGTATGTCTGGTAGCTTCCTGTCCTTGCGCTATTGTTATTTCGGTACCTCTCGCCTATTACTCGGGCATCGGCAGAGCGTCTAAAGCTGGCGTTCTGATTAAGGGCGGCAAATATCTAGAGGCGCTCAACAAGGTTGACACAATGGTATTTGACAAAACGGGAACACTCACTGAGGGAAAGCTTGAAGTTATCAATATTATTCCTTATAAGAATTATACTGATAGTGATATTCTCGCTCTGGCGGCAAGTGTTGAAAAGAACTCAACCCACCCTATTGCCCGGGCAATAGTAAACGCGTATGGCGGTGAAGCTATTGAAATGAGCTCATACAGCGAGCAGTCAGGCAAGGGTGTAAGCGCTCAGTACAAGGGCAAAACTATTTCCTGCGAAAGCGACGGCAACGCGGGAATCAGTCTTGTATACGACGGAGAAATCATTGGTCGGTTTGAGCTTCGCGATACTGTAAGGAAAGAAGCTAAAAATGTGATTAAAAGCATCAACAAAACTACTGTTATACTCACAGGCGATGACGCCAAAAACGCGGAGAACGTAAGCAAAGAATTACAGATTGACGAGATTCACTGCGGATTGCTTCCGCAGGATAAGCTGGACATCTTAACCAATCTGAAAGCCGAAGGTAGAACAGTAGCCTTTGCGGGCGACGGAATCAACGACGCGCCTGTTATAACTGCGGCTGACTGTGGTATAGCTATGGGACTGGGCTCTGACGCTGCAATCGCTTCGGCGGACGCGGTATTGAGTTCAGGCAATCTGAAAGCTCTGCCTAAAGCTTTTAAAATAGCTAAGAAAACTGTAAATACAGCAAAGACGAACATCAGCTTCTCGCTCGCTGTAAAAGCGCTGGTAATAATTCTCGCGGCGCTCGGGTTCGCGCCCATATGGCTCGGAGTGCTCGCCGATACGGGCGTGTGCGTAATATGCGTGCTTTGGGCGATGAGATTACTTAAAATCAAATTATAAGCTAACAGCCTTCTTTCGGGAAGGCTGTTTTCTTTACTAAAAGTCTTTACTTTTTCGCATATTTGTACTATAATGTAGGTTAAGTATGAAAAAAGGGAGAAATTCGGATGATTAACGGCGCAGATATTATGGTTAAGTGCTTATTGGCTGAAGGCGTTGACACTGTCTTTGGCTATCCGGGCGCGACTATTTGTCCGTTTTATGACGCGATATATGAATCCAAAGATATTCACCACGTGCTTGTACGCCAGGAACAGAACGCGGCTCACGCCGCAAGCGGCTATGCCCGCGCGCGTATGAAGCCCGGAGTATGCGTCGCGACGTCAGGTCCAGGAGCAACAAACCTCATTACAGGTATTGCTACCGCGTATATGGATTCTATCCCGATTATCGCGATTACAGGTCAGGTTCGTTCTGATTTACTCGGAAGCGACAGCTTTCAGGAAGCCGACATCACGGGCGCGTGTGAGCCTTTTACCAAGCACAGCTATCTTGTAAAGAAAACCGAGGATTTGCCGCGCGTATTCAAAGAGGCTTTTCATATTGCCGCGACAGGCAGACCAGGTCCTGTGCTTATAGATATTCCTATGGATATTCAGACTAACTCAATCGAGAGCTTTGAATATCCCGAAACGGTTGACATCAAGGGCTACAAGCCCAACACAAAAGGGCATTCTGTTCAGGTCAAGAAAGCAGCGGAGCTTATCAAAAAAGCCAAAAGACCGATTATCGTATCTGGCGGCGGCGTATTAAGCTCGGGCGCGAAGCTTAAGCTGCAGAAATTCGCCGAGAACACACAGATTCCTATCCTCTCGACTATGATGGGTATAGGCGTTATTCCGAGTGATAATCCCCTATACCTCGGTATGCTCGGAACACATGGCAGGCGTTGTGCTAACAAGGCGCTGCACAGAACGGACCTCGCTATAGTTTGCGGCGCTCGTCTCGGTGACAGAGCTATAGCGGCTCCCGACCAGATGGAGAACACAACTAAAATAATACATATCGACATTGATCCCGCCGAAATCGGAAAGAACGTTAAGGTTGATATTCCGATAGTCGGAGATATGAACAACGTATTAAAAAATCTTACCGAAGAAATCGGCGACTTCAAGATAAATGCTGAATGGGACGCTGAGGTTAAAGACCTTAAAGCTCATTACCAGAATAAAATCACAACCTTTGACGGTTATGTTGAGCCGAGAACCTTAATCGGCAACCTAAGCTCTATGCTCAAGGCGAAGGCTATACTCTGCGCGGACGTAGGTCAGAACCAGATCTGGTGCGCCAACAACTTCCGCATTCGTGAGGGCAGGTTCTTCACAACAGGCGGTATGGGCACGATGGGTTACTCAATCCCCGCGGCTATCGGCGCCAAGCTCGGGCTTAAAAAGCGCGACGTTGTTGTAGTATGCGGCGACGGAAGCTTCCAGATGGGTATGAACGAGCTATCGACAATTGCGCAGGAAAATCTAAACATCAAGATTATCGTAATGCGCAACTACCGTCTCGGTATGGTCAGAGAGCTTCAGGATAATTTGTACAATTACCGACACTCCGCAACCGTACTCAACGAGGAGCCCGATATTGTCGCTATAGCTAAAGCTTACGGTATCGACTCAGCCGAAGTAAGCTCCAACGAGGACGCTGAAAAATACATCAACAAGATTGTCGAGAGCGACAAGCCGTTTGTGCTTGTGTGCCGTGTTCATCCCGACACTCCGTCAATTCTTTAAGGAGGCTCGCTATGAAATATACATTATCAATTCTTGTTGAAAACCAGGCGGGCGTACTTTCAAAGATTTCGGGAATGTTCTCGCGCAGAGGTTTTAACATCGACTCTCTCGCGGTTGGTGTTACTAACGACCCGACTGTTTCGAGAATCACGGTTGTAAGCGACTGTGACGAGCATATGGTTGAGCAGATTGAAAAACAGCTCAACAAGGTAATCCCTGTTATCAAGGTTAAAAGGCTTGTTGACGGCGAGTTCATCAGCAGAGAGCTCAGTTTAATTAAAGTTCACTGCCCCGCCGCCAAACGCTTTGAAATTATCAAAATTGCCGAAATGAATCACGCTAACGTAGTTGACGTATCAAGCTCGACAATAACTATCGAGTACTGTGAGACAGCTGAAAAAATGGCTACGTTAATCGACTTGCTCAAACCCTACGGCATACGCGAGATGGTACAGACAGGTACTGTCGCGATTGAAAAGGGCAAAACAGGGCTGAGAGTTTAAAACTCTTACAGAATAGTGTCCCTTTTTAAAGGGACCGAAATCTATTGATTTCGAGGGATTGTCCAGCGTAGCGATCCTCTTTATAAATGCTCATAGCAAAAAAGATAATCCCCCAAAATTAAAATGCTTTGCATTTAATAATTTTGACCCCTTTAAAAAGGGGTACAAAAATGTTTATTTTATATTTTCATTGATAAATCCAAGGAGGAAATCAAAAATGTCAAACGCAAAAATTTTCTATCAGGCAGACTGTAACCTTTCTCTCTTAGAGGGCAAGACTATAGCCATCATCGGTTACGGCAGCCAGGGTCACGCTCACGCTCTTAACCTTAAGGAGAGCGGAATGAACGTTATCATCGGTCTCTACGAAGGCTCAAGAAGCTGGAAGAGAGCCGAGGAGCAGGGCTTTGAGGTATTCACAGCGGCTGAAGCTGCTAAGAAGGCTGACGTCATCATGATTCTTATCAACGACGAGAAGCAGGCTAAGCTCTATAAGAACGACATCGCTCCCAACCTTGAGGCTGGCAATATGCTTATGTTCGCTCACGGCTTCAACATTCACTTCGGTCAGATCGTTCCCCCCGCTGACGTTGACGTTACAATGATCGCGCCCAAGGCTCCCGGTCACACAGTACGTTCAGAGTATCAGGTTGGCAAGGGCACACCCTGTCTCGTAGCTGTTTATCAGGACGCTACAGGTCAGGCTCTCGACAAGGCTCTCGCATACGGCGCAGGCATCGGCGGCGCAAGAGCGGGTATCCTCGAGACAACATTCAGAACAGAGACAGAAACAGACCTCTTCGGCGAGCAGGCTGTACTTTGCGGCGGCGTTTGCGCTCTTATGCAGGCAGGCTTCGAGACTCTCGTTGAGGCTGGCTACGATCCCAGAAACGCTTACTTCGAGTGCATTCACGAGATGAAGCTCATCGTTGACCTTATTTATCAGTCAGGCTTCGCCGGTATGAGATACTCTATTTCCAACACAGCTGAGTACGGCGACTATGTAACAGGTCCCAAGATTATCACTGAGGACACTAAGAAAGCTATGAAGAAGGTTCTTTCCGACATTCAGGACGGCACATTCGCCAAGGAATTCCTGCTTGATATGTCTGACGCTGGCGGACAGGTTCACTTCAAAGCTATGAGAAAGCTCGCCGCTGAGCATCCTGCCGAGGTTATCGGTAAAGACATCAGAAAGCTCTACAGCTGGTCTGACGAGGATAAATTAATTAATAACTAATTAGTGGTGAAATCAAGCCGTAAGTTCTATATCGGAGCTTACGGCTTTATACTTCCCGCTTACTGCTCGTTGACTGCTGATTACTTTCATAAAAACTATTGATTTTATAATGATTATGTGCTAATATATATGTGTTGCAAACTGTTAGTTCGTTTGAATAAGTGAGCGGCAGGCCCTGCACGATTGGGGTCTGTGAACCATGTCAGGCGGGGAACCGAGCAGCATTAAGCATCACCACCGATGCGATGCAGTAAGTCTGTCGTTCACTTATTCAAATGAGAGCCGTAAGGCATTACGGTTTGCAATTTTTATTTAACGCATTTGAAAGGAGCGGGTATTGTGTATCAGGTGCTATACCGCAAATGGCGGCCGCAAAAGTTCGAGGACGTTGTCGGTCAGCCACAGGTTACCAAGACGCTGCAGAACGCCTTAAAGGCTGGCAGAATAAACCACGCCTATCTGTTCACAGGCTCACGCGGAACAGGTAAAACTACCTGCGCCAAAATACTCGCCAAGGCTGTTAACTGTCTTGATTTGCAAGACGGCGACCCGTGCGGAATCTGCGAGAACTGCAAAGGCATTGACGACGGCAGTATTCTTGACGTTGTTGAGATGGACGCCGCTTCCAACCGCGGCATAGACGACATCCGCGACATAATTGACGAGGCGCAGTTCCGCCCCGCGAGAGCTAAGTACCGCGTATATATCGTAGACGAGGTTCATATGCTCACCGAGCCCGCGTTTAACGCTCTGTTAAAAATTCTCGAAGAGCCACCCGAACACGTGATTTTTATCCTCGCTACAACCGAGGTTCACAAGCTGCTGCCCACTATTCTGTCGAGATGTCAGCGCTTTGACTTTCACCGTATAGCTCCCGAAGCTATTACAGCGAGACTTAACTATGTTGTCGAGCAGGAAGGCGCTGTTATTAACGACGACGCGGCGAGATTAATCGCGGCTCTGTCTGACGGCGCGATGCGTGACGCCCTCTCCCTCACCGACCGTTGTCTTAGTAACTCAAACACAATAACTGTTGACGTTGTGCGCGAAGCCGCCGGGCTTGTCAGAAAGGATTATCTCTTTGAGCTCGCCAGCGCCTGTATAAACAAAAACACCGCGAAGGCGCTCGAGATTATCAGCCGACTTCACGCCGAAAGCAAGGATATGGCAAGGCTATGCGATGAGTTGCTCGACCATTTCAGAAGCCTTATGATGATTAAGGCGACGCGTCATCCGAGAGATATGATTGTTATGTCCGACGAGGAATTTGAGGACGCGCAGCTGCAGAGCGACTACCTCACTCTCGGCGAGATTGTATACATTATGGACGTGCTTCAGAACTCGTACAAGCGCATGGGCAAGGGCAACAGCAACAAAACGGAGCTTGAGATGGCTTTGGTAAAGCTCTCGGCTCCCGAACTAGAGGGCACTAACGAAGCACTAACGGCTAGGGTTTCGGCGCTCGAAAAAGCGCTTAAATCAGGTATCGCGATTAAGCAAACGAATGAACCCGAGGAGCAGGAAGTCGTTGAGGATATAGTTGAAGAAGTTATGGAGGAAGAACCTGAACTCATCGAAGAAACCGCACAAGCACCAGAGATTAATGTTGAAGAAGAGCTCCCTCCCCCTCCTGTCGAAGATTCACCCGAACCGATTTCAGAACGTAAGACCGAACCAAAGCCCGTTAAGAAATCAAGTGTTAATGTTGACGAGCTTTACAATAACGCTAAACCGTTCAGGCAGTGGCCTGAGGTTGTAGAAAACATTAAAAAGTATTCAAAGTATATCGGCTCCGCGTTCTCTGACGCCAAAGCGTATGTAAGCGGTGATTATCTTCTTATAGACACAAGTAACGATACTGTGTTTGAATTTATGAAGGATAGCGTTCGCAGAGCCAATATGAGAAAAGCCGTTCAGGAAATCACAGGCAAGACCTATAAATTAGGACCATATAAAAAGCCTGAGAAAAAAGAGGTAAAAAACGACCCGCTCACTGACCTTATCGCTGATTTAAAAAGCAAAGGTATAGAGGTCGGAGAGGAATAAAAGAATAACGTTCATAAAAAGAAATAATAATCCCCCTGAAATCAGTTCCACTGATTTCTTCCCCCTTTGAAAAAGGGGACTAAAAAGAAAGGATGATTAATATGAAAGCAAGATTACCACAGGGCTACGGCGGCGGTGGCGGCGGCAATATGCAGCAGCTTGCTCGTCAGGCTCAGAAGATGCAGGAAGCTATGGAAACAGCTACAGCGGAGCTTGAGCAGAAGGAATATTCCGCAAGCGCCGGCGGCGGTGCCGTTAAGGTTGTTGTAACAGGCAAGCTTGAGGTTAAGTCTATCGACATCGATCCCGAGGTTATAGATCCCGATGACGCTGAGATGCTCGCGGACCTCGTTATGGCGGCGACAAATGAAGCTCTCAGAGCGGCTAATCAGGACAAGGAAGAAACTATGGGCGCGCTCTCGGGCGGTCTTAATATCCCGGGACTGTTTTAATTATGGCAAGCTACAACGTAGCTCCGCTCGAGAATCTTGTGGAGCAGTTTGAAAAAATGCCCGGCATCGGCTACAAAACAGCGCAAAGACTTGCATATTATGTATTGAATATGTCAAAAACAGAAGCGGAGGCTTTTTCGGACGCTATCATTGAAGCTCACGAAAAAATCCACTACTGTAAAATCTGCTGTAACCTGACAGATGAGGAAGTCTGCCCTGTTTGCAAAAGTGAAAAGCGCGACAAGAACGTTATATGCGTAGTTGAAACTCCGCGCGACGCAATGGCTATGGAGGCGACTAACGAATACAAGGGAACCTACCATGTGCTGCACGGCGCTATCTCCCCTCTTAACGATATTGGTCCCGACGATTTGAGCATCAAGGAGCTTATCGCGAGACTCAGCGGAGATATAAGCGAGGTTATTATGGCGACCAATCCTACGGTCGAGGGTGACGCTACGGCGATGTATCTGTCACGCTTATTAAAGCCTATGGGCGTAAAGGTTACGCGTCTGGCTTACGGTATACCTGTAGGCGGCGACCTTGAGTACGCTGACCAGGTTACGCTCGCCAGAGCTTTGGAAGGAAGAAACGAACTTTGAGCGACTCTATAAAAACTATCGCGAAAAACAAAAAAGCATATCACGACTACTTTATTATTGAAACCTATGAGGCGGGTATTTCGCTTATGGGTTCTGAGGTTAAGTCTATCAGAGGCGGTCGAGTAAACCTAAAGGACAGCTGGTGCTCAATAGTAAAAGGCGAAATTTTTGTCAACGGTATGCATGTGTCCGTCTATGAACAGGGCGCGATGTGGTGCAAGGACCCGCTCAGAGTTCGCAAGCTTTTGATGCATAAAAAAGAAATCAACAAGCTTTTCGGACAAACTCAACAGCAGGGGTATTCAATTATTCCGCTCAGTCTGTACTTTAAAGGCAGCAATATAAAGCTAGAAATCGGCTTGTGCAAGGGCAAAAAGCTCTATGACAAGCGCGAGGATATGGCAAAGAAATCCGCCAAACGCTCGATTGAGAGAGCGCTTAAGGAAAGACAATATTAAACCAGTTAACAGTTAACAAGTAACAGGTAACAGTTTATTATCGGGTGCGGGCAAAGCCCGCCCACAACTGATAACTGACCTAGCCCCTATCCGTCACGCCTGTGGCGTGCCACCTTCCCCCGCAAGCGGGGGAAGCTTATAAGGTTATATTATATTCGGGGATGTAATGGTTTCGACGGGGGTTTTGAACCTTGGTAAGCGAGTAGCGGCGCGGACCCGCTTTAAAAGCCGCAACTTAAAAATAATCGACAACACTAAGACTGTTGCATTAGCTGCGTAAGCGGCTTGTCCTGACAGAGTAAACCGCGGCTCTGCCAAGGGCATCGACTAAGCGGTAAATGTGAACCTGAGCTTGTCTCAGCACAGGTCATAAAGTAGAGGCTACCTGATTAATCAGCCTGTTATTGGGCGGCTTATGACGGGAATTCCAATACAATAACTACACTCGTAGAAAGCCTTGGCAACAGACTTTCGGACGGGGGTCCGACTCCCCCCATCTCCACCAGAAAACTAACAGCACCCATAAAGGGTGCTGTTAGTTTTTGGTGAAATGAGATGGGAGGGAGTCGGAAGGCGGATAAAGAAAACAGTCCAGTTGCCTGTTGCTCATATAGATACTTTATACAACCACATATTCCTTTATGTGAGACGGACAGTTTTCAAGCTGTCCGTCTTTCTTCGTTTGTTATTT
>JAHLAX010000025.1 GCA_020625875.1 bacterium | reverse complement strand
ATTACCGTTAAGAAGGGCCTCAAGAAAGGCAAGACCTATAAGGTAACATTCAAGGTAACAGCCAAGGGCACCACGGCTTATAAAGCTAAGTCCAAGAACGTAGTTGTTAAAATTAAAGTAAAATAACCTATTATAAAACACAAGGGCAGCCAAACGGCTGCCCTTTAATTATTGCTGTTAAGTTGTTTTATCTTTCGTCCAGCTTTTTATAATCCTTATGGTTCGCTATACCAAGATACGCGGGACGAATAATCTTGTTACCGTTTATAAGCTCTTCCATACGGTGAGCGCTCCAGCCCGCAATTCTCGCAATAGCGAAAATCGGTGTGTAGAGCTCTGTGGGAAGGTCAAGCATATTATAAATAAACCCGCTGTAAAAATCGACATTAGCCGAAACGCCCTTGTAAATATGCTTTTTCTGACCGATTACCTCAGGAGCCAGACGCTCAACGCGGGCATATAAGTCATATTCATCCTCAAGCCCTTTTGCCTTCGCGAGTCTTTGAGTAAAGCTCTTTAGAATTCTGGCTCTGGGGTCGGAAATTGTGTACACCGCGTGACCCATACCATAGATAAGACCGCTGCGGTCAAACGCCTTTTTATCAATAATATTAGAAAGATATGTCGCGATCGCCTCATCGTCTGTCCAATCATGAACATTGATTTTTAAGTCCTCAAACATCTTGCTTACTCTTACATTCGCGCCGCCGTGCTTTGGTCCCTTAAGTGAACAGAGCGCGGAGGAAATCGCCGAATATGTGTCGGTACCCGACGAGGTTACAACGTGAGTTGTGAACGAGGAGTTGTTACCGCCGCCGTGCTCAGCGTGGAGCACCAGCGCCATATCAAGCACTCTCGCCTCGAGTTCGGTATATTGCTGGTCGGGACGAAGGAGCGTAAGAACAACCTCGGCAGTAGATTTATTCGGGTCGGGAACATGAATAAACAGGCTCTGGTTGCGCAGATAATGATTATACGCCTGGTATCCGTAAACAGAGAGCAGCGGAAATACAGAAATAAGCTGCATAGACTGTCTGAGAACGTTCTCGATTGAGGTGTCGTTGGGGTTTGAATCATAACAATACAGCGTCAGAACCGAACGCGCCAAGGTGTTCATCATATCAGCCGACGGGGCTTTCATAATTACGTCGCGCACAAAGTTTGTGGGCAACACACGATATGAGCCGAGAATTTCTTTGAAATTATCGAGCGCCTTTTTTGTCGGCATTTCTCCGAATAAAAGAAGGTACGCAACCTCCTCAAAACCAAAACGACCGTCCGCTACAAAACCGTCGACAATATCCTCGATATTGTAACCGCGGTAATACAGCATACCATCGGCGGGTACTGTTTTTCCGTCGACAATCTTGTTCTGGAGTATTTCGGAAATATCGGTAAGACCTGTTCGAACGCCTTTTCCGTCAATATCGCGCAGACCTCGCTTAACGTCGTATTTGGCGTATAAGTCCTTATCGATTACAGAGTTTTTATAAAGCTTGCCCGCGAGTTTACTGATTTGTTTATTAGTATCATAATACGCTAGATCTCTCGGCATAACTTCAACTCCTTTCAATACTATGAATAAAACGTTGTGCCTGTCATTCTGAGGAGCTTGCGACGAAGAATCTTTTAAGATCCTTCGCTTCGCTCAGGTTGACAATAAAAGCACTCAAAACAATATACAAACGCAAAGGGATGGCTCGCACCATCCCTTTAATGTTTATTGGTTTAGAAATGTGCACAATAAATCTTTAGAAGAATATTATAACACAATTCGTTTTAAATTGCAACTTATTTTAAGTAAGTGCCTGTACCGCCGATGCTTCCGTTTACTTTGGAGCCGCTGTTCTTAAGAACCCAAACTCTCATATTGGATTTACCTACGCTGTCGGAAACGAGAGTACCGTTCGATACTGTCTTCTGGGCGCCTGTTACGGCGTCAACGTAAGTTCCGTTCGGAAGACTGCTGAATGTCGCGCCGCCCGATATTGCTACGCAGGCAAGAGAATCAACGCCGTCAGCTGTGTATCTGCGGGTAAAAGCAATATTGCCGTTGCTGACGTTGCTCGTTGTATACTGGCCTTTCTGAAGCGCGGGAACAGCTCTTCTAATCATATTGAGCTTTCTTACGTGCTGCGCGAGCGACTTGTTCAAGGTGGTGTTAACATTACCGCTGGCGGTATATGTGCCAAAGCCAGTGGCTGTAACATTTCCTTCGATGTTATCACCGAAATACGCGCGGCCTGTTGTTGAGAGAGGAGCGTTGGGGCCTACGTCAATTGTAGCGCCCTTTTGGAACTCTATCTCGGAACCGTAATAAATACAGGGGATTCCGCGGAAAGTGAACATCATATCCATATTCTCGGCCCAAGCCTGCTCACCCTGATTATAACGAATTGTTGAAATTCCGTCAGGGCCGTAGTCGTGAGAGTCAACATATGTAACATTCCATGTAGAATCGTTGTAGAATGTATCCTCATTACTTGAAGCTATACCAAACGCGCTGTTCGCGTCCTGGAAATTCCAGTGTGTCGGGAAGTCTATAACGCCTGTGCGGTTGGACTTTGAGTAGTCGGGAGTGTGATACGTTACGCCGTTGAGTCTGGCGTTATTGCTTGTTTCGGAACCGCCTTGCGTCTGATACTGACCGTAGTGGTCCATAGAAAGCTTTATATTATGGCCGTTATGTGATGAGTCGGTAAAGGGAGTTGTGCTCCAGTTGTTTAGCCACTTGCTGTCCGTTTCTTTCCATGTATAGAAACAAGGTGAGTCGGAAAGACCGCCCTCATTTATTACCGATCTCCAGCGCGCGCAAACCTCGCCGAAGATAAAGAAGTTCTTGCTATCATTATTATTCATAAATTTGGGGAAATAAGCGCTGTTCAGCGTCCAGCGGTTGATATGCTTTTCGGTATCAAGACGGAACGCGTCGACGCCCATATCAACATACTGTGAATAAGCCTGATAGATATAATCGGCTACAGGCTGATTCTCTGTGTTGACGTCACGGCAGTCGCCTTCGATTGAGCCTGTCTGCTCGGTAGCCTGTCCCCAGCCCGCGTTTTCGGGATCATGATAGTAAGCTTTTGAGTTATACTTGGTGTTTCTTGTTCCCTGCATAACATCAAGACGAGCCTGGAACTGCTCAGCTCCCGTAAGGTTCGCGTAATTGGGATAACCTGTCGCCATTTCGCTTCCAGGGATAACCTCCATACAATCAGCTGTGGAAAGGTCTTTGGAATAGTTCTTCTTGAACATCGGACAAAGGTAAGCTTCACCCCAGTTGCCTGTATGATTCCATACAACGTCCTGAATAAGCTTCATACCCTTTTCATGGCACGCGTCGATCAAATCCTGGAAAGTAGCTCCTTTGCTTTCGTAACGGGGGTCAACCTTCGAGAAGTCAAGAGCATGATAGCCGTGATAGTCATAACCCGAAGCGTTTTCTACAACAGGAGTAACCCATATTGCGGAGAATCCGAGCGCCTTAATATAGTCGAGCTTTTGGATAAGTCCCTTAAAGTCGCCGCGCCAAGCGGGGTCGCTGTCGGGGTTGTTGGCGTGGGCGTCATCCCAGCAGTGAACATTGTTGTTTTTGTCGCCGTCATAGAAACGTGTAGTAATTACAAAGTAAATACTGTCCTCACGCATATCCGAGCGCTCGTAGGAGCCTGCCTGAGAGGGATCCTTTGAATACCAGCGGTTGTTCTTGTACCACCACTCGCCTGTGTCACGGGTGAGCTCGTCGGACTGAACGCCGTTCTTGACAAAGAGGAAGTTAATCTTCGT
>JAHLAX010000208.1 GCA_020625875.1 bacterium | reverse complement strand
TCTTTTAATATTGGTGGCTAATAATTTGAAGGCTTCGACACTACTCTGGATAGCCTGTAAGCCACTGGTTACACTCATAGCGGCCACCAACATCTTCATCAATTTACTGTCATTGCCCATCTCCACACCCATCAGTGACAAAGCACCTGTGCAAGCCTGGACAGCGCCAGACACGCCAGCAAGGGAGCCTGACACATATTTTACCGTATTTGTAAAAGTGGTACTGGCTTCATTCACATCATTACTTGCAAGCCTCATAGCCCTGGACAAATCGCCAGCCTTCTGTGCCAAATTCTTGTATTCTTCACTAGTTTCCTTACCTGCCATTCTGAGCTCAATCATACGGGTCCTGGTGTCCTTCAGTTCCTTTTTGAGATTACCCATTGAACTGGTAGCCTGGGAGGTATCGATTTTAATTATATCAACATTAACATCTGCCATAATATTTAATTCTGTTTTAATTAAAAATATTAACAGGAGAGTAAAAAGAAAAAAGCGGCCTCATGTCAAAGGTCGCTCTTCGGAAATAATATGGAAAATTTTTAATTTATAATGTATATATCTGTTAATTAATATACAACTTTTTATTTAATTTTCAAATTCTGTTTCTCGAATTCCAGTCGGTCCAGTTCATAATTTGCAATTAACAGCACCTGGATTATACTTTCATTTAAAGCTTTACTTAAAGTCTCATTAGTTAATTTACAGTATGTCAGGACATAAGGTAGGCATCCATAATTTTCGCTAATCGGGTTATCTCCTTGGTTATCACTTCCTTCTGTTCCCTCGACATCTTCTTCATTTTCCTGTTCGTCAGTTTTCTTCGTAAATAACTGAGGATAAGCTGCATAAATCGAGTCGAGGCAACCAAAAAAAAATTCACTATGGCCATACCCTCTGTAACAGAAAGGTAGTTTTCTATGTCATTTTTCACCTTTTCTATGTCATATCCATCCATATATGTATGTTTTTCTGGAATTAGCACACTTGAAAGCATTCCAACTTCATCATTGGTTTTGCGGTAGCTTGTAAAGTCTATGAATTGGCTGGTGGTGAAATTGGTGTAGTTCATATCAAGCTCATATTTGGTGCCATTCAATATGTAACTGGGCTTTGCCTTTTGTTTTTGAGGCCGCTCCCCTATGAATTTATTAATTGAGTCCAGCAACTGGTTGAAAGCCGTGTACGGTATGTTTTTGGAGTCTATTTCATAGATAGTGTCCACCATAAAGATACCTTTGTCGATTAGCTCAGGGTAATCGGTATTATCCATTGATTTTAATGCGATATACTGTCCGATGGTTACATCATCCCAGCTTTTTTTAATCTTTATCTCCATTTTTATTCTGGTTTATTTAGTTTTATTTTCTTTTATTTTAATTTTATTTAGAGTACACATAGGTTCCACTCTTTAATCCGTGTAATGCAAAAGCTGTGGCATCCAGACAATCATCGTGGTAAGGTTTCATTGCATTGTAGGTTATTTTTCCTGTCTTGGTCTTTTCCATCTTTAATACAGCCATTTCCATCTTTAATTCATTGTCTGGTAGCAATTGGATTGTTTCATTCTGGACATTAACTATAAGGTCCTGGTATAATTCATTCTTCTTTTCATTTGTGTTGTTCAGTGTTATGATTTGGCAAATTATGCCTCTTTTTGCCACCTCTTTTTTCAATAGGCCCAGATATACCGCACCAATTGAATTCTTTTCCACCACCGACTTTTTTACCTTGTTCTCATGCAATATGTCCACTATCCATTTTATAGTCTGTGTTTCATCCAAATTGTTCTGATACTTTAATAATGTCTGCTGGCGTAAATTGTTCAATATTGATATAGCCGTAAAGTCGGAATTGTTATCATCTGAATTCTTACCACCTCCCCAGTCGATACCAGCCACATAATCCCCT
>JAHLAX010000024.1 GCA_020625875.1 bacterium | reverse complement strand
GTTAGAAGAAAATAGACCGAGGCGTTATCCCACGAAAAATCGTCCGCGTTTTCGAGCGGAGTTTTCTGGTTGTAGCCTGAGGCGTTTTTCCGCGATGAAGCCGCGTCGGCGGGCATCATAACAACAGCCATACCGACTATCATCGTCAAACATAAAAGAACAGACAAAATCTTCTTCATTTCAAAACTTCCCTTCATAATCTTATAATTATTTTCAGTATAACTTACAGCAGAAATTTTTGCAAGGTTTTATTCGTTTTTTTATTGATTAAAATACGAAAAAGGTGTAAAATAAGCATATAAACGGAGGTGGAAAATATGAAACTAAAACGATTAACAGGCGTAATCGCCGTTTTTATCTGCGCGCTCTTTATATTTGAGGCGGGGGCAATCTCAGCGCCCGTAAGCGCCGCCGAAAACGACGACAGCGCCACTCAACCGCTCGTGACTGTTCCGAACGGTTACGACAAGCTTGATTTCAGCACTCTTTATACAAGCGAAAAACTCACAGCGAGCGGCGACGACACCGCTAAGCTCACAGCGAGCGAAACCTACGGCGGACTTGTAATCGAGGGCAAAACCGACAAACTGAACGCCCTTAAGCTTGAGCTGACTGACGAGCTTGACTTCGGCGAACAGAAGGTTTCGAGACTTGTAATCAACGGCGTTACCGAGCGCAAGGTCAAGGCAAGCATCGCCGTATACCTCGACAACAACGCAACGCCCGAGGCGACCTTTGCCCTGCCCAAGCAGAACAAGAAGGGCACATGGACAGTCAATAAGAATATGTGCGTGGACTTGTCCGCACTTAATCTTACAGGCAAGCACAAGGTTGGATTCGGACTTGTTTATGACGAGAGTCTCGGCTCGACAAGCGCCAGCGTACTGCTCAGAAGCGTTTTCTTCACAGCCAACACAGTTCCTGTCGTGGACGTAAATATTGACGAGAGCGACGGTTCCATCGCTGAGATGAACAACGACACAGACCACAAAACCGAGTGCTACGGCAATATAACCGTTAATGTTCCCGACGGCTATAAATCTGAATACAGCGACAAGACTTACACAACAGGCACCTATGAGCTCGAGTACATCCGCGGTCGAGGCAACTCAACCTGGGGCACGCCGAAGCTCCCCTATAAATTCAAGCTCGAGAAGAAGCAGGATTTCTTCGGAATGGGCGCCAACAAGCATTGGATACTGCTCGCCAACTACTACGACTACACAATGCTCAGAAACAAATACACCTACTGGCTGGGCGAAAAAATGGGTATGGAGTTCACGCCCCAGTGTGTGTTCATTGACCTTGTTATGAACGGTCAGTACCTCGGCAGCTACTATCTCTGCGAGCAGATTCGTATCGGCAAGTCGAGAGTTGATATTGATGATCTCGAGGATACTCCTGAGCTGAGCGAGGGCGACGATATTTCGGGCGGATACCTGTTGTCGCTGGGCGAAGAAAGCGGCGAGTACAGAATGATTACCACCGATAATCAGAGCTTCTTGCTCGAAAACCCCGACTTCAGCGAATACACAAACGAAGCTCAGTACAACTACATCAGCAACTACCTCAAAAAGACCGAGGAAGCTATCTATTCAAAGGACTTCCGCGACAGCGAGGGCAAGCATTATTCCGAGTATATTGACGTTGACGCGGCTATAGACTATTATCTCGTTCAGGAGTTCTCCTTAAACGGCGACGCCTTCGGCAGCGGCAGCACATACCTCTACAAAAAGCGCGGCGGCAAGCTCTACTGGGGCCCGCTGTGGGACTTTGACTATGTAGCGTGGGGCGCCACAGAATTTGACGGAAACTACACAGACGGCACCTGCTGTCAGTCAACACCATGGTTCAACAAGCTTTTCAGCGACCCTGAATTTTTCGCCAAATTCAAAAAGCGCTGGGCTGAGGTCAAGACGATTCTTGAGGATTCGATAAAAGACGACGGAAAGCTTAAGGCTTACGCTAAATCCCTCTATTACTCACAAAAGGCGAACTATTACGCCACAAAGACCATCCACGACGAAAGCTATTACCCCTATGGCGATTATGCCGTCGTAAACAACAAAGCAAAAGCAGATTACGATGTAATCAGCCCGACCTACGGCGGAGATTATACTCCTGTTGATGTAAACTTCGACAGTGAGGTTGAGCGTCTCAAAAATTGGATAAGCGAGAGAATCACCTGGTTTGACGAGAATATTGACGAGTTCTTAACACCCGTTTATAATGTGAACTTCAAGGTTGACAACAAGCTCTATAATCAGACAACCTGCACAAACGATGATTTGCTCTCCAACCTCCCCGCTCAGCCGACCAAGAAGGGCTACACCTTCGTCAACTGGTACACCAAAGACAACGGCTACGAGGAGTGCATAGACAGCTATGTGTTTGACAAAGTCAATACAACAGTTAACTTCTACGCCAAATGGAAAAAAGTATCTGAAAGCTCGTCGGCGCAAAAAATAGCTTTTCCATATAAGAATCTATATCTCTACGGCAACTACTACAGCAACTTCGACGACTATGACTCATACGAGATTCCGATTTCGATTATGCCCTTTAACGCCGACAAAAGCAAGATAAGCTGGAAGGTCAGCGACAATAGCGTCGCCAAAATCACCTCTGACGGCTATATTACTCCGCTCGTAGTCGAGGGTGAGGTAAAGGTTACGGCTACTCTCGGCAAGAAGAAAGCCACCTGCACCATAATAATCGGCGATTATGATGACAACGACGTTAAAACAAAAATCGAAAAAGCGTCTATAAGCGTAACCAAGGGCAAGTATTCTCAGGTCAAGCTCAATAAACCTCCCAAGTCATTATGGGCTCTGAGCGATATTCAGTTTACTTCAACCAACAAAAAAGTTGTCACGGTCGACAAAAACGGCTTTATCTACGGCAAAAAGGCGGGAACGGCTTTTGTTATCGTGACCAATTACGGCTCACACACACCGTTAATCTGCCAGATAAAGGTAAATCCCGTTCCGCTCAAAAAGGGCGACAAGGTGACTGTCGGCGGGCTCAACTACAAAATCACCTCAGTCTCAAAAACCCGCACGGTAACCGTCACGGGAGCCAAGAGCAAAACCGCCAAGACAATAAAAATCCCCGCGACAATCAAGGCGCAGGGCAAAAAATATAAGGTTACGGCGATTGCCGCCAAGGCTTTTAACAAGCTCAAAAAGCTCACTAAGGTTACCATAGCTTCAAAGACAATCAAGAAAATCGGCAAAGCCGCATTCCCGAAATCAAAGAAGATAAAATACAGCCTGCCAAAGGCGAAGAAGAAAGCGTACAGAAAGCTTTTGACTAAATCAGGAGCGAATGTATAAGAATCAGCCTTCCTCCGTTGGGGGAGCCATATAAACTAATTAAAGCCTTAGGTTTATCGCAGAACCTAAGGCTTTAACTTATTACTTATTACTTATTACTTATTACTTACCACTTACTACTTACCACTCAAAAAACCGCCTTTCGGCGGTTTTTTTAAAGCACTTTCCTGAGGAAGTCCTGAGTACGCTCGTTCTGGGGATTTCCGAAGAGCTGTTCGGGAGTACCCTCCTCCATAATTCCGCCGTCAGCCATAAACAGCACACGGTCGGCAACCTCTCTGGCAAAGCCCATCTCGTGGGTTACGACAACCATTGTCATACCCTCGGCGGCAAGCTCCTTCATAACGTCAAGAACCTCGCCTACCATCTCGGGGTCAAGCGCCGAGGTCGGCTCGTCAAAGAGCATAATATCGGGGTTCATAGCGAGCGCTCTGGCGATAGCCACACGCTGCTGCTGTCCGCCCGAGAGCTCCCCGGGGTACGCCGCCGCCTTGTCGGCGAGACCTACGCGCTCCAGAAGCTCCATAGCCTTCTTGTCAGCCTCCAGCGGCTTCATCTTCTTAAGCTCCACGGGAGCCATCATAATATTCTTTTTAACGGTCATATTGGGGAAAAGATTGAACTGCTGAAATACCATTCCTATGTTTTCCCTGACCTTGTTTATATCGACCTTTTTGTTGGTTATTTCAACCCCGTCAACAACAATCTTGCCCGATGTTACCTCCTCGAGCTTGTTAAGGCAGCGCAAAAACGTACTTTTACCCGAGCCTGAGGGACCGATTACGCACACAACCTCGCCCTCGGTGATAACGGCGTTAACGCCCTTTAAAACCTCGTTTTTGTCAAAATACTTATGAAGGTCGGTTACGATAATCTTTTGATTGTTTTTGTTAGTTACTGTCATCGTTATTTCTTCCCTTCATATTTTAATTTCTTTTCGATATAGTTCGAAAGCAGCATCAAAAGCGAGATAATAGCCAGATACATCAGCGCTACAACCGTGTAGGTTTCGAAATATACGAATGTTGAGCCAACGTACTGTTGAGCCTTGTTGACAATCTCGGCCATACCGATAACGGTGAGAATCGAGGTATCCTTGATGGTGATGATAAACTGGTTGACCAAAGACGGGATTGAAAACTTAAGCGCCTGGGGCAGAATAACCTTGCGCATTGTCTTGCTCTTTGACAAGCCCAGCGAACGCGCCGCCTCGCTCTGTCCCTTGGGTACAGCCATAATACCGCCGCGGTAAATCTCGGCGAGATAAGCGCCCGCGTTGATTGACAGGGTAATGATACCCGCCGTAATCGCGTCAAGACGGAATCCGGGGGCAAAAAGCTGAATAAGCTGAGGAATACCGAGGAATATAATCAACGCCTGTACAAGCATAGGCGTACCTCTGATAATCCAGATATAAACGCCCGCTATAGCGCGCAGCACGATGTTCTTTGACATCTTCATCAGACATACAAAGAGTCCGATAACCATACCTATCGCGATAGACGCCAGCGACGTGAGGACGGTCATCTTAAGACCGTCGAGCAACAGCGGTAACGCCTCGCTAAAAACTCTGCTAAAATCCATAAAACTACAACTGCCTTATCAAAAAATATCCGTAAAATCGAAGCTTTTAATAACATGGGACTGACTATTGAGCCAGTCCCTGATGCTTAAAATATATTAATTAATAACCGTACTTCGCGAGAATCTTCTTGAGCTCGCCGCTCTTCTTAATGTTCTTGAGACCCTTGTCAAACATCTTGAGGAGGTCAGCGTTCTGGCCCTTCTTAACAGCGAAGCCGTAGCCCTTTACGTTGAAAGGCTCGTCGTTGAGCAGCTGAAGCTTAACCTCGCCTGTCTTGATTGAGTAAGCGATAACCGAGAAATCCTCGAAGCAAGCAACGTCAACGCCTGTCTGAACAGCCTGATACATTGAGGGAGAATCCTTGTAGTAGTTAATCTTGAAGCCGTAGTCATCCTTAACTTCTTCAGCGTAATCCTTGCCCGCTGTGCCGTTCTTAACAGCTACGGTCTTGCCCTTGAGGTCAGCAATCTTTGTGCCCTTCTTAGCGGCGATAACCTGACCGTCATCAAAGTAAGGAGCTGAGAAATCAAAGGTTTTCTTTCTTTCGTCGTTGATCGTCATACCCGCGATCATACCGTCAGCCTGACCTGACTGTACAGCGCTCATCGAAGCGTCAAAGCCCTCGTTGTGCATCTCGTACTTAAAGCCCTGATCCTTGGCTACAGCCTCCATAATGTCCATATCAACGCCGACATACTTCTTTGTCTTTGTGTCAAGATACTCGAAAGGCGCGAAAGAGTTATCGGAATAGATGATATATGTCTTTGCGTCGTCAGCCTTTGTGTCTGACTTTGTGTCGCTCGAGCCGCAGCCGGCGAGCAAAGCGATAGACGCTACCATAACGATAGCGAGTGTTAATGCTAATACTTTTTTCATTTTCTACGTCTCCTTTTAGATTTAAATAATGTCGATAAACAACAAAATAATTATATATTATCTACTATTTTTTGTCAACAAAAGTTAATGTTTTGATACCAATTGACAGTTAACAGTGGACAGTGAAGGTCGAGTTCATAGATTGTAATAATGGAAAAGTTTGTTTCCCGAACTATTTATAGGCATCTGATAATAAAAACAAACCTTGGAGTAAAAACATACTCCAAGGTTTAATTAGTTTATATCAATATTAATACATTCGGGCACCGATGTTTGAATTAATCCGATTTGTCCGTCACGACCACAACTGTTCACTGTTCACTGTCCACTGTTCACTGACTATTGACCTTTCAGGTCAATAGTCTCCTTTATCTTCTCATACGTCACGCCGTATTTAACCGCAATATCCTTGGCGTAGCTGACGCCCTGAGGCGGCAGAATCAACACCTTGAAGCTGCGCTCGCCGTCGTGTATACCCGTGACAAGGCTCTCTACCCTGCTGCTGCCCTCGGCTGAGTTGAGCTCGTCAAGGCTGCGCGCGAGGTCGTGCATATGGGTGTTAAAAACCGCTCTCGCGCCGAGATAGCGCATTGATTTTACAACGTCCTTCGCGATAAACAGTCCCTCGGCGACGCTCGTTGTGGCAAGGCTCTCGTTGAGGAGCATAAGGCTCTTGTCGCTCGCCATATCAAAAATCTCGGCAAGGCGCTTGCTCTCCTCGCCAAGCCGTCCGAGGTCAACGGTCTCGTTCTCATCAGCGGGGAAATGCGTAAAGATATTGTCAACGGGGCTTAGCGAGGCGCTCTCGGCGGGCACATATATCCCCCACTGCGCCAGCAAAAACGCCAGTCCGACCGCTTGGGTAAAGATAGTTTTTCCGCCGCGGTTGGGACCTGTCAGAATAAAAATTCTGTGCTCGTCGTCGAAATCTATGTCGTTTGTGATGATATTTATATCCTCGCCGTTCGCCTTATTAATCGCGAGCTTGAGGTTGTATATTTCTTTAAAAGAAGCATAACGCTCGTCAGCGGCTCTGATTTCAGCCTTGCATACGGGCATTCCCGTGTCGCGGATTCTCTCAATCAGCTCCGCCCAGCGAACATAAAAAAGTATCTCGGGCATAAGCTTTATGAGAGCGTAGCCGCTGATGTTGACATAGCGCTTAAGCGTGGATTTTATGTCGTTTACTGTCTTTCTCATTATATCGGTCACAGGCTTTCTTATCGCGTTAGAGAGCGCGTCAGAGCCTGTCGCCGCGGTGGTCTCGGCACGCAAATCATTGGTAAAGCCCGTGCCGACAACCGCGCCGAACTCAAGCCGTGAGGTCGAGGGATTGGCGGGGTGAAACTGGCTTTTCTCCCCCATATTCACGCCCTCGTTGAGCTCCTTTTTGTCCACAAATTTCATAAACCTGCGCATCAGTCCCGAGTCGCGGAACTCCGTATCGTTGAGCGACACAACGCCCGCTGATTTCGGGCGCAGAAGGTCGTCGAGGTTGACGCCGATTGTGATGCTTTTGAGCCTTTTGATTTTGTTGAAAACCTCGTCCATATCAGCTCGAAGCTCATCAAAACCGCTTTCGCTGTCGATTTTTGAGACAAAGTCTTTGAGCCTTTTGATGCCGTCGGATTCTATCTCAAGCTTTTCGAGAGTGCCTTTTAATTCTGTGATGCAGTTTACATACTCGTCAATTTCTCTGAGGCGGTTGACGAGCGACCACAGCGCCGAGCCCTCCTGGTCCTTCTGAAAGCGCTCTATATCCCTCAAATCGGCGAGCCGCGGAATAAGCTGTTCCATAGCGTCTCTGAGCTCCCTGTGTTTATAAAAATCCTCAAAAACGCCGCAGCGGTACCGCGCGACCTCGGGGTCGGGACAGATTTCGCTCATAAGCCTTGATAGCTGCTCGCGCTCGGTTTTTGACTCGGTGAGCGCCTCGAGCAAAAAGTCTATCGACAAATCATTAACGCACTCGTCAGTCAGAGCGACGCTTTTTTCTGTATAGTTTTCGGGATACATCAAGCTGATTTCCATAACAAACTCCATATAATTCTGAATTGATTATATTATAATACATTTTGTTATAAAATAACAGAGTTTTTTTAGTAGTCAGTTGTTAGTAGGAAGAAAAAAGCCTCAGGTCTATCGCTAACCTAAGGCTTTAACTTATTACTTATTACTTATTACTTATTACTTATTAACTATTACTTATTACTGTTCACTGTTCACTGACAAGCAGCGTCTTTTCAAAATCCTCGCCATATGATGTCACGAGGGTGTCGGCGTAATCGAGGCTGAAAAAGTTTTCGTCCTCCAGCTTTTCGACCGCTTTGTTAATCTTTTTGAGCAGGGTTTTGTTGCCCTTTGATACGGCTGGAGCTATCTTCTGAGCGTCGCCCACTTCCTTGATAGCGAGGGAATATCCGTCGTTCTCCTCAGCGTAAGAGGCGGTTTCTGTGTTGCTGTCGAGCCATATTACGCCCCTATTGATGTTGAGCGCGTAAATTGCCTCGTTCTCGTCAACACACTCCGACAGAGCGGTTTTCGGGTACTTCTGCGTCATATAATATGCCGCGGGCGAACCCGAGATTACGATTACCCTGTCTTTTTTGTTGAGCTTATCAAGGCTCTTTACCTTGTTTTTGTCAGAACAAACCGCGCCGAGAGCCGTCTTCATATACGGGAGCGCGAAGTCAACATACTTGCCCGCGTTTTTGTCGTCGGCAAAACCCGCGATAACCACATCGACCTTGCCGTTTTCGAGATTCTTAATACGGCTGTCGTTCTCGACCGAAACATACACGGGCTTAACCTTAAGCTCCTCGGCGAGGCGCTTGGCGAAAGAAGCCTCAAAGCCGCGATATTCTCCGCTCTCGTCAACAAAGCTCATCGGGTTGTTGTCCGAAGACACACCGATTCTGATTTTTCCGCTTTTCTTGATGTCCTTATAGGTTCTGAAAACTCTCGCTTCATCGCTGTCGCCCGAGCCGCAGCCCGCGAAACACGACAGCATAAGAACCGCCGCGACAACCAACGCCGCGATTCTCAGCATATTCTTTTTCATATTCTTTCCTCCTATATAGTACCCCTTTTTAAAGGG
>JAHLAX010000207.1 GCA_020625875.1 bacterium | reverse complement strand
TGTTGATGCATATACGACGTCCATCAGCGCGGCTACTGTCGGCGCTGCGACAAGAGCAAACGACATCTACATGGAGACAGCCCAGGCGCATATCAATCAGTTCAAGGCATCCTTCCAGGAACTGGCGATGACCCTGATGACGAGTGATTTCCTGACGGGTGTTATTGATTTCGGTAAGGCTTTGATCGGTATCGTCACTACAGTTTCAAAGCTGATCAATATTCTCGGCGGTTTGCGAACAGTACTGTTTTCGATTGCCGGTATTATTGCTATTATCAAGGCGGAGGCAATTATTGCCGCGCTTGGTAAAATTATTTCTCCGTTAAAAGCGATTATTACAATCGGTTCAAATATCAAACAAGTTGCGACGACGTTCAGACTTTTGCAGTCGAATTCAGCAGCTGCAGCTGCTGCCGGTACAACCGCCAATGGCGTGTTTGCAAACATGTCTGCCGCGTTGAAGTCGGTCGGCGTCTCCGCTACTGCCGCAAAAGTCGGAATGGCTGCGTTTCTTGCTGTTTTGGCAGCTGCAATTCTTATTATCAAAGCATATAAGAATTCTGTGGAAGAACGCAAAGAAGCAGAAGAGGCCGCAAAGCGTGCGGAACAGGAAGCAATCGAGAAGTCAAAACAATCCATCTCGACCAATAAAGAGAAGTTGAAAACGCTGCGAGATCTGCAGCAGGAGTATCTCGGCATCATCGACAGCGAGTTGGATGAGTCCAGCAAAACAAGAGAACTTGACCGCTTGAAACAGAAGCTCGTTGAGACCTATGGGCTTGAAAAGGATGCGATCGCAAAGGTCAATAAAGAACGGAAGACCGGTCTCGGATTGATCGACGAGGAGCGGAAGCGCACGGTTGAATCTGCTCTTGCTGATGCAACTGCGGCATACAATGATGCTTGGAAAACATTAAGCGATGGATTTGTACATGAGGGGCATGTAATAACATCTGAATCAAACCAAAATGCAGTTGCCGATGTTCTGAGCAGATACTTCCCAAATGTAAACAAATATGATGATGTAGGTACTGGATACTTTTATGAAGATTGGGCGCGCTATCTTGGTATTAAAGATACACAATATTCGGTAGGTGGCAATATTGGATCATATGTAGGTATTGATGCGTTAAAACGATATCTTGATATGATGGAAACAGCTATCAATGATCTACAATCTAAGGCACTACGTGGAGAAATACTTACAGAAGCAGAAGATACGGTTTTAGATTCTCTATCGCAAAGTGTTGGTGGTATTAGAAAAAGATACGAAGAAGCAAAACAGGTTTATGATGATTATCATGCGCTGCTTGCAGAAAATGAGCTTCTTCAGATGAATATCAATGCGTCGTCAATTACCACAAAAGAACAGTTAGCTGCGATCAAAGAACAGATCAGGAGTGCATACGGCGGCAACATCCCTGTGATGGAACAGATGCTGGAAATGGTGGATCAAATGAACCCAAGCATTTCCGAGGCGGCGGAGGCCGCAACTTACGCAGCAATTAACTATGATAAGTTATCTGAAAGCATCAAAAATATAAAGGATGCGTATGGCTTGATTGAGACGGCGGAGAAAGAGATGGAGACCGGGGGACTGTCTGCGGATACCATCAAAGCTCTTGCCGCTGAGACGAGTGATTACCTCGATTATCTGTATGAAGAGAACGGCGTAATTAAGCTCAATACACAGGCATGGAAAGACTATATCCTCACAAAGCT
>JAHLAX010000121.1 GCA_020625875.1 bacterium | reverse complement strand
GATGTCTTTTGTTCTGGATGTCATCATGTATCTCCGTGTCATAGTCAATCCCTATGATGAAGTCGCATGGCACAGGATACTGTCTCTTTATGAGGGAATCGGCCCCATTTATGCCCACAGGCTTGCTTCTTTATCAAAAGAAAAAGGCGCAAAACTCCTTATCGAGAACAATTACACAACAAGGGCTTTCTACAAACATCTTAAAGACCTGTATGAAAATTACCAGTTATGGTTTTTTGGGGATGACTGTATAGAGACCATAAACCTTGTGATTAAGCATTATGAAAAAACAAGGAAAAACGCCATAGACCATATGGTGACATCCGACGAGAGCAATCGTGACGAGGCATACCGGACGCTCAACAAGGATATACAGGAACTTGCGCTGTTTCCTTCCATGGCGGAAGAATCGGGAAGCATTGCGGAATTCCTTGATAATATAATGCTCGACAGGAAGCGGAAAGAGGAAGATGAAGAAGACAGGCTCGTTCTCAGCACTATCCACTCCATCAAGGGACTGGAATTTGATACAGTCATCATCCTCGACTGCGTAGACGGCATATGTCCGACAACAAAGGAAGGAGACGAGGAAGACGATGAAGAGTTAAGGTGTTTTTATGTTGCGGTCACAAGGGCAAAAAGGAACCTGTATCTGATGTATCCCGCCTATGTCGTCAAGTTCAATAAGCGGGAAAAGGGTGAACTTTCACATTACCTTGATGACTACAGTCTGTTCGATACAACATATTGATTTACACCAAAAGGGAGGGATTTCTCTGTGAAGATTGTGACATTATATGCCGGGGAAGAAAACACAAGATATTTTGCGGTACACGACAGGAAGCATATCTCCCCCTGGTGCATATCGCCGATTTACGCACTGTGGTATTGGTTCAAGGGCGAACGATATCTTCGGACCAATGGGCTGGATGCCGGAAAGGGTACAGATGATTAAGAGATACGATTTTGACGAACTGCTTAAACACAGGACTGTCCAGTTGCGCCTTGGCGGGCTGGATTATTTAAAAGAAGGACAGATGGCTGAAGACTTTGAAATTGCCGCTGTTATTGTTGAAGAAATGCACAAAACAGCGGAAGAAGAAATCACGAAAATGACAGGACAGAGATGCAGCCTGAAAAAATTCTGTCTTGACCATATGGCTTCCGGTTGCTCTTATCCGACCCATGTCAGCCAGTACGATTTCATTTCCGGACAGAAATGCTTCTGCCTGTCTTATATCAGCGAAGAGATGTCCTCCGATGAAAACGTAAAAAGATATGCGCTAAATGTCCTTGCCGCCATAGACTGGGAACATGAAAAGCCAGTATGTATTTACTCTGTCGGGTTCTATATGACAAATGACGATAAGTGGTGCATGAGCGTCATATCGCCATATGCAAACACCGCTGCAGGTCCTTATTTCTGTAATAGCATAGAAAACATTAAAAAGGTCTTTACGCATCCATATTGGAACAACGGAGAAGAAAAAAAGCCCGTCCCCATACAGGAAGAAGACCGTTTCGAGACGGGGAAAGACCCGTTTGCCAGATACATGAGGCTTTTAAGCTGACACATCAAAAAAAACAGTATTATTTTCAATCGTCTGTGTGATATAGTTAAACTGTCGTATCCGGCAGATGGGATGCGATAGTCCAGACAAAAAAACTGTATTTCGGAGGTATTAAAAAATGTGGACAAGAAAAGAACTTAAAGAAGCGTCAAAGGCGGCGCTGAAAAGGAACTATGTCGCAACAGTGCTCGTGGGACTTGTCGTGGCATTCTGCGAAGGCACGCTATTTACAAACCTGAGCACACGTTATTCTGCAGGATATTCATTCCAGGATACGTCAGGACAGGTCGAGTACAACGTGACGGAGCCAATGAGCGGAGTCATGGGGGTGATTTTAGG
>JAHLAX010000152.1 GCA_020625875.1 bacterium | reverse complement strand
TAAACCTCATGTCTTCTTCTGACAGTATCTCGCCGTTGTCAAACTGTCCCGGTAATGATATGGCGCTTTTAAAAAGCTTGTCCGCATACCGTATTTCACCAAGGTGCTTAAAAAGGAAATATAAGATATATGCCTTTATGACCATAAGGACGGCTTCTGAAGCAATCCCGCACATTTCGATAAATTCTTCCCGTCCGTTATCAAACCCCGTCCTCCATTTGGATATCCCGCTGAATAAAAGAAATGGGAAAATCTGCACATCGTTTATCTGTCGTTCTTCATCATGGACATAAATCTCGAACATCCTTGTCGTCCATGAAGCTGTTTCCGGGACAAATCTGTTAAAACCAGTGATAGCACTTGCGATTACGGCATCTATTGATACCGTCCTTCCTTCGCCTTCCGGCTTCCCGCATACGTATTCAGACAATCTCCTGTATGCTTTTTTTACAGCCTTTTTCACTGTTTCCGTTTCCCACAATCCCTTTTTCAAGCAGAACGCTTTTTCTATATAGTTCTCATATGAGATAATGCCGTCCGGACCGAGGGATTTCCCGTTCCCGTAAGACATTTTGTTCGCCGTCCTTTCCACGTCCTGATATGTGCTCATGTATTCATAAAAACCCATATGTGGCTTGTCTGGACCTAAATCAACGTTATCCAACGCCTCTCGTTTTGTTTTTGGAAGTATGTCGTGATAAATATTGAACAGCCTTTCTCTCTCAAGACAGTCTCCTTCTTTGGCATCCGGCGCACGCTCAGACAGTGTTTCTGCTTTCTGTAAAAGAGTCAGCTTCTTTCCTCCGCCGTAAGAAAGATATTTACTGCCGTATTTCCTCATAAACTCAATGTTTTCATCAAGTTCTTCCATAAACAAACCTTCTATTTCTTGCGGTCTCCGCATCATGATTTCCATGATGATGCTTCTTATAAAGGCATATTCATAATTCTTGTTGCGCAAATCGTATATGGACATATCTTCACCTCTTTTAAAAAATACTTATGCTTTAATGATGTACATTTATGAAATTATATGATTTTTCCGGGAAACAATCCTGGAAATACCAAAAAGCCTACAGACAGCTGATGCCTGCAGGCAGATACAGATTATGATGTTTTTCAGTCCGGAAGGCTTATGATGCTCTTCCCGTCTCCGATTGCGTCTGCGCCGCCTTCGGCAATGGCTGCAAGCGCAATAGACTGCATTTTGTTTGCAACAAAAGCTTCAACTTCTCCTTTTGCTGCTGTCACGATTTTTTCCGTGGCTTCGTCGAACTGCCTTATGGCAAAATCAGAATTTGCAGTCAGTTCTGTCGTGAGCTGGTTCAGTTTTCTGATGATTTCCTTTTTCTCTCCCGTTTTGATGGTTCCTTTTCTTTCGAACAGTTCCCTTACTTCGGAAAGAATGTCTATGGCCTTCTTTGAGTTCGCAAGGTTGTCAGCCCTGAACTCTTCTACAAACTGTGTGCGCTTGTTTGTAAATGTAATGGGCTTCATATACCCGTCTTTTTCCGTATACCTTATTGTTACAGGG
>JAHLAX010000175.1 GCA_020625875.1 bacterium | reverse complement strand
TCTAGATGTACCAGCATTTTGTTGAGCTGCCCCACCATTACTGTCAACAATACAAGTAGCACTACTATATTTATAATAAGTCCCTCTTAAAAACCATCTTGTCTCACTTGGCCCAATATTCTGTAATGTTCTTAAGCTTACTGTATTTAATCCAGGATAAGAGAATTTCTTACCATATGTACATTCAGCATTATTCAGAGTTGCATTACTTGCACTAATACTAGAATTAGTATCTAATCCTACTTCCATTTCAGAAAATAGCCATACTGCCTATTCTCTATATACAGCAGTACCATTTCTATTAGAATCTGATGTAATACACGTTCCTTTCAGTACTGGTAATATATATGGCTTTAATGTACAGTAATCATAGAATCTTTTGCACTAGCTTTCGTCATTGTTAATAAAAAAGTTATTATATTCAGAATAATAGTTTGCAATATTACTATCCTAACTAAATGTATATCTTCCTATTAACGTCTCTGGTGCGAAAGTTAATGTTCCATCGGCATCTAAATCTATACCTACAACCCGCATAAATATGTTATAGTCTACTTCATCCCATGGTAGACGTATTCTTTTTTTAGCCCCGATAACAACATCAGAAGGCCAGGTATTAATCCATCCACGCTATTTTGCAACGCAGAGATTGTTAATATCTTCCCATGTAGCATTATTCCATCCGGGCCACTCCCAGCTTTCAGTAGGAATAGTATTTATAGTATTAGCCAGATTAGCAATAGTCTACTGCACTGGCAATGTTGCACCAGATAACTCACAAATGTCATAAGCACTTGCAATATCTTCAGAAATTCTCAACAGCTATTTAGCCACACTCCCACTCTCTGCGCTTGGCACAATAGTCTATACTCCCTTAATAGAAGCAATAGAAGCAAGTAGGTTAGCCAAATTCAAATCTTGCGGAATAGTGCCGCCTTTAGCCGTTACAGCTTGATAAGCGGCACTAATCGCATTACTAATTCTTTCAATTTCACTTCTGATACTCATGGTATCTCTCCTTTACAAATCATTATCTCCTGTTTCTCAGAGAGCTGCCAGAGCTTGCTCAATATCTCCAACAAGAGCAAAGACTGCACCAGATGTAATAGGCTTAGGGTTGTTAGGAATTGCTTGATCCGCGGCGTCCACACTTAAGACTCCTTCAACTAGCTTTAACCCTTCTCCAATGCTATCTATACTTACTCCAGTGGATAAGACTGGTACGGTATGCCATTGGCCGTCCGCACCTTTAATTTTAAGGATGTCCACTTTAAGTGTCCTCCTCTCTTGTTATTGGTTTCCCCATTTTTAGAGAAACCGTACCATCTCTATGTTCAGTCCTGTCTCCCCTAAGAGAATACATACTATTATCAATATATACGTCTTCTAGTGGGTCAGGAATCAGTATGCCCCATTCAGTCCCGTCCTAAAGTAGGATGGAATGGTCTTCACCCATTGGGAATGTAATGGTTTTGACCTCTCTTCCATCCCACTCTGGATCATTACGGGTCAGAAAGGTGGCATTACAGGTAAAGTCACCAATCTTTAGTAATGGCATAGGATTATTCCTCCTTGGTTATAGGTTTATCTTACGCCTCAGCTACCCATGAATAGGTAGGTGTGCCGCTGGATACTGTGCATTTAAGTACATAGTTTCCATCTGCTGTGGTCGGACATGGAGGAATACGAGTTGCTATTGATGCTGCTACTTCATCTATAGCGCCTTTAATTGTACTTGATGTTAGACCAGATGTTGTATTGTTATAATATAACATATCGGGAATCAGATTTAGCTTACCATAAATGGGGAAATCTGTAGAAGCTCCTGTCGCAATAAACAAAAAACTTCCCATAGGAATTACTGCGCTATATTGGCTTGGTACTGGGCCAGAGCTTCCAGAAACTTCATATGTTCCCCACTATACTCTTTCTCCAGTAAGACGATTATATGATACTCCTGCTCTAAAACCTAATTCATATAATTCTGTTGTAGACAATGAATTGCCAGAACCTAAAATATAACATGGACGCTATTCTTTTAAGCTCTCAATTAAATAAGTTTTGCTGTTACGAGATATCTAACGAAATACACTCTCAGCAGAGCTTCTCCCTAATCCAGTTAATATTTGAAACAACCCTGCTACATCAAAGGT
>JAHLAX010000206.1 GCA_020625875.1 bacterium | reverse complement strand
GTAAAGACCGTGGACGCTGAGGGCAGCGCGACAGAGTACGCATATGACAACGTAGGAAGGCTCGTGTCTGTAACCGATGCACTTGGAAACGTGACAGCCTACACCTACGACCTTGCGGGGAATATGCTCTCTACTACCGATCCCCTCGGTAACGTGACGAAGTACGTCTACGACAAGCTTGGGAGAACTATTGAGGAGATCAACGCGGACAATACGAAGCGGAGGACGGAGTACGACGCTGTCGGAAGAGTTATCTCAAGCTATGACGAGCTGAACGGAAGAACGGCATATACATACGACAAAGTCGGAAATCTCCTAACCTCAACTGATCCTCTCGGCAACGTAACGACCTACACGTACAACAGAGATAACCGCCCACTTACGACCACCTACGCTGACGGGAGCACGGTAACGTATACGTACAACGCCCTCGGACAGACTGAGACGGTGACGGATCAGCTCGGAGGGGTAACAACTTACACTTACGACTCTCTCGGCAGACGCAAGACTGTAACCGACGCGGAGAGCCACGTTACGGAGTACTTCTACAGCGCCACCGGCAGCGTAACGAAGACGACGGTAGACGGCCACACCGTGAGCGAAACGGAGTACGACGCTCTCGGACGGACGGTCAAAGCTACCGACGGCGAAGGGAACAGCGTAACGTACACCCTACAATTCCGTCGGCAACGTGAAGACGTATACCGACGCGATGGGGAACGTAACAAAATACGAGTACAACAAGAACTACCAGACGGTAAAGGTAACGGACGCGCTTGGGAACAGCGCAGTGACAAGCTACGACGCACTCGGCAGAGTAACGCAGTCGACCGACGCTGAGGGCAACGCGACGGCATACACCTATGACGCGAACGGAAACGTACTCACAGTAACCGACGCGCTCGGAAAAAGCGTAACGTACACCTACGACGTAAGGGGCAGAACGGCGACCGCAACGGACAAGCTCGGATCTGTCACGACGTACACCTACGACGCAAAGGGCAACGTAACCGCCACAAAAGACGCGGCTGGACGTGAAACAAAGTATGCATACGACGCGCTTGGTAACCTCGTGAAGACGACAAACCGGATGAACGAGAGCGTGAGCTATACCTACGACTACACTGGAACTGAGGAGGAACTCAAAAAATGTATATTAAACAAATCACAATACACAATTTCAAAAGCATAGAAGATGCGCAAATTGAATTTACACCGTTTACAATGCTCGTTGGAGCAAATGCGGCGGGGAAATCTAATATAATAAATGTTTTTCGTTTTATTCAAAGCATCATTGTTGATGGCTTAGATAATGCCATAGCTCTTCAAGGCGGCATTCAATATGTTGCAAACGCAAATTTGCCAAAAGGTGAAAAAATTGAGATTAGTTTTACTATTGATCTTCAAAATGAAAAATGGATGCGACATATCCAAAACAGCAAATTTGCACTAAGAGTTCAATCTATTGAGTATAAGTTTATAATCCAACCAAATAAAAGGGGACTGGGTTATCATATTGATTATGATTGTGTTGAAATTAGCTATGACTGCTTCTCGTATGATCAGTCAGCAGCAAAGGATGATCGATATGCAGAGCTTAATATAAAG
>JAHLAX010000168.1 GCA_020625875.1 bacterium | reverse complement strand
GGTTGATATGTAGTAAGAATGGTAATTTTGAAGAACATACAAGCAGTGCGGTGAGCTATGCGTGGTTCGTTTGGGAGAAGGGATATAAAGGTAAGACTGTGTTAGACTGGATTTATTATACATCCGACAAGAACAAGAAATGCGAGCAGGCGGAACTAGAGTTTCCGACACAAGACTGGAGTGTAAAATAATATAAATTTTAATCAACTAAAAACCAACAAGTTATGTATTACGAAGTTAAAGTGAAGCATACCATCCAGGATGCGAAGGGGAATGACAAGGAAGTGGCAGACAACTACATTGTAAAAGACTGCGAACTGTTTGCCGAGGCTGAACAGAAGGGGATGGAGTTGTTTAACGGAGAGTGCGATGTCGTGGCTGTGAAGCGCAGTCAGATACGCGAGTTTGCAAATGAGCCAAAAGGTGTAGATGGAGAGGCGATATACCTTGCCACACTTGCCGATATTTTCATCAATGAAAACGGAACAGAGAAAAAGACAAAGTATAAGATAGGGGTTTACGCAAACGATGTTTCAGGCGCAGAAAAAGCGACTCAGGAATACATGAAACAAGGTTTGCAAGACATGGAGTGTGAGGGTATAAAAAAGACATCTTTTGTGGAGGTGTTGTAGGATGTAGTAAATCAATAACTCTTTTGGGATGAGTAAGAGTAACAGATATGTTGTATATTGCTTTGTTGGTGGTAAGTGTGTAGGTACACACTACTCTAACAACATTGCGGAAATACCGTATATAAAGGCGATATATAAAGGGTGCGAGGTCGAAGTGTACCGCTTGTCGGACTACCATGAAGTTTCAAAAGAGATATTGATAAAACCTGCACTCAAAAAACAAAACAAAAAGAAATCGTTAAGAAGGGTGAAGGTTGCTGAGACTGGTGAGGTCTTTAGCAGCCTTCACCAGTGTTGTAAGGTACTTTCGATACCATACAAAGCAGCTTATACAGCAATAAAGAAGGGCAGGGCTGTAAGAGGATATAATTTATCATACATAGAACTGGTTTGAGCGATGATTGACAAGGAGAGTTTAGAAGGGGCTATCTTAAAGCAAAAGAGGGCGATACAGAAGGTTAAGACGATCTCCCGTTATTTCACTTTTTATGCAGAGAAACATCTTCTTCCGTGGTTACATAAGATAGCCGAACAATTCAAGATGGTTGGAGAAATACCTCTGCTGCCTTTGATGATAGGAGATTATTATCAGGACCCGCACGACAGAGAGCTTGCGCTTTTCAGCACCTTGCTAATGAGCGCAGACAATAATGTATATGAGCAAGTGCAGGATATGCGTTCTATCATCGGCGAGCATCCTGCGCAGTGGTTAAAAGACAGAATGTTCACATACCTCTCGGTCGGCAGAGAGCAGGATAATACGCTTGTAGGCTATAGTAAATGCACCTACCTGAAAATATCACAATTATACGACAAGATTTACAATCTGACAAAGGGTGGCACGCGATTTTATACACTTTGCGAGAAATACAAGGCTCTTGGCCACGAGAGATTTTGCTATTTGCTTGATATAAATGATAATG
>JAHLAX010000077.1 GCA_020625875.1 bacterium | reverse complement strand
TTCGATGTATCTCTGCGTTTGCGATGCTTCGTACTCGGTCAGCATCTCGCCGTTGTACTCGACCGTTTTGTCGTTCAAGTGTGACAGCGCATCCTCGTTCCATACCCGAGGCGAGCCGTCCACGTATGGGAAGAACGTGTGACGGCAGTTCCAGCCGCATAGACCCTCGCCTGTGCCGTAGCCTGTCTCGTCTCTGAAATCGCCGTATTTCAGCGATTTGCCGGACAGGGAATATATCCCGCCCTGCCATTCCTGATGCGAAGGACGCGCCCCTGCGTGCGCAGAAACCTCGACCAAATCAAGACCGAGCTCTGCGTTCGCGGTAAGCTGGAGCTCTGCTGTCGTTTGATTTACTCCTGTCAGCACCGCCCGCCGAACCGCCACGTCGATATTATCGGTGTGATACGTGATCTCGCCGTTGTGATATTCGACCGTGCGCACGCCCTGCGCGGATAGCCGCCGCACCGCGTTTGCGATTGCTTCCTGCGGCGAGAACGCGCCCGAGGTCACGTCCATGTATGCTTGATCGCAAGCCTTTTCAAACTGCCGAGAAGCCGTGTTCGCGGTCGTGCGTGTGAGGTTGGAAAACAGGAGCGAGGTCTTCCGCAGCCCTTCGGCGAGCTGTTTCTTCCACCGCTCCGACCCGGCAATTCCAGAAACGTCAAATCCGAGCTTATCGAGGAAAGCGTTTTGTTTCAGCACTTCCGCGCCCGCGTCGGAAATCAGCTTCTCGATCTCTGCGACCGTCTTCCCGGTCAGCGCGGACAGCTCTTTCGTGATATAGGCGTGTTCGAGCCCCATCTCTTGCAGCATCCGCTCTTGAAACTGCACCGATGCCGCGTAGAAATCCATTGAGGCGATCCGCTCCGCCATGTCTGCAAGGATGCGCGTCTCGGTCTCGGCGTACATTTCGACGAGCTCGTCCGGCAAACTGTCAAGATAGCGGAAGTCGATCATTTATCAGAACCCCATGATTGCATCCGCAGAGCTAATGCCCTGCACCTTTGCCAGCGCGTCGGCTTCGGTTTCGTGATACCACTTCATCCGATACTCGACTTTGCTCATGATGCCGTCGACCACATCCTGCCGATCCCGCGCTTGTTCCGTCGCTTTGTCCTCAATGATGGAATCGTCAAAGTCGATCGACACCGTGAAATCCGTCGCGAAGCCGAGCATAACCGCGACCGCCTTATAAAGTCCGCGAATCGCCGAAGCGATAACCGCCTCGTGCTTCTTCACCGAACGGAACAGGTCGGATTCCTCGGAGATGACTTCCGTTGCGGTCTTCGTTGCCGTAATCGTGCCGCTTCCATCGAATCTGTACTTGTGCTCGCCAAACCCGCATTTGTACCCGCACATATTCACGGCTTCATTCAGCCCCTTCACGTGCGCGTCGATGCGGAGCTCGCCATTCATCTCGTCGATCTTCTGCGTCTTATCGTCTGTTTGATACGCGTAGAAGACGAGGTCGTTTTCGTCGAATACCGGGATCGTGTCGCCGTCGCTCTGTTCCAGCATGATCCGCACCATCGAGAGCGGAACCATGATCCGTTTCCGGCCGAGATTGAACTCATTGTATAGGCTGTCGAAGATCACGTCGCAGGTCTCCAACTGATCCAGCGCATTTGCATAGACCGAAATTCCAAGCGGAGAAGCCATGTCAACGTTGTTCGCGATGTTCGGGTAGATGATCTGAAACCGCGGAATCGGGCTTCGTGTCTCGACCACCTCCGCGATCCCTTCCGGCAGGTCAACCTCGACGAGCTTCGTCCGGTCTACCTTTGCATATCGGTTCTCGATGATATAGTTTCCGTCTTCACCGATGCGGTGGATATTGATATAAACGAACCGCTCGTCGCCGACTTTCCGCTCTGACGCAAACGCGCATTCCGTAATATCTCCGTTGTCCCATGCAAGCGGGAAAATGCTCTGTGCGGAAATGTAGTCGATAATAACATCGTCGCCGTCCGTGTACTCCACGAACGCGCCTGTGCCGACCGCGAACGCCTTCTCGATGAGCTGGTTCGCGTAAGTGCGGAACTTGTTGTATTCCAGCACATCCGCGACCGCCGCGTCGATTCCCTCATTGTCGGCTTTGATCTCGACCTTTTCGTTCAGGAGCAGGTTTGCCCAGTCCTCGCAGACCTTTTTCGCCATGCCGAGCGATTTCCGGCAGCGTTTGATGCGCGTCTTTCCGTTGTACTGGATATAGTTATGGACAGACGGAACGCGTCCCTTGTACCAACGCTCCCACAGGCGAATCATTGAATAATAACTCTTGTCGACCGTCGTGTAACCGAGAGCCTTCAAAAACTGAATAATCTTTTCCATCAAACCACTTGCAGGATCGCGTCCTGCATCCTCTCCGTTGAATATTCCAATGCGTCCAAGCTGTCAATGTTTGTCGTTCCGTTGTCGAGCCGTTCGTCGTTCTTATCCGCATATACGGCTTCCTGTAACGCCGAAATAACCGCTTTGCACTTGCGATTGATACGAAACCTGTCTTGTGAAATAATCGAGTTATAAAACGCGATACGCTCGTTTATCGGGCGTTTCTGTGCGTTATGCACCTCGATCGGAATCCGTGCCCGAATCAATGCCATTTGCAAGCCTTCAATCAGCGTCTGCTCCGCACTATCCGCGTAAATCCCGACGATGCGATACTTCGACCGCACCCGCGTGACGAACTCAACGAACGCCTGTTCGAGCTGCGCCGGGGACAGTCGCCCCTCTTTCACGTTATCGTGATAATACTCGTCCAACACGACAATATTCTTGTACCCAGCTGTGAAGCCTGTGCATACAAAAGCGTGAGCCGACTTCGTGCCGCCGAAGTCAACACCGATTGTACAATGCCATATCTGCGGCAGGTCGTCTATCAAATAGTGTTCAGTGTCGTCCGCGATCTGCTGATAGATAACGCCAGTCGCAGCAGTCCATAACCCAAGGATAAACCGCTTGTAGAATACCCCTGTATAAAGCCGCTTATAACGTTCCCGCACGTCTTTCGACAATGACAGGTTATCGTCCATCGTGAAATGCAGGTACAGGATGTTCTTTTCCTTATACCGCAGAATCCACTCCTGCCGGAACCAATGCGCCGGGTATTCGGGATTGCAGTTAAACCAAAACTTCGATCCTGCGACCGAGCACCGCGCCAGCACCTGATTGACGAAGCTCTCCGGCATCAGCGCGACCTCATCGAATAGCGCACCTGCCAGCGTCGCGCCCTGCACGGAATCCTGTGCGCGTTCGTCACGCCCGCCGAAGATGTAGAACGTATTCGACCGTCCAGCGTGCCGGATCACGAGCGCGTTCTCGTTCATCCGTTCGGATATTTCATAGCCAAGCGATGGGAGAATCGGTTTTATGTACTTCTTCAAAACATTCCGCCTGAACGCCCCGACCGTCTTTCCGCATAGCCCGAAGGCTTCTCCGTCGAACGTGTCAAACGCCCACAGGATGAACGATACCGCCATCGGCAGGGTCTTACCGGAACGGATCGAGCCGTCGCAGATTATTCCGTCGAGGTTCTTGAAGTCCTCTCGCCTCCACCAAGTGAACACGAGGTTTTGGCGGGCGGACAGCTTTTCAAATCGGAACGTCGCCATTGACCTTCACCCCTGCCGCCGCTTCAAGCGCACGAGCAAGCGATTCGTCGATCTCGTCCGTGTTCCGTGACCGCCCTGCGTCGTGAATCTTTTGGAGCGAGTTCGCCGCCGTCATTCTGTCCGATAAAGACGCATCAAGTCCGAATTGATCCTTGATCTTTCCGCGCATCGCGTCCGTGAAGAATTGCATGATCTCGTTGGAATCCGCGATCAGCTTCTCTTCCTTCGGTTTCAGCCTTGCGGCTATATATGCGGAAATGCTAGCGTTTGCTAATAGCTGCGAGCCCTTTACGTTCGCTCCTTTTTTGCTATACCCTGCGCGTCGTGCGGCTTCGGCTGCGTTCTGCGTTTGGATGTAATACTCGGCAAAGGCTATTTGCCGTTGGTTCATTTGTTCAGCTCGTCAGCAAGGAATTGCACAGCCTCGTGAATCTGCCATGTCTCGAAGATTTTGACGAGCTTTCCGTTTCTCTTTTCCGATAGCACGTATTTCGTCACCATCCTCCCTGCCCTTTCGCTATAATTTTGAAACTGATTGACGAGAATGCGCCGCCCCTTTGCCGTGTGAGCGGTTTGCAGTTTCCGCAGCAGCGCACGAAGATTCGCCATAAGTGCCTCGTAAATGCTTCATGCACTCGGATCGTTCCTTGTGCAATCTGCCAATGTATTTTTTCAAGTCTCTCCGCCTTTTGGGGCTCGTTGTGTGTTCAAGCTCATACTCGGCGATGAGAAGCCGCGTTTTGTGCGTTTGCAAATCTATCAAAACAGCGTACCCTGCGCAAGTTCGCGCTCTATCCGTTCATTTGCGAGTTTGTAATAGTCAGCGTCGATCTCATATCCCCAAACATCGAAGCCCATCCTGTCGCAAGCAATCAGCGACGACGCGCTCCCGACGTGCGTATCGAGGATCTTGTCGCCCTTCTTCGCGTATTTGTCAAGGCACCATTGATAGAGCTTGATAGGCTTCTGCGTCGGATGGAATCTGTTCGGATCTCCTTGCGGAGCGATCTCTATAAACTTTGCATTATCGTTGAACGATGTCCAAGCGTATTCGCACATAGCCATCGAGAACGATTCCGAAATTGTCAGCTTGCGCCAAATCAGAAAACACCTTGTCGGAGGAAGCGAGAAGTAATTACCCCCCCATATTATCTGATTCCGTGAGACGCGGAACAGCTCCTCGAAATACTCCTGCCCCGGCGCAACGTCCCACGAAACAATTTTTTTGCATACTTCGTCGCCCAAGTTCCTCCAGTTCGGATAACCCCATGATCCGTCCGGTTTTCGCACGTTCTTTCGTTGCAAGTGCCTTGTACTTGTCGAACCTGCCTCCGAACCTCTGCCAGTACCCCCCCCGATGCAACCGTGTTTGTACGGTTTCCGTCACCATACGGAGGGTCTACAATAGCAAGGTCGAAGAATCCGTCGGGGAACTCTTTCAGCGCGTCCATGCAGTCGCGGTTTTCAAAATGTATCATAACCTGCTCCCTGTCTGCTCCGAATAAAGGGCATAGAAAAGGCACGGTTGAGCAGGAAACCGTGCCAACGCGCTTGCAAGCCGCGCTCTATGCCAAACTGAAAATGCAGCCCCACCCGCAAGGAGCTGCATCAAAGGGAAGGTAGAAAAAAGTACACCAAAAAGACCCTTCCCAAACACAAAAGAGCCGCCTCTCGACAGCTCTTCACACTAAAAATTTTATCCGCTTTTATGGGTTTGTCAAGAACATTTTTTATTCAATCATCTCCCTGACCATAGCCGCATAACCGTCCATAGGCATCTGCACGCCCCAACCGTCAGGGCGATACCACCCGACGATTTCCCCATCCTCATACACCAGCCGGATGCCGTCGATGTCCTGATACCAATGCCCTGTGTCCTCGCAATACCAAATCTTACTGTCTCCCATTTCCATCCCTCCTTAAAATCCAAGTCAGCACCGCCCACATCGCTCTGCACAGTTCGCGCAGAATGACCCATGTGTCGTGTTTTCCATTCTCGACCTCGCAAGCAGCACAGCACTCTTGCATCGCCGCAAGGTGTTCGACCAGTTTATCGTGTAAGTCGTTTGCCATCCCTTACCGCCTTTCTCCGTCCTTTCGTTCGCCGTCCGCGCAGAAGAAATCTTCCTCAACGCTGATTCCGTTCTTATCGCAATACGAATCATAATAATCGACGTTCGCATCAAACCATTGACACTCCTTGCACCTCACCACAGGCACAGCGTCCACGGTCGGTCTGCCCTCAATCATGTCAACCACATCGTTGTCCGACCATGCCAATTCCAACGGATTTCGCAAGTGTCCAGCATCAACAAATGATATAATCGCATTCGCATCAATCAGCCGTACTTCGCTCATGTTTCGCTCCTTTCCGTTCTCCTGTTCCACTTCTCCGCGGCTTTCTTCGTATCGCGTTCGGCGCG
>JAHLAX010000172.1 GCA_020625875.1 bacterium | reverse complement strand
TATTTTCCGAGAGATATTCACATAACTTGCGAAGGGAGTGATGACGATGGAAGTAAAGCATGAAGTAACCAGAGCAGTTATCGAGAAGAAGACTATTTGTACGTCGATATACTGTGATAGATGCAACGAACGTATCTACACGACTGTACGTCCCGGTATGAAACATTTTCCGGATCGTAAACTGGTAGATTATTATGATGTTGCGACTGGACATAATGACTGGGGTAATGATAGCATTGACTCTAGAGAGAATAAAACGTTATGTCCAGAATGTGTTAAAGATGAATATATTGAATTCAATAACATGACTTCTGGAAAATTTAACACTAGATACATCGTAATCGAACACCAATGGACATACGATTTCGGAGAATGGACTAATGAGGAGGAAAATAGTTATGATTAGAGAAATTGTAAACGCGATCGATAATTCCGATTTTGTGTATGCTGTATGGACAAATTGCGATGGGTGGCTCCCACAAACAATGCTTATGGCAGAACGACTTGAACATGACAAGTGGGTATATAGGATCGTTAATTGCTATGATTCTAATATTTTTGATGTTATCGATGCTGATGGACAACCGGACACATTTAAAGCAGTGTTTAATGAAAAACTCCATGACGAACGGAATGATTGGTCAGAGCTGTTGTATAAAACCAACGATGAATTTATTGACTTTTTGGCGGATACGGCATATCGAAATAGGGATTACGGCTTTAAATATAGAGTGGCAGTAAGGGGCTATTAATCTTTTATATTTTACAAGGAGGAAAATAGTTATGAGTAAGAAAATTGTTATTTACACAAGAGACAGAGAAATTATTGCTAAGCTTATCGAAAACGGGAAAGCTATTTGTCAGGCGTCTGCTAAATGCCACGCTGACGATAAGTTTGATTTTTATAAAGGCGCTAAGCTTGCCGTTGATAGGCTCGAGCGAGAGTATAAGAAACCGAAACAGGATACCCTTACTCAGAAGAAGGTGTTTAAAGAATTTGTAGACGGAGACGTTGATGTTTGCATTCGTGACTACGAGATCGACGAGTTTGTAAACAAGCTTTATGATCTTTGCGTTAAAGATTACCCAGCTTTTTGCTTAGACCGGAGAGAGTTTAAACTTCCGCTTTATAAAGCAGCATCTCAATATAACGATCGCACTCTTTATGTTAAAATAACTAAAAGCATCATCAAGCACTTTGAGGCTATGAACACCCCCGGGTTTAATAGAGAATACAGAACCTTTGAGTTTATTTCAAGTCTTCCTGTTGAGTAAATTTTTATGGAGGTATAATTATGGGCGTTAGAGGTTATAAGGTTTTTAATCCTGACTGGACCTGTAGAGGATTTCAGTACGAAGTTGGAAAAACGTTTGAACATGGTGGTGGCATTAAGATATGTGAGTCTGGTTTTCACTTCTGCATGAAAGCAAGCGATTGTTTCAACTATTATAGATTTGATTGTAAAAACAAAATTGCAGAAATTGAAGCAATTGGTAAAATTGAAACTTACGGCGATAAATCTGTAACTGACAAAATCACAATTATTCGAGAAATCTCTTGGCGTGAACTACTTGATATCGTGAACGAGGGGCACAGCTGTACTGGGCGTTGCAATACAGGAGACTTGAATTCTGGAAACTATAATTCTGGAAACTATAATACTGGAAACGGGAATACTGGAAACTGGAATACTGGAAACTGGAATACTGGAGACTTGAATACTGGAATTTATAATTCTGGAAGCTGGAATACTGGAATTTATAATTCTGGAAACTGTAATACCGGAAGCTGGAATACTGGAATTTATAATTCTGGAAACTGTAATACCGGAAGCTGGAATACTGGAAGCTGGAATACTGGAAGCTGGAATACTGGAAGCTGGAATACTGGAAGCTGGAATACTGGAAGCTGGAATAAAATCGATTATTCTTCTGGATTTTTTAATACAAAGGACTCATCTGTTATCGCATTTAACAAGCCTTGCAACATTAGCCGATGTGAATTTCTAAAGTCAGACGGAATGTTAACACTGTCTAGTCACTATAAAGATGATTGGTGGGTTAATTCGGATGATATGACAGAAGAAGAAAAGAAAGAACATCCAGAGTATGAAACGACTGGCGGATATTTAAAAACTGTAGATTTTAAAACCGCATGTGCAAAGATGTGGAACAACATGGATGACAATGAGAAGCATGCAGTACGTGAGATTCCTAATTTCGATGCTGATATTTTTATGGACATTACGGGCATCGATGTGAATGATTAATTGGACTTTAAGGAGGGTATAATTATGGGGAAAATTGGCATGTTCGATGATGGCTACAATCTCATAGAGGATCTTGAGGTTGAGAACGCCATGTATGCCAAGATGCTCGAAAATAGAGACGAATTCAAAACTAGACTTCTGTACAATTACGCGGAAGTCTCTGAAACGGCGCTCGATTTTGATGACGGAAGAAAGTCTATGAAGACGTACTGGTTCAGATGGTACGATAGTAACAAGCACACCTTGGACACAACTGAGTTTTGCGTTTATGATATTTCGGAAGCGAAGAGACTTTTCGAAGATTTCAAAATAGATAACAATCTAAACGTCGACTTCGATGACGATGTGTATTGC